>JBEKQO010000544.1:0-3062 GCA_049519635.1 Terriglobia bacterium | reverse complement strand
TTCCGCAGGTCGGCCCGCATCACCGCGACCAACGAAAGCGCGCGCGGCGTGGGGGCGTTCTACTCCAACATCGACTACCAGATCGTGCCCGCGCTCCCGGACGAAGTGCTCTACTTCCACGCGCAGTACCGCCAGGGGACGCCGAACAAGCCCACCACCAACGATTGGCGGACCAATGGCGACGCCGACAAGCTGAAGAATCTCGACGGAAAGGACAACTACGTCTTCGCCGAAACGCGCGGCCGCGGGCACTTGATGGGTGTGACCCTGGGCGTCCTTCAGAATCAGGATTACTGGATGGGCGAGGGCGACGAAATGGTGTTCGTGGACGACGAGAGCCACCCCGTCATCACCGGCACCGGCACGGAAGACTATTTCAACGGCGCGTGGGACTTCGGCGGCCGCGACGATTATTGCCTTTACCGCTGGCACGCCGACAATCCCATCACATTCAACAGGTATCTGAAGTACACCATCGAGCACGGCCACGCCAATCACCGCGCCGACAACTACTTCTCCGTGGCTTATTGGTACCAGGCGGGACCCTATACCGACTTCCCTGTCCTGCCGCCCGCGGAAAGCCGCATCCCCAGACTGAAGGCTGTTCCGGGCCCCGGCACAGCGCAGCCGGCTTGACGCTGCTGTACTACTATCCATCAGTTTCTTCGCGCGCCGCGACGATTCTTGTGGATCTGTCAATGGTCTCCAGACCCGCCGGCTTGTGGGGCAGGTTGACAACCTGCAGGCCGATTGTCAATCGGCCTTTCCTTCGACCTTTGACGGCTTGCCGCTATGCGGGGGCAGGTTGGTAACGTTGGTAACCTGCAGGCCGATTGTTAATCGGCCTTAGTTAGCGGGTCCCGGAGGACCCGCGCAGACCTGGCACAGGCGTTAAAATAAGGCTTAGTCCATCCCGCTCGATCCCCTGGTGCTGTTCCTTTGGGGTTGGCCTCCCTCCGAGCGGCCGACGATCACAGCGGATGTATCCCGAACCCGTGCCGGTAGGGTTTGCGCTGTTCAGGGCCCGGCGCCACCGTCAAAGCCGAAATCGAGGCCTTTTATGAGACAGAGATTTGCGATTTTCGGCGGGATCGCGCCCGTGCAGCCTGCTCAGCCCCGCCGAGGAAACCCCGTGGCCCAACTCGACAGCGTGCATTCGGTTTTGAGACTGAGTGATGAGACTCTGAGAGGGCTGATTTCATTGGCCTCGCCGCGCGTTGCAAAAGTTACCAGGCCGGAATAAAACGCTCCCCAGTCTGCTTTCTAGATAGCTCAGCATTCACCGGCGTTCAATCGTAATCTTCTCGGCCTTCCGACGATGAAGCAGGCAAAGCTAGTTCAACCGCAATGCAGGTTCCAGATCTTGTCGGAGGGGTGGCCGTCGCATGACGCCTGAAGGCTTGCGTGCTACACGCAACGCAGTTTGTCGACCGCGCCCCGCGTTTTCCCCTCCCGTTTATGACCCCGGCCACTGGCAGTTCCCGCGGTGCGCCTTCAGTTTGGCCAGCCGTCCCGGATTTCCCCACGTACTGCCGTCGGAAAATATGGCGGCGCCCAAAAAAATCTCGATGTTTCCGACCTGAATTGGCATTCCAAGATACTTGGTCCACTGCTGTCCGGGTTGCCAGGCTACCCGATGCTCAAGGCACGCGTCCACGTCTGAATCCTTCCATCTTTGCGCGGTCTGCGCCCCCCGGAAGACAAGCATGAAAGCACTGAGAGGAGCATGACTCTCATTGGTTACGACGACCGAGACCTGGGTGCGAGGCCCGTTCGGCCCGCTGCCGTTTACCACATTCACGCGGAGGGGGACGGGCTTGTCCGGCAACGAGGGCTGGACATCGGGCAATTTTGCTGCGCTCTGCGGCTGCTCGTGGGACGCTGACGGGGCAGGATCGAAGGTCGAGAGGGCCTTCGCCACCGGTTCGCCCGTCCAGCGACGAAAGAGTTCGTGTAACTCTGACTCCACTCCCGCCTCGTTGCCCACCAGAACCAAATCGTTTTCCTGAAACCCGTCCCCGCTGTGCAGGCTGACAGCGCAGCTTCCTGCGAATTGCACTTTCTGGCCGCGATTGAGGACGATCCGCCCATCGGCCTGCAACCTATAGCTGTGACCCTTCATCTCCGATCTTAGGACATTCATCGCCCTGGCAGGGGTGGCGGGCGGATTGTTAAACGCCATTTCCGACCACGTGGATGGCGAAAAGAAAGCCAGAAAGTGGTACGGGAACTGCTGAACGCTCATGGTAAAACTGCGATTGGGGAATTCCCGATAGTCCACGAGCACGTAGGTCCCATTCAAATCCCCATTGGCACATGGGCGCGTCGGCGCTCCCTCGGCGCTGGCTTTCGCCGCAACAATTGCTACGGCCAGAACAGAAGCCGTTAACCAAGGCGTCGGCCTTACCATAAGAGATGATCTCCTGACCCAATTCAATTCAGCGCTGCCAGTATATCGCAAAATCCGACAACTAGGCGGCCGGTAGGTCGCTATCCCCCTTTTCGGCTCGTTGCAAATCTTACCATTTGTGAGACGGCTCGCCGGAGCAGTGGGGCGGCCGCAGGCCGGCAGGGTCCCCGTCTTCAACGGAGCGACCACTCGCACGAGCGCTGACCCTTTACGCCAGTTGAGATCGGACGTAGCCTGGTGGTCGACAGCGCCAGCGCCATTCGCATCCGGCGCGCGTGAGCACCCCGAAATCGTCCCGCGGCACGAGGGCTCGCCAAACTGAGCTCGCCAAAAACTTGACCCGCGTAATCTCGCCGTCGTAAGCTAAGAATTCTTGGTATGGGACGCAAGGCACAAAAGAACGATTCGTTGCCCGGTTCGCTGGACATGTTGATTCTGCGAACGCTGTCGCGACGCGATCTCCACGGTTACGGCATAGTCCAGTTCATTCAACAATCGTCCGGCAATGAGCTCCTCGTCGAGGAGGGCTCGCTGTACCCCGCTCTCCAGCGGCTGGAGCTAAACGGCTGGATCGAGGGTGTCTGGGGCGTGACCTCGAACAATCGGCGGGCGAGGATCTATAAGATCACGGCGGCTGGCCGCAAACATCTGG
>JBEKQO010000543.1:2103-4630 GCA_049519635.1 Terriglobia bacterium | reverse complement strand
GCCTACGTCGCATGCCTGACCCAAACGGAGAAACACTTCGCCCCTATTGCGGAGGCGCTGACTCCCGAGGGCCGCCTGGCCATTATCGACGACCCGGCTATACCTCTCGACATCATGAAGCTCAAATCCAAGAGCGTGTCTCTGCATTGGGAATTCATGTTTACACGTTCGCTTTTCAACACCGTCGATATGATCGAGCAGCACAAATTGCTCGATCGAGTTTCTGAACTGGTTGATCAAGGAATCGTCAAGTCTACCCTGGCCCATCATTTTGGGACGATCACCGCGGCCAACGTGCGACGAGCTCATGCCCAGATCGAGAGCGGGCAGACTCGAGGCAAGATCGTTCTAGAGGGATTCTAAATGGCGTGTGCCGCAGGGCCGCAGGATTGATCGTGCTCGATCAGGCCAAGACTATTTCATTTGGTGTCATTGTCGTGCGCTGAGAGCGGTTCATTGTTTCGAGGATGTTCCCGGCACGCGGTCCAGATGACCAGTGCAAGTATCTCCCCCCACCAAAACAAGGCGGGGACACATCGGGGACACTTTCACGGCGGTAACACGGGTTCAAATCCCGTCGGGGACGCCACTTTCAAATCAATAATTTGCGGACTTTGCACGATTTTTTCGTGGGCACAAAAAGGCACAACTTGCGACGGACTCGCGGTGCCCTTTGCGCCTTCGGCGAGCGTGACGGACGCTGATTCGTGCTCCTTGTGAAAGAGGCATATGACAGCGCTCTGAGCGTGCCGCTTCGCGGAGGTTACCGCCTGCGTATACGTGTCCATGGTCACGCGGCTCGATGCGTGCCTCAGCAATTCCTGCATAACCTTTATATCGGCGCCCACATGTCTCAATAAGGTTGAGTACGTGTGCCTGAACGTGTGCCACCCGAATTTCTTAGTGATTCCGCACTTCCGCGCTGTCGGGCGTATGTGGTAGCGCATCAAGGCTTGTCCGCGGTAAGGATTTTTACCCTTGTGCAAGAGACTGGCGAAAACCCAGTCCTCGGGTCCGGAATACTTGGCTTGCTGAAACCAATCCTGAAGCGCCTGGGCCAAGCGCGCATCAAGGGGCACTGGCTTCTGGGAGGCTTCGGTTTTGCAGCGACCGACCACTTGATTAACGATTGATCGCGTGACGCTCATTTCGGTTCTCACGAAATCGATATCCTTCCACTTGAGAGCAAATAACTCGCTCATCCGCAGGCCGGTGCCGGCTGCCAGCAGCACCAGCGTTCGCTCTCTAGGCTTTAGCGCCGCCACGAGCTGTTGGATTTCATCGACGCTGAGGACTTCCGGGAAGGTTCGTCGCTTCGCGCTCTGGCGGACCATACTGATCGGATTGCGATCAAAGAGATCGTATCGCCTGGCATGATTGAAAAGCACGCTCATGAGGTTACGAATCTTGGCGCGCGTGGCTCTCGCCAGCGGCAACTTTCCCAACCAGCACTCCACCTCGATGGTTCTAATACTCGACAATGTGAACGATCCCCAGCGGGGCACGATCCACTTGCGAAGATAGCCCTGGTACGCGGATTTCGTCGAATAGGTTTTCCAGTCATTGTCGGACCCGAGTTCGCGCTGCTTGTAGTGCTCGACCAAATGGCGGAGTGTCAACAGCCTCTTTCTCCACCGGCAATCATGGCCTTTGATCTCGCGCCTTAGAGCGACGATCGCCTTCGCCGCAGCAGACTCGTTCTTGAACTGCTCGATCGTCCCGACCACGATCCGGCGGTGTACCCTCCGGCCATCGCACCCTGGCTCCCTCCATCGAAACGCCCAAACGTCCGGGCCCCGTCGACGGGGCACTCGCCTCAAGCTTCCATTTTGCATCGACCCTCCTTTGGCCCCCTCGTCTGCCAATTCGAGGAATACGCGCCGACCTCAGAATCGTAGAATCATCCGGGTCCAGGTTGATGAGGGGGCGAGTTAATGCCAGGGAAGTATGTCACCGCTTAGGGCTTTTCGTCCTCGATCATGGGCACAAACAGGGGCACAGTTGGGCGGTGGAGATACGGTTTAAATCAGGCGTCGGCGAGTAGATTATTGCTTTGCTGCGGCGAGACCAGGAACAAGATACCATCCAGGAAGCAAAACCCCAATAACGATATCCAAAATGTTGGGCGCCGCAGTTCGTCTTAGATCAGATTGCCCTAGACTGCCTCGTCGCCAATCGCTGTGGACCGAGAGCATCTTCCTCGGTGGACATCGCAAAAAGTTTTCCGCTCCAATAGTACGGCCTGATGGCAGAGCACGAATTGCGCGTCTGCTCATAATTACTCTTGAGCGGAGTTTCGCCCGTTCCTTCCATCGGTCCGATATCGGGCCTTCGCCCGCTCTTAGGCGGTCGCAGGGGTGAGGTCCTGCTCTCATAATCTTCCGAGGCGGCAGGGCCGGCACACTGTCTTCGTTTACTCTTCGTGAGCAAAATGGAACAGATGGACGTAACCGTGCATGCGATGTTGTTACCTTCTGCGGGCAAAGTGTTCCCAAGTTGCAAGCGTCACTTGAAGGGCGGACAAAGA
>JBEKQO010000543.1:0-2087 GCA_049519635.1 Terriglobia bacterium | reverse complement strand
ACAAAGATCGGAGGTCAAGCGAACATGGCGAAAACGCAAGCAACAGTCACTCAACGCGCGGCATGGAAGGCGCTCGAAGCCCATTACCCGAAGGTTCGAGACCTGCACCTTCGGAGTCTTTTTGCCGAAGACCCCCTTCGCGGGGAGCGCCTGGCCGCCGAAGCGATCGGTATCTACCTGGATTACTCGAAGAACCGCATCACCGACGAGACGGTGGAGATCCTGCTGCAACTGGCAGAGGAGTCCGGACTGCGTTCCCGCATCAATGCCATGTTCAGGGGCGAGAAGATCAACGTCACCGAGAAGCGGGCCGTTCTGCACGTGGCCCTGCGCGCCCCCCAAGGCCAATCCATCATCGTGGACGGAGAGAACGTGGTGCCCGGGGTGCATGCCGTGCTCGATAAGATGGCGGACTTTTCCAACCGGGTGCGCAGCGGGAACTGGAAGGGCCACACCGGCAAGCCGATCCGCAATGTCATCAATGTCGGCATCGGCGGGTCTGACCTGGGGCCGGTAATGGCGTACGAAGCCTTGCGACACTACACTCAGCGCAACCTCACCTTCCGCTTCGTTTCCAACATCGATGGCACCGACTTCACCGAGGCCACCCGCGACCTCGACGCCGAGGAAACGCTGTTCATCATCTCGTCGAAGACCTTTACGACTCTGGAGACGATGACCAACGCGTACTCGGCGCGCGCCTGGGCTCTTGCGACTTTGAAACAAGATGCGGCCATTGCCAAGCATTTCGTCGCGGTCTCGACCAACGCCGCCGAGGTGGCGAAGTTCGGCAGTGACACCCGCAACATGTTTGAGTTCTGGGATTGGGTTGGCGGGAGGTACTCGATGGACGCGGCAATCGGGCTCTCGACGATGATCGCCATCGGCCCCGAACATTTCCGCGCCATGCTTGACGGCTTTCATCAAATGGACGAGCATTTCCGTACGGCCCCTTTTGGACGCAACCTGCCCGTGCTCATGGGACTTCTGAACATCTATTACAACAACTTCTTCGGCGCGCAGACCGTCGCGGTTTTGCCCTATGAGCAATACCTTAAGCGCTTCCCCGCTTACCTCCAGCAATTGACGATGGAGAGCAATGGCAAACACGTGACGCTACAGGGAACAGAGGTGAGCTACCAGACGGGGCCGATCTACTGGGGGGAGCCGGGCACCAATGGCCAACATTCTTTCTACCAGCTGATCCATCAGGGAACCAAGCTCATCCCCTGTGACTTTATCGCGTTTGCCCAGCCGCTGAACGTGGTTGGTCGGCACCACGACATCCTGTTGGCTAACGTTTTTGCCCAGGCAGAGGCGCTGGCCTTTGGCAAAACGTCGCAGGAAGTCCAGGCCGAAGGCACGCCGCCGTGGCTCGTGCCCCATCGCACCTTTGAGGGCAACCGTCCGTCCAATACGCTCCTACTGGAGCGGTTAACGCCGGAGGCGCTGGGGAAACTCGTTGCGCTTTATGAACATAGCGTGTTCACCCAGGGCGCCATCTGGCAGATTGATTCGTTCGACCAGTGGGGAGTCGAGCTGGGGAAGGTACTTGCCCAGCGCATCATTCCGGAATTGGAAAGCCAGAAAGAGGCCCATCTCCGGCACGATAGCTCGACCAACTCCCTGATCCGACGCTATCGGAAGCTCCAAGAGACGCCACGATGACCCTCGCCGCGCTGTCTCAACATTCGAGTCGCTTGCAGGGTGTTTCCAAATACGAAGCCTGCCCTGAAGGCGTTCTTTCTTCGGAGGCAGCGGGAGAGATTCAGCTGGATCTTGGTCCAGGAGAACCAAATGCCGAAGAAGAAAACCCCAAAACAAAAACTCGTCTTACCCAGGGAAGGGCCGTCGCAAATCCGCGTATTGGGCATTGTCCTCGCTGGCGGCAAGGGAAGCCGGCTCTTTCCTCTCACTCGGGAGCGCGCCAAGCCGGCGGTTCCCTTTGGAGGCAAATACCGGATTATCGATTTCGTCCTCAGCAATTTCATCAACTCCGGAATCAACTCCATCTACGTAATCACCCAGTTCCGCAGCCAGTCGCTACTCCAGCATCTGAGCGAGGGATGGCAGTTCAGCGGACTGTT
>JBEKQO010000542.1:0-4166 GCA_049519635.1 Terriglobia bacterium | reverse complement strand
GCGTACCTCGGGTTTAGGCTGTCCCATACCTCAACTGTGAGCCAGGGCGCGCCGGCTTCACAAGATGGGGTTTACGTAACGCTCACGGTAGTTCGTTGGCCTGTGTTCTCCCGCCATTGTACAATCCAATCGGCGAGACCCGGTGAGCGTGCCGGTTCATGAGGGTCGTCTTCCTAGCGGAGACTTTTGAAATGAGGTTCGCTGGATGCCGGTCCCAGGTAGACTATCGCCGGAAGAACTGGTGTGGTACATGGTTTGCCAGACGCCAGATCAGCAGAAGCAACACGCCGAATATTGCCCATCTCACCGTTCGCCTCAAAAACGTTCCTTTCATCGGATGCCTTCGCTCATCCATGACCGTAGACGCGGCTCGCGCATGGGCCTTCATCTCTACTGTTTCGCAGCCTTGATCGCCTCGATCATTACCCGCTCCATCGCCTCCGCGCCCACGAGAGCCTTCAGGAAAATGCAGAACTGCATGGGGCGCAGTTTCATAAGGTCCATCACCTTGGCGAACTCTTCCGGCGTCAGCGTCTTTTTGTCGGCACTGACGTTCAGACTGTCAAAATCGGCAAAGCCCCACTTCAGAGCCGATGCCACCCGCCAGGTGTCTCGCTTTTCGAGGGGCACCTGGCGAATCGCTTCCAGTTCCGGCGCCGGATCGTGGTGCTGCATCACGGCCATTGCGAAGCGCAGGTACGGCTCCATCTCCGGTGAGCTTCCCAGTTCTTGTGCGCCTTCTTCTCGACGGAGTTCCTTAATCGGGATTCGTTTGATGTTGTCGTCGGGCATATTGGTGGCTCCCGGTTGGAGTTTAGCAGGAAGCTGCGAAGACGGCGAGAATCTCATTTCCTATGAATCACGAACGGGTTCCGGTCGCTCACGGTGCAGAAGCCTTCCTCAACCAGCAGCGGCAGTACGTAGCTCATTACCTGTGGGGATACGCCGTACTTTTCCGCAAGCGTCTCGCCCACCGAGTCTGTAACCAGGGGTTTCCGATTTGCTCCCATGAGGACGGGGCTTCTTTCTGTGATCTCGTGGCGAATGATGTAGACGATCTCGGGTTTGATTTTCAGGGTCGATTTCTCGAACGAGACGGTCAGCCCGGTTGCCAGCGAACCGGAATACTGAAAAGGAACGCCGGTAACGGTGGTGCCAATCGGCATGAATGGCTCCCGAAAGCCGATTCTAGCAGGCCAGGAGTGGCAGGCACCGCCGATCTTGCGCTCGGGGAAGATCTCGTTCGTCGGTTGAGGGATGATTGGCGCGGCCCACCCGTGACAAGCCGGATTCTCGGCTTACGGTTTGCGGTGCAAGTCTCCGAAGTTCGGTGGATGTGACGCAGCAAACCTCGAAATCGCATCGGAGCCGTCGTCAGGTTGTCGAGAAGAATCTCCTCCACGGAACCCAGTTGATCGAACGTCTTGGCCTTATGCTCGTAGAGCCTTCGCCGGCCTGCGCCTCGCCTCGTGGCTGGTCAAGTAGCCCCGACCGGTTATGGCGGACGCGGTTCGGCCGGGAGGCCGGGAATCTGAGAAATGGAGATCCACCCGTTCAAAGGAATACAACTTCGTCTCTGATTCCATTCGAGCCCGGCCGGTGCTTCGCTGGTGGCCCTCCGGCTGGTACCTGATCGTGGGCGTCTGCCGAAAAAGCTGGTCTTGCGTCGAATACGTCAATTACGTACCCGCTGGACGCCTCGAGTGTTGGGGATCAAATCGAACGGAAAACCGGGTTAGGCGTAACCGTAACTTTACAGAATGTCTTGCAAGCTGCTGATACGGAAGCCCCTTGGCGGAATGAACCGAAATGTCCGGGGAGCAACTTTCGGGTTTCCAGTGGCAACTTCCGCGCAGAGCGTTCACCAACGGAAGCCGCAAATTCAATCAGTTACGGACGGCCTTCCTTCTTAAGCCGGCTTTCCGCTCCATGACCCCAACACCCGCCTCCCGCACGAACTGCGGGTGTGTGAGTCTCCGTAGCGCCTACGTATTCGACGTATTCGACGTATTCAATCAGCTCTTGGAGAGGCAAGCACTCAAGCTTCTCCAATTCTGCCGCCCCCGGCGCGGGGAACCCGACGGCCATCGGGTTCCCCATTCTCAACGCTTTCGGGCCGGCGCGTAGAGGGGCGGCGCATGAACGAGCATTTCGAGAAGCTCAACAACATTCCACCAGCTTTGCGCGCGGGGAATCTCTTCGCCGGGTGGCGCACCCGTTATGACGGGAAGCGCCAGAGCAAGATCCCGATCAATGTCCAGACCGGTCGGAACGCGCATGCGGATCGTCCAGGCGATTGGTGCGAATTCCAGACCGCCGTCGGAGCGCTATCCGACAGCGCCCTGGAACCCAGTATCCCAGGCTCTCCTCACGGTATCCCAGGCTCTCCTCACGCAACTCACCCGCTCAACGGCATTGGCCGCCTGTCCAACTACCGAAACGACGGGATCATCCAGATTGATGTTGACAATGTCGTCGAAGACGGGCAACTGACCGCGATCGGGCTGGAACACATCAAGCGGGCCGGTTCATACGCCGAACTCAGCCCCTCAGGCCGCGGGCTCCATATCTTCGTGCGCGCCAAGCTGCCGGCATGGCTCGATGAAGCGTCAAGCCGCAAAGTCGTGCAGAAGGGCGAATGGCCGGATGCTCCCAAGTTTGAACTTCAGTTGTTCATCCGCAACTGCTACGTCACCGTCACCGGCGACCACATCGCCTCCAGCCCGCTGGAGGTGGTGGAGAATCAGGAGTATCTGGATTGGCTGCTTTCGTTGGATCAGGCAGCGCATCCGCTTTGCGCAACTGTTCCCGGCCGCCATGTAGCGAACGGAGTGGAAACCATTGAGCCGGGGATCTGGATAGTGGCGCCAAGCCCCGACCTGGTTCAGGCCGCCATCGACGACATCTGCGGAAAGAGCAAGCTCGCCAGACGGCTCTTCCACGGGCGGGGCAAGGGAAGCGCATCACAGCGCGACATCAGCCTCTGTCATGAGCTGATCCCGGTATGCAAGCGCGATCCGGCTCTGATCGACGCCGTCTTCCGCCAGTCCAGGCTATACCGTCCAGAAAAATGGGACCGGATGCACAAGAACAGCGGACGGACCTACGGCCAGATCACCATTGCCAACGCGCTGCGATCCAACCCGTGGACGATCAACTCCCCAATAGGTTCCACCCCCAAACACTGTGAGCTACTCCTCAATGAGAAGTGTCCGGCGCCGCCGGCGCTACCCAAACCCGAGCCGCTGACTATCGAGGAAGACCTCAAGTTTCAGTCTTTCTGGAAGTTCCGGGCAAACATGACTAGAACCCGCCAGCTCTTCCTCCAGCAAAGCAGGCAGGGCCAGACCGACCGATCCCATGTCCTTGCCTTGATGTATCAGGCCGGGGCATTAGGTCTCGGGCCGGGAAAGGCTCTCACATTGGTCATGCGATTTCTCGACACCAATCATGTCGAGGTGCCGTCCCTTCAGGCGGAGTTCTGGAATTTCTGGGAAATGGTCTGCGTCCAGGTCAAAAAGACCGGTGCGCAAACACGCGCTGCGATCGAGGCTGCTTATGCGAGATTGCTCCAGCGAGAACAGAATCCCGAAACGGGCAGGCGCGGCTACGGGCCCCGCACGCTCCAGGCATGGAAACTGTCTCAGCAGGGTGTCAACGCTCGCCAGATTGCAGAAGATCTCGGTTCGACCGAGGATTGTGTTGGAAGGCTGATTCGGCGGGCGCGCAAGTATGAACAACGCAAGGACTTCCTGGCGGCTGTGGAGGCGCTTCCCATTGTGGCGCCGCCCGACGACCAGCCAGAGGCCGTTGATGCGGAGTCTGAAGCCGCCACGCCGCCTGAGCCAGTGTTGGATGAGATCGGTCTTGCCGTGACCCAGGCGCGCCGGCGGCGAGGCCACCGCATGAAACCCTCCTCGGCCGCATTCGTCGCGGACGGAATTCGGGAGTATTGCGCAGCTCTGAAGATCGCGCCGGACCTCGACATCGTCGCCGCCGCTGCCGAGGCCTGCCGTTCCAATGGCAAGGAGGCCGTACTGAACACCGTTAAGAATACCTTCGCGTGCATCAAGGCCCAGAGCATGCCCCTAGTTCAAGATCTCAGCGAGGTCTACCGCGCAATCAAACTCCGCCACTGGGGATGTCACTTCTCCACGCGCAGGGCG
>JBEKQO010000541.1:0-2749 GCA_049519635.1 Terriglobia bacterium | reverse complement strand
ACGGCCGAGCGCGCCACCCCAGTTCCGCAGTATCGGGAAGTCGGAATCCCAGAACAATCCGGCACACTGTCTCCGCCACGGCCGGAGCTAGATATTCCTCTGGCGGTTTCCATCGGCCGGTCTGTCCGGCCACCAGCCGGGCGGCCCGCAGAATGTCACCCGGCATGGCTCCAGAAAGCACGTTGGAGCCACAGTCGAGCGTCTCCGGCCGCTCGGTAACGTCGCGAATCGTCACGTCGGGCACGCCGAAAATACAGGCCTCTTCCTGAACCGTTCCACTGTCGGAAAGCAGGCAGAACGCGCCCTGTTCCAGGCGGACGAAGTCGAAGAACCCCAGCGGCTCCAGGAAAGATAGTCCCGCGCGCTTCAGATCTATCCCGAAGGCCTCCATCTTAGACCGCGTGCGCGGATGGAGAGAACACACTACGGGGAGTCCGAACTTTTCATGAAGCAACACCAATGCATCCAGAAGGGACCGAAGGCGACTCTCGATATCCACGTTCTCCGCCCGATGCAGAGTGACCAGGAAGTACTTGCCGCTTTCCAGTCCCAACTCTTCCAGGGAGACGCTGGCGGCGATCTTCTCGGAAAACTGGTCAATTACTTGCTTAATCGGGTTGCCAGTCACATACACCCGATTGCCGGGGAAACCCTCAGCGAGCAAATTTTCCCGGCTCCGGTTCGTATAAGGCATCAGAACCGAGCTGGATTGGTCGATCACCCGGCGATTCACTTCCTCGGGTACCCGGTCGTCATAGCACCGGTTGCCGGCCTCCATGTGATAGACGGGGATGCCAAGACGGCGCGCGATAATGGCGGCCAATCCGCTGTTGGTGTCGCCAAGGATCAGCAGCCTGTCTGGGCGATGGTCGAGAAACAAAGCTTCACTTTTCTCCAGGATCTGCCCAATTTGTCCGCCGAATCCCGCGGCCCGAACGCGCATATGCACGTCGGGCTTACGCACCCCCAGTTCGTCAAAGAAGACCTTGCTCAGCCGGTCGTCGTAGTTCTGGCCGGTATGCACCAGAATGTGCTGGCAGAACCGGTCCAGAAGGGGGATGACCAGACTGAGCCGGATGATCTCGGGACGGGTGCCGAGAATGGTCATGATCTTCATCGGAGCAGTTCCACCCCGGCTTCGGCGTTATCTTCCAGCATCAGATGCCGCTCCTGCAGCATGGCGGTAGTCTCCTGCATGCTCATCACGCTGTCGTTACTGCTGTAGGCGGCCTCGATGCAAGCCTCTCCGTCGCCCCCCGCCCCGTGCCCGTTCGCCACTTCAGGGAGCATCGGCCGGATCACGTACCATCGGCCCCGCCTGACCGTTCGGTAAGCCTCCTCCTCGCTCACCATGATCTCGTGAATCTTTTCGCCGGGGCGGATACCGGTCGTCACCTGGCGTATGGGCCGGTCGCCTATGAGCGCCGTGGCGACGTCGGTAATTCGCGCCGAGGGCGCTCGTGGCACGAGTGTCTCCCCGGGGCGGGCTTCGCCGATTGCGGCGAAGATAAGGTCAACGGCGTCGTCGAGAGTCAGCAGGAACCGGGTCATTTCCGGAGTTGTGATGGTGACCGGGCCGCCGCTCCGGATCTGCTCGTGGAAGAGCGGAATCACCGAGCCTCGCGACGCCAGTACGTTCCCGTAACGGGTACAGACGAACCGGGTGCCCGGACACCTCATGTTGCCCTGTATGAATACCCTCTCCTGGAGCGCCTTGGTCATTCCCATGACGTTCACCGGCTTGCATGCTTTATCCGTGGAGACGCCGACGACGGTTTCCACTTGGAGGGTATGTTCCTGAATTGCGCGGACGATGTTCTCGGCCCCGCCTACATTGGTCCTGACGGCCTCATTGGGGAAGTATTCGCACGTGGGCACCTGCTTCATTGCCGCAGCGTTCACCACGATGTCGGCATCGCGGAGGACGCTCGCGATACTGCCGAAATCGCGAACGTCTCCGATACGGAACTCCAGCAGGCGCTGGAAATTCCGATAAATGATCTCATCCGTGGCCGCAACCCTATTCTCGTATTCTACGCGTACGAAGTGTTGCTTGAATTCATCGCGCGAGAAAATAATCACCTTGGATGGATGGCCCGCATCTCCCCTCAAAATCCGGCGAGTCAGGACCTTGCCGAGGGACCCTGTCCCGCCAGTGATCAGTATCCGCTTTCCTTCTAGAATCTTTTTCATTTTCGCTCCAGCCAGGCCCCATAAGGTGTGTTGTCGTCTGCCAATTGGCGCGCCAGAACCGCCCAGGCCGGACATTGGTAATTGATCGCCGCGCGCAGCTTGTCGCATCTCATGCGGCGAGGTAATTGGTGGTCACCCCGGAGTAAATCACTCGCCGATAGCCGTGGACCGTTTTGTGGTTCTGGGCCAGAAACCAATCGAGCAGTGAGCGGTGTTCGACGAGTTCCCGGCCAATGATGGAAGTCCGCAGGGTGAGTGCGTTGGCGACCACCACCTCGCCCAGAAACTTCGATCTTCCGTAGAGGTCCTCAGCGTCGGACGGGTCTTCTTCTGTATACCAGCCGCGCTTGCCACTGAACACGCAGTCGGTACTGAAGTGAATGATGCGACCACCCCAACGGGCAGCCATTTGGGCGAGTTTATGGGGCAGGAGCGAATTGATGGTGATGCTGGGAATCGGAGAAATGGCTTCCGTACGTTGCTTGATCACGCCGACGCAGTTGACCACATAGTCCGGACGCAGAGCCGACAAAGTCGCCTCAAGTGCATTGAAGTC
>JBEKQO010000540.1:0-2507 GCA_049519635.1 Terriglobia bacterium | reverse complement strand
GCAGGCAGCCGCCTGCGGGTGACCGGGATCTGCTTGGAGGATAAGGACGAAAACGGAAGGAACCTGTCTTTTAGCATCCTTTTCGACGGGTCGGAAAACATCGTCACTATCAGTCAGCCTTCCTGGTGGACGCTGAAGGATTCCTTCGAGGTGCTAGGATGGGTGGGTTTATTCCTCCTGGCTGCGCTGCTCTGGGCATTCGTCCTGCGTCGGCGGGTGCATCAGCAAACTGCGATTATCCGCCAAGCCAAGGAGGTGGCCGAAGCCGCCAACCGCGCCAAGAGTGAGTTCGTGGCCAACATGAGTCACGAGATTCGCACTCCCATGAACGGCATCCTGGGAATGACGGACCTCCTGTTGGAAACGGAATTGGACTCCGAGCAGCGCGAATATACCGGCATGGTCAGTGCCTCCGCCGAGTCACTACTCACCGTCATCAACGACATCCTGGATTTCTCCAAGATTGAGGCCGGCAAGCTCGAACTGGAAACCATTGATTTCAAACTGCGCGGCAGCATCGAGCCGGCCCTTAAAACGCTGGCCCCGCGCGCCCACCAGAAAGGCTTGGAGTTGAATTGTCGCTTCGACGCTGACGTGCCCGACGCTCTGCTTGGAGACCCCAGCCGTCTGCGCCAGATTTTGCTCAACCTGCTGGGTAACTCGCTGAAGTTCACCGAAAGCGGCGAGATCAACCTTACGGTGCAAAGAGAGTCCGGAGATGACGCGGCCACGAGCCTTCACTTCAGCGTGCAGGACACGGGTATCGGCATCCCTGCGGAAAAGCAGGCCCGCATCTTTGACGCCTTCACGCAGGCGGATGGCTCAACCACCCGGCGCTTTGGGGGAACGGGTTTGGGATTGACGATTTCCCGCCAGCTCGTGCAAATGATGGGAGGGCGCATCTGGGTGGAAAGCGCGCCCGGCCAAGGGAGCACCTTTCATTTCACCGCCAGCTTCGGCATTTCCCCGGCCGCGGGGTCTACGATTCCTTTGGAGAAGGCCCAACTGAAAGGATTGCGGGTGCTGGTAGTGGATGACAATCTGACGAACCGCCGCATTCTCGATAGTCTGCTCGCGGGCTGGGGGATGCATCCGACACTCGCAGGGGAGGGCGCGGAAGCGCTGCGAACCCTTGCGCAGGCGTCGGAAGCCAACCAGCCATTCGCGCTGGTCCTGACCGATGCCAGCATGCCGGTAATGGACGGATTCCAACTTGCCGAGGAGATCCGCAAGAACCCACGATTCTCAGGTACCACCATCATGATGCTGACTTCGGCAGGACAGCGCGGCGATGCGGCGCGTTGCCGGGAGATGGGGCTGGAGGGCTATCTTACGAAACCCGTGAGTCAAGCGGAATTATGGGATGCCCTATTGCGGGTGGCGGGCTCGAAGCGCTCCCAGGCAAAGCCGGCGTTAGTGACCCGCCACTCCTTGCGGGAGGGGGGAAGGTCTCTGCGCATTCTCCTCGCCGAGGATAACGAGGTGAACCAGCTTCTGGCCGCGCGCCTGTTGGAGAAGCAGGGTCACAACGTGGTCACAGTCGTTAACGGGCGGGCGGCGCTGGAGCAACTCGAAAAGGCGGCCTTCGACCTGATCCTTATGGACATCCAGATGCCCGATATGGACGGGTTCGAAGCCACGGCGGCTATTCGCAAAGAAGAAGAGTCTACCGGAAAGCATCTCGCGATCGTCGCCATGACCGCCCATGCCATGGAGGGCGATCGCGAGCGCTGCCTCGCCGCCGGCATGGACGGCTATATCTCCAAACCCATCCACGCCAGAGATCTAATGGACGCCATCGAGAACCTCCGCCAGTCTCGCGCCGTCGCCGAAGTGGCAACAACCGTAAAGTGCCGCGAGAAGGAGCCGATCGATACTGCATAGGCCGGATTTCTCACCAAGTTTGGGCGCACCCAGGATTTGCTGGAAGGGCGGGGCTTTACAGGCCGCGGAAGAACCCTGTGGCACTTGGCGCTAGCACTGTCACCACCACCCCGGCGCTCGGCGGGCCACCCCCCCTCATCTGAGGAAGGGAGCGTTTTCAACAATTCCCCTCCTGATTCAGGAGGGGTGGCGCGCCGAGCGCTGGGGTGGTTGTACGCCGGGGATAGTTTTTCCGCAACCTCTTCAGCCCCGCCCTTCCAAGCGCGCGGTGAGAAATCCGGGTTAACCTGTGGCGCGCGCGGGCGGGGACGTCGAACCGCTGAAGGGGATGCTGGCTGAGTTCGGAAGGATCTTCCGGAGATGCTGACAAACATCCGAGGGGCTATGACGGCGGGAAACGCCGCCGCTATCGAGCGCGCCGCGCACAAATTCAAGGGATCCGTAAGCAATTTCGCTGCCCAGCCGGTAGTGTCCTATTTTGAATGTAGCGCCGCCCTTTAGCCCGGATTTCTCACCACGACTCTGGAAGGGCGGGGCTTTAGCCCCGCCGTTGCAAGGCCGTCCTGATTATTTCCAAGTCCCGCACCCCGCGCAGCTTGCCGCGGCAAGCTGCGCGGGGTGCG
>JBEKQO010000539.1:0-2548 GCA_049519635.1 Terriglobia bacterium | reverse complement strand
CAGATACTCGCTTGGTCTCATTCCAGTGGTCAGGGCCAGGGCAAATAACCCGAACCAGTTGGATTCTTTTGCGACGGCGAGGAACCGCCGGCATTCCTCAACGCTGAGGGCTTCCATTTCCCGCCGCTTCATGCGGGGAAGATCTACACCCACGCATGGATGAGGCAAAAGCCGCTATAACGTCAGGTAAGAAGCGGTGTCCCGAGTGTGCTGAGTTTGTTCAATCCGCCGCCCAGGTATGCCGGTTTTGCCAGCACAAGTTTTGATGGCGCTTCTACATTAGGGCCATCGCCTGTTGCACGCCCATGCTTATGGGTGTACTCTCGCTGGCATCCCATCCGGGAGAGAAAAGGAGCCCTACATGACCCCAAACGAATATGCAAAGAAAGTTGTTCTCGACTTCATGAGAAATATCACCGACCATGTGTTTGTCAGCATCCAAAACAACGAGGAGCTTATGAGCGAATACCAAGCACAGGTTAACGAGAACTCACCTGAAGATATCAATAAAGCTATCGGCAAGAAGGTAAAGAACTTATTTGACCTCAAAAACGATGGCAAATGCACCGCCCCCAAAAGCCGGTTAATTAAGGACTTCACTTTTCACAAGAAATGACAACCAACCTGCCTGACGCCCTGAGCGAGACAGGGCCGGACAAATCTTGTATCCGTCCCATCTTCCTTATGCCGCCTACCCTCCTGAGTGGTACAGCATGACCGCATACTTCCGGGAACCCCAGCGGCATCCTGTCATCAAGAGTCTTTACCGCCGTTTGCCGAGGCTTGGCAGTCCCCCTTGAACGAAAGGAGATTGCTTGCCATGTTTACGTTTGATACTCTCTTCGCCGGGATGCTTCGATGCATTGAATTCATCCAGAATTTCTTCCATGACTTCATTCGTCGCCGTCGCAACCAAGTTGATAAGGCCCTTCGTCCGCTTCGCCCGCTCTTGTACCGGGCAGGAATTGAAATCTGCACCAAGGCTATAGGCGATGCTCACGGTGGCAACTCCCGATTCATTGGGCGGGAAGAATTTAACACGGTCGCCATCGGCGGGCCAGCACCGAATTACCGTAGAGTCTTTTGTCGTCCCATGGGTCATAGGGATTGCCTCCTGGTTCTGGCATTTCCGTTGGTTGCCGACTGTATCAAGTAAATCCGTCAACGTCTACAGATGGAATAGGGGGCACGGTCATCGTGCCTTTTGCTGTGCGAGAGATTCTTGATGAGGAAATAGGCGCAAAACTGGCGTGAAGAGAAATCTTATCTATCATAAGATGGACAAGCTGACTCCGTGGCTCCTCTGCGGGTTCCGGGCGGAAAGCCGTTTGGCCGCATTTGTGGGGCCGAAAGGCATTCGGCCCGGGCCGAGGGCCGCTCGGCTCTTTGTCCGACACTTTGTTTCTTGACATGGCTAGTCGATTAATGTATACTAGGGCTGTAGTTTTGTCAGGTGCCGCCATGTCTTTGCGCAAGCCCCTCACGATGACTCCCGCCCGGATCGAAGCCAACCGCCGCAATGCGGAAAAGTCCACCGGCCCGCGCACGGCGCGGGGCAAGGCGCAGTCGCGGATGAACGGCCTACGGGGTGGGGGGCGTTCGCGCCTTTATCACGATCTCATGCGAACCCTGGTCAATGCCCCGCCTTGCACGGTGGAAAAAACGGCGCGGGCGGCCCTGACACCCGAACAGGCCGCGCACCCGCTGTTCAATGAACTGGTCGAGATGTTTCGCCAAGCCGAAATCGAGGTGGTTCTGGAAAACCGCCGATTGCACCCGGTCGGGGATTCCTGAAAAAAGAATTCTTTTTTTATACGACCGAAGCCAGTATGTCTATGAAAACAAGCAAGGCTCCGACAAAATTCCTGCCGAAAAGCAGAACATTGGCGTCAATCTGACACAGACTTTGCAGAAAATAGCGGGTTTGTGAGGGCAATTTGCAGCTATTTGCAGTTTCTGGAGCGTCATTGGAACTGTTTCGCTGGGTAGCAGCTTTAGCGCCTTGGCCACCATCTTCAGTTCCCCCACAACCCCTCGCCTTGCCGCGGCGCGGTTGCGGCAATCACCGATGCCATTTCGGTTCCGCGTACCCTGCGGGCTATCTCTTCGTCGCGTGACGGTCACTCGGCCAAGTCCTGGGGAGTGAGCTTGTAGGTGAGCAGATGGGCGAAGATTTCCCTGGGAGCCCGCGTAAAGAAGCGCTGTTCGTTGTGCCGGTCGGGGAAAAGTGACGCCGCAAGAGTGAGCGCTTTCGGCTCGTTCCGGGCCTCGTCGCCTGGACTCCAATATGGCGTGCGCGCGTCCAGCGGGTTCAGGATCACATCGCCGGGGAGAACCTCGCCCGGGTGCTGGCGGAGCGGGCTAAGGGACTCCCGCCGCCTATTCAAATGTGTGATGCCTTGTCGCGCAACCTGCCGAAGCTGCCGGAGAAACTGGAAATCCTCTTGGGAAACTGTAACGCTCATGCCCGGCGGCGCTTTGTGCAGGTGACGCCCAACTTTCCCCAGGAGTGCCAATTCGTGCTGGAAAGCTTGCGCGACGTCTACCG
>JBEKQO010000538.1:0-2556 GCA_049519635.1 Terriglobia bacterium | reverse complement strand
GCTGGATGGCTACGTCATAATGGTGATAGTCCTTGGCCTTGGTCGATGACTTCACTTCAATGAGGCGCCACTTATTCCGGGGCAGTCTTTCCAGGATGTCAACCCTTGCCAGGATGTTGTCATGCGTGAAAGTCGCCTCGAAAATGGCGAGATGTTGCTTGTCCGCTACCGCCTGCTCGGTTTGCTGGAGAGCTTTACCTATTTCCTCGTGCCCCGCCTCGATCAGCACTCCCCCGGGAAATGCCTTCTGCGCCCATCGGCCCACTTCGTGGCCCTGCTCGAAGACCGCCATGGTTTGTTCATCAGGCTCTCCTGCCAAATCGGGCTGGTGAACCTCCAAGTACAAACGCTTGAGGCACTGCAATCCGGCGATGAATTTCGACTTGGAGAGCCCCATAGACCTCCCGAATAACCAGGGCGGGCGATTCGCTTTGGACCGGCGCCTTAACTGTCCGTCCGGTTGCCGAACAGCATACACCCAAGGTGCGTCGGTGTCGCTTACCAACCGCCGCTTCGAGATTCCGGAAGACTTCGACTTTGAGGCTTTCACCAAAACTGCCTTCAATATGATTTGGGGTGAGACGTAGGAGGCGAAGATTCGCTACTCCGCCTCGCAGGCGCCGTACATCCGTGAGCGCACCTGGCACCCGAGCCAGAAGATTGAAACCGAACCGGACGGGAGTATAATCCTGACGCTCAAGGTCGCTGACTTGGGCGAAGTCAAATTCTGGCTAATCGGCTTTGGCGCGGAGGCGGAGGTCCTGAGCCGACCGAGTTGCGCGATGACGTCAAGGCGGAGTGCCTTGGAGTTGTCCAGCGGGTCATTCCGGTAGAATGCCGTGATGGGGCGAGCGAAGAAAGGTACCTGGAACATGTGAAGAAATTGAATTTGGCCCCGTTATCAACATTATAAAGTATTGAAAATGCGTAGTGCTGAAATCGGTGAAACCAATTTTTTCACATGTTCCTGACACCCGATAAAAGCTGACACCTGATAGAAGCACCTGATAAAAGAGAAGGGAGATAGACACATGCAAGCTCCAGTTTGGGTCCCATGTAGCGCCGAAGACAAGCTGTTGTATAAGTATTTACAGACCGTGGGCGGCGAGGCATTCATGGAGGTGCCGGTTGGTAAGAATGAGCCGCTTGGCACCCGGCGGAAGATCGACGCCTTGCGAATCCCGGCCACTTCTGGCGCAAGTGCCGGGAGGTGGACGTTCCCCAAGGATAAGGTGCAGGATTTCTGGGCCTTCGTATCTGCCGCCAGCAAGATTGAGGTCATTGAGGTCAAAGAACAACTTGGGCCCTTTGTCATCGGCCAGGCGTATGCCGGTAAGCTTCTCCTGGAAGATCAACTTGCGACCAAGGCAAGAGGCGTAAACAAAGTGCCCATGGTGAAGTCGGTTGTTGTCTGCAGAGGAGAGCGAGACGGCGGGCCGACCAAGGGCCTCTTAGAGGTCTGCCGAGCCCTCAACATTACAGTCCGGAAAATAGACCTCGGCCCTGGTAAGGCGAAGCGTGAGAAGCGATGGTATCCACTCGAGCTCAGGGGTATAGTGGAAGGAGATACCCCCAACCGTGCGGTAATAGGCCAACTGATCACAGCTCGACAACTTCTGGAGGCTGCGCACAGTAACCTCAGCGTCAACCTAACCATTGAGTGTGACGCGGAGGGGAACGTTTCGCTACGCAGCGTATGTGATAAACTCAAAATTGCTGTTGTCCACACCTCTACTTCCAGGCCGGCCGCTGCTAGCACGCCGACCGGAGTCCCCCGTCCCAGACGCCCGCCATTGAATTTTAGGGACATGCACATTGACACAGGTTCAAGACTAAACTGGAAAGATGGCCCTCAGACGGCCGTTGTTTCGAGTGACAGACTCGTTATTTTCAACGGTAGGGAGATGTCTTTGACAAGGGCAACAAGCCAAATTCTTGGCCATCCGGATCATCCATGTGCCCATTGGGAATACAAGGAAAGCCACCGGAGCCGCCCGAGAATCCTGTCCGAGATATATGACGAAACATATGGCTCTCTCGCGCTTCCTTGCCCCCCGTGATAAGCGAGCAGAGTTGTTCCGTCTTTTGGAGCTACTCTGCGGCTCAGCCATTCTCAATTTCCTTGAGGAGTCCCACAAGAAGGTTGAGGCTGTGGTGCCCAAGATTCACGAACACTACGCCCGGGAACGGGACCCGGCGTGAGCTGCCTTCCACCAACTCAATCACCAATCCTGCCGTCGTCGTGAATCGCACCCTACGCATCCCACTCCGCTTTGACGGTTAGTCGAAACCGTAGAAGTGCCCCGCGCATGCAAACTCCCGAGATACGGGGTTCTGGGCCGCGAAGCGGACTTCGCGGGAGTCAGGGGTTGCACTTCTACGAGTAGGCCGTCAATGTGCCCGTCGTGGCGGGACCCGCGACGATTACTAGAGTATTTCCATAAATAATGTAGCTTGAAAAACACGCGCGCTTGTGGCAAAGTGGGGGCATGCGAGCTATACCTATCCCCCTGCGGAAGCGCATTCTCGAACTTTACGAGCAAGGCAAGAACACAC
>JBEKQO010000537.1:0-2582 GCA_049519635.1 Terriglobia bacterium | reverse complement strand
GTCCAGCTGGGGTCGTGGTCGAGCCAGCTGGCGAGCATATTGGCGAGGAGCACGCCGCCCTGTCCCGGATCGATCGGCACGCGGAGGGCTGGCAGCGCTTCGCTCATAGCGGTCTTTTAAAGCTTCTCGCGACGTCGCAGGAGCTCGCGGTTGATCTCGCAGATCTCCTCTAAGACTTGGCGGGCGTGGTGGTAATTGGCCAGGAACTCGCTCGCCTGCGCGTAAGACTCTTGCGGAACGTAGTCCATTTGCGGGCGCCGGCCGGGAAAGCTTACCGACAGATAGTATTTGGGGCCATGACCGGGGCCGTCGGCGCACTTGCATCCGGGCTTGCCACAGCGCTTGTAGCGTTCGATGAGGGAACCCCGCAGGATAGCTTTGAGTGGGGGCAATTGGCGTAGGAGCGCTTGGCGGCGCTTTCGCAAGGCGGCGGTGGTCTGCTTCGGTATTTTCATCGGACCACGCTAACAACTGGTCTGACAGTAGCATCAGGCATCTCCTTTGTCAATGCTTTTTTTCGTGGTGTTTTCGGGGGAGGAGGGACGGACGCGGCCAGGGCTTCCAATAAGGCGACGAGCTCGAATAGGCACTCGGCGGCGAGACGGTGCGGCGGCCGGGTTAACGCGTCATACGGCGTGGGATCAGCCCAGTCGGTCCACTCGCGCGGAATGCTAAGGGTACCACGCTCCAGCTCGCGGAGAATGAGCGTGTCGACGCCAGCTATACGCCGTTTCTTGAGAACTTCAAAGCGCCGACCCCGCAGCGGGTGGAAGGGATGAACTATTTCTGCCCATCCCCAAGGCGAACTGTGAACAAGTGCAGTCTGCTCGGACCGTCGGAAGGCCGTAGTCCGGATGGGCGACAATCTGAAGGAAGAAGTTTCCGTTTCGACGCTTATATACGAGTTGGTTGTTGGGAAGAGGGCGTAGCGGGAGACCGCACAGCACGAACGGCCTGGCGTTAAAAGCAACTTCCTGCTTGCGCTGTTCACGTTGTTCCCGAACGAGGACGACGGAATTCAGTCGCTTCAACCGCCTTGATGTAACGCCGATAGTCGGCAGGATTGATCCAACGCGGGCAAATGGCGGTGAACGGTGAGCGGTATTTTCCAGTTCCTTTCGGAAGTTAGCCTGCATCTCATCATGGTGTGCGAGGCGATTAGAGGACGGACGGAACGGGTTGCAGGCGCAGTTTTGCAAACCAGCCGCAGGGCACTGTAACAGAACTGTACCAAAACCCTATTTATTGACCCTAAAAGGGATACGCTTCGAGCGAAAGCAGATTCCCCGAAAGCATGTAACGCTATGGGAGGAAAAGGAATAATGGATTGAGTGGGATGCAGCCGCACTCCTACGAAGCAAGGGGTCGGGTGTTCGAATCACCCCGGGCGTACCAACTTATTCAATAGCTTAGCGGCTGGCTTGCCGCTCCTTCCACCTGGTTACCATTTTGGTGCACATCCACCTCAAACACGGTCGGTTTTGACGGCTGTCCAAGCGCATCAAGTGCACGCCGTTTCGCGTCCATCCTGATGCGGCTATAGTGTTCAAGCATTCGCTGTGACACGTGACCAGCAATGGCCTTGATCGTCTGGTCTGACGCCTGCCCTTCCGCCAGCTTGGTAATGCACGTGACACGCAGATCGTGGAACCGGATTGTGACGGCCGCCCGCTTGCGCGCCTTCTCCCAGGCGGTTCGCCATCCCTTGGTGGGCCTCGTGGGGTCAACTTTGCCCCTCTTGCTAAAAGGAAAAACATAGTGAGTCGGCTCGGCATTAGGGAACCGTCCGGCCCACTTTACCAGGGCCTCGAACGCGGTGGGATTTAGGGGAATCACCCGCCCAGTCCTATACTCGTTCTTTGACTTGCCCCACGGTAAGGGTTCTGCCTTCGAAATCCACCCTCCCCCACGTCAAGGTTCGGATTTCCTTTTTCCCCATACTGGTGTTCAAGGCGAGCACGGTAGCGGTATGGCGGGCAGAATCCCGTCGGTTTGTTTCCTCCAGCAAGCGGCCCTCTTCCTCCGAGGTCAAGGCCCGCCCAATGTCTTTACGCTCTGGGAGCATATGCACATCGGGTGCGACTCGCCCCCACATGCGGTGAGCAGATAGGACTCCACGCAACACCCCGACTTCCATATTTACCGTTCGGCCCTCCGCTCCGTCTTGTTGCCGTCGCTTCTGGTAATGAGCGATGTCTTCCGCAGTGATGTCGCAAAGGAGCTTGGACCCGAACGCCGGGCTTAGGTGCTTCAGTGAGTATTTCGCGATGTCCGCAGTGTGAGCCGAAACCCGGCCCAACCGCGATTCCTGATACTCCGTGCTCGCCCGTTCGAACGTTGGGGGCAGTTCCCGACGCCCGCCCACGTGGTTCCATGCCTCCTCAAGTTCCCGCCTCCGCTGACGTTCTGCATCGCCTGCGACGGTCTTGCTCAAGGTCTTGGCTGACTCGTGCACGATCAAGGGTCTGCCCGGCGAATTCAGCCAGCACGATTTCGGGCAGGTGGACGTGGAGTTTCGGGACGGATCGGTGCGGCGCATCCACTTCTTTGCCTCGCGTCTGAAGTACTCGCGCTGGGTGCGT
>JBEKQO010000536.1:0-2599 GCA_049519635.1 Terriglobia bacterium | reverse complement strand
GCTTAGGCGTGCTTTTCCTGCCGATTGAAATCCACCTTCTTCTTGCCGACCACGATGTACCCGTGATCCACAATTTTGGGGATGACATAGACGCCGTTCTGAAGGGTGAAGTTAACGAGGTCGGGCTTGCCGTCCTTTAGCTCGTAGACCGTGGGTTTTTCCTGGGCAGAGGACTGGATGTAGGTGAATTTGTCGTCGTGGTAGATGGCGCCGATGCGGAAGGGTTCTTTGGCGGCGAGGGGCTTGTAGGTGTAGTCGAAGCGGAGGTTTTGCGGGTAGCTCTCGCGGTATTGGGCGATCATCTGGTCGGCCTTGGCGGCTGCGTCCTGGATCTCCCGCTGCATCTCGGCGCGAAGTTGGGCGATCTCGTCGCGGTAGGCTTGCACTTCGCTTGCGCGGACGTACTTGGGTGGGTCGCCCGGGCCGGCGGGAGGATCGGCGACGGCGCCGATACTGGAGCTGTCTTTAGGTTCAATGAAGACCTTGAGGTCAGGGGCCTCGCTCGGCCGCTTGCTGATTTCGGTTAGCAGAAAGGAGTAAATGTGGCCGCGCGTGGTGACCAGGTTGAGGTCGCTCTGGATGTTGGCGGCCGCCGGGTGCAGGTAGCACAGGTTGTGGGAACCGTTGATGATCCAGTAGTCCTTGTCGCCGGTGGTGAAGTCGAGAATGTCCTCGTCGGAGGGCAGAACGATCAGGGTGGAGAAGCGCAGCTTGGCATGGATTTCGACGATATCGCTCTGGGCATACTTGACCGTCCTCGCGCCATTCGTTTGGGCGGAAGCGAGGGCACAGGCGAAAAGAAGGGAGATGGAAACGGCAACAGAAGTTTTCATGGTTACTCCTTGGGCGCGGCGCTGGCTAAAACTTCGAGGCCTTTCTCGAAGCCGTGGGCATCGAAGGCTTGCTCGCGCCGGCGGTTGTCGAACGGGTCGTTGGTGTAAAGCCAGTAGCTCTTGCGGTCGACGTTGAGCTTCGCGACCTTGGAAACGTCCGGGGTCTTGATCAGCATCTGCTGCTTGGGAATCAAGGTCGTCACCAGTTCCAGCTCGTGGTCATTCAAATGAAAGTGCTCGCGGTAGAGTTCGCGGTCGAGGTCCGGGTTGGCGAGAAAAATCTTGGTGCCGCAGGATTCCACCAGGATATCGAGGATCTCGGATTTGCGAAGCTCATCGAGCGATTGGGTGGAGAGAATCAGGGCGGCGTTGCTCTTGCGCCAGGTACGGAGGGCCTGGGAGATGTAGGAGCGCAGGCCGGGATTCTTCAGGAATACCCAGGCTTCATCGATAAAGAAGGCCTTGAAGACGTGACTGATTTTCGGATCGGAAATAATCGCGTCGGCGCGGTGCAGAATGTAGAACAGCAGGGGCTCCAAAACCTGCGGGTACTCCTTCATGCCCTGGAAATCGAAGCACTGGAAGCGGGAGAGGGTGACGTTGTCGTCGGGGTTGTCGAACAGGAAGCCGAATTGTCCCCCCTGTTTCCACTTGTAGAGCCGGGCGTCAAGGGCGCGAGGCAGGGTGTTGGCCAGAGTGCCGAGCGTGCGGAGGCTTTCGTCCTCGACCTCGTAGAGGTTCTGGATTTGTTCGTGCAGCTCGCGTTCCTGGGGTGCGCTGAGCGCTTCCCCGCCCGGCGACTCGGCCAGGACCCGCATGAAGAGCGTCAGAAAATCCAAATTGGCCTTCGTCGGAGGCAGTGAAAACGGATTGATCTTAAAGGTGTGGGAGTCAATCCCGACGCGGATATACGAGCCTTGGAAGAGCTTCGTCAGGCTGGCGAAACTGCCCCCCAGGTCGAAGATGAAAGTGTACGGGTCGTACTTCTGCAGGTTGGTGATGAGGAAATTGAGCAGAAACGACTTCCCTGCCCCGGTGCGTCCCAGCATGAGCGTGTGCGCGGTGTCGCCGTGGTGGAGGTTAAAGAAGTAGGGCGTCTGATGGTTGGTTTCGAGCACCGCCAGATATTCCCGCCGCAAATGCCGGTTTTCGCGCTCGCCGCAATGCAGGGTGAAGAGAAAGGAGTAATCGGCATAGTTGGCGTTGGTAATCAGCATGCGGCGGACGTTGAGCGCGTGGTTGGCGGGGACGGTCGCGAGGTAGGCGTTCAGCAGGTTGTAGCGCTCATCGAGAAGCTGCGCGTCGGCGATGCTGAAGACCTTGTAGAAATCGGCGTACGCGGCTTCGACCTTGGCGAGGTCCAGGTCATAGATGACGATGGTGAGAGAAAACTCGCCGAAGTAGTTGCCATTCACTTCGAGTTCTTCGAGAGCCTTGCCGAGTTCGCGGATTTGCGCTTCCTTGGAGTCGTCGACGAGGACGTCCTGGGCGCTCGCCGGGACGTCCGAGGTGTTGAGGTAACTGAGGAACGAGCGCTTGGTGGTGTGGTAGTGGCGGCGGCGGGAGTGAATCAGGCGGTGGGTCTTGTCGGAGGTCTGTTTTTTCCACTCTGTGGCGACATAAAAGTTGGCCTGGATTTCGAGAAGGCGCTGGAACATGAGCGGGAAGCTGGCGGCGGAGGGCTCGCTCAGCGTGAGGGTCTTCAGGTAGTAATCGTCCAGGCGAAGGAATCCCCGGTGGCACTCGATGGGGGATTCGGGGAGATA
>JBEKQO010000535.1:0-2629 GCA_049519635.1 Terriglobia bacterium | reverse complement strand
GTTGGGAAGTCCCATGCAATGAAGAGCCTGGCCGTGCTGTGTCGCTGCTCATAAACGGCTGACCTTGTGATGTTTTGTCGCTAACCGCCAACACTTGGTCTCGTGAAGTCAGTCCCGTTAACGGAACGGGAAACTCGCGAACCGCTGAAGTGGCGTCTCTCGATACCGTCCACGGAAGCCGTTAGACGAATGGCGGTAAACTTCCTGGTTTTCAGAAAGCCAGGGACCCCCTCTTGGTTCGCTCGGAGCGGGTCTCGGCGCCTCTTGACGCGGCGGAGTGAGGTGTCCACCTGAGCCATGCGGAGAGTCGGCGGCGCACTGAGGAGCACAATGGCAAGGCAAGTAAAATTCACAAGTATTACCTTTCGATAGGACTCGCTGACAGCGTGCTTTCTCCTTTCGTTTCTGAACATTGCCTTCCGGCTCTGTGGGTAGTCCCGCAAGCGGAACTCGTGCTCCCAGGTGGTCCGCTGGGGATCGACACTCGGCAAGTCTCAATGGCCCGGTCCGGAATCCGTACGCTCACCCTAAAAACTCTGCCCGAATCTGGCGAATAACCAGGCGGAGGACAACAGACTTGAAAACGAACAAAGGACAGTTCCAAAAGAACACGAGCGGCAACCCGTCTGGGAGGCCGGTCGGCAGCCGAAACCGAGCCACGTTGTTGGCGGAGCAGCTGCTTGAGGGCGAAGCCCCGCAATTGATCAGAAAGGCGTTCGAGTTAGCTAACAACGGCGATGTCCACGCGCTACGCTTGTGCTTGAGCCGGGTGTACCCGATCCCCAAAGAGCGATGTATCGATCTCGAACTACCGGTGGCGAAGAACGTGCTCGACCTCGAGGCTAGCTTCCAGTGTGTTCTGGCAGCCGCCGGCGCGGGACGGATCACGCTCGGTGAAGCGAATGCCTGGATCGAACTTCTGAACAAGCAAGCGGAGATGTTTGCACTCATGGGCAGCGAGCGGCTTGCCATCAAAGAGGAGAAAGAAAACCGTGAGCTAGAAGAGCTGGATGTTTGAGGTTCTGGCGGTGGGGACATCGGATCCGAATGAACGAAAGGCTGAAGAGTCTGGAACAGATGTTCCCTTCGACGCCGGAGCCCCAGCAGAACCCGTATTACCGAAATGAGACTATCACTTTGCCAGTGAATTGGCAGTCACCGCCGTGACGCGGGACCAACTGCAACTCATCGGAGACTTGCAGAATATATTGCGAGGGGCTTGATGACTCAACGGAACAACATCTCGATTGTGGTCGCCCTGGTGTTGAATCGCCCACAGACGATCGTATTGGTGAGGCAGACCTGATGTCCACCATCGTCAGGCGGCGGTATATCAGGAGACTGGCGCCGGCACCACCAAGAACGAGTGGGCGAACTTGTCGCCATCGCCAAAAGGGAGAAACAAAAGCATGCATTCGACCTGTATTTCGCCTGTTGTTTACAGGCAGCATGGAGGAAGACCGCCAACGACAGTACATCCACAGTGTTACTGACCGCCAAAGGTGAGACGGTGATTTCTTTGGATTCCTGCCGGATTCCGGTTCTCGATTGTCACCGAGCCCCCAAACAGCATCAGAAAACGCTGATCTATGTCTTCTTAATTAATGCTGACGGTCATGGCACTGAAACACAAAAACCGAGAAAAGTTAGCGTTGCAAAATTCGCGTCCAAAAGTTAGTTGATTCGGACTTAGGAGTCTGATAGTGTTTATGCACCGCACCCGGCAGAAGGTGAAAATTGGAGGCGCCGGGACGAGTTCCACGCGGACGAGGTCGCAATGTTCAGTTTGGTGTTGCCCACTCAAGATGTCTCCGACGACTGGGTTTCCAGTATCGAGTCCCAGATTGCCGAATTGAAAAGCCGTCGCCGCTCATCGAGCGAATTCGCTCCCTGGAAGCCCAGCCCCTTCTATTACCTGTATGTTCCAGTGGGTACCTCATTGGTCTACTTTCTTACGGGGCCGCCTTGGCTGGGAGTGCTCAAGCTGGCTGCCACTGGACTTAGTTTCGGGCTCTTATGCTATCTTCCCCTTATCTACAACTACCTTTGCTTCCTTCTGTTTTTCCGCTGGCCGAATCGACGCCTGAACCAAGAGATCGCCTCGCTAGAGGCGCAGATGAATCGCCAGAGTTCCTGCGGCGGCCAAGGCGCATGACCCGTTTCGAACCAAGACCTCTCAACTGCTTATCTTGAGCCACGCGTAATCTTCTCCTGAGCCCTGCACCGCCTCGCAGCACCGACGGAGCTGAAAAATGTCGCGACCCATGGGGCGAAGGTGTGGTTATAGAGCCCGACGTGACAACCCAATACCCAATACCCGTGGCTGCCACCCACGGTGCCTGGTGCCTGACGTGATCCCTTATTATCAATAGGATGGCAACAACCGGCAGACCGATTTGGGCAATGCATCGCCCCTCGCCGCCCTTGACCGGCGGGGTCACGAGCGAGAAAATGCCTACCTCTTAGCCCGATTTGCCCAAGTGGCGCGTGTTAAGGTTCATGCCAATCGCGCAGCGAGGTGTTTCGCCGTCAGCGACTGGCTCGCCTTCAGCAGGTCGCGGGGTACTCCCTCAAACACAACTGTGCCACCTTCGGCGCCTGCACCCGGCCCCATGTCGATGATCCAATC
>JBEKQO010000534.1:0-2653 GCA_049519635.1 Terriglobia bacterium | reverse complement strand
GATTCCCACATTCCCACAGCGACGACGGCGGCGGTGGCCCTCAAATTTGTGCAGGAGAAGAAAAACCAAAACCGGACAGATCACTTGCTATGAAAACCGGACAACTTGACAAGCTAAGAACAATGAACTCTCATACATAAACTCTCATACATCGCTTTCATGCATGCCTTCGTTTTTACTTTTCCCACCGCGGCGTTCCTCAAGGAAAAACCTTGCACGATGGGCGCTGGGCGTGAACGTGAGAACCGGCAAATGCTCTTCCCGTATCCAGCGCTCTTGGAATAGAATCAAGTTCGAGCTTTTGGAGATTAAAGAAGGCTTACATTTTTACGGGGTTCACCGGGCAGATGCGCTATTATTTCTTCGCGAGTTAGCGCCTGGAGGGCAATGAGCCCTATGCTGACAAATCAGCTCCTCATTATTGGCGCCGGGCCCTATGGCCTGGCCACCGCCGCCTACGCCAAACAACTCGGAATCGATTATGCCATTCTGGGAAAACCCATGGAGTTCTGGCGGGATCAGATGCCCAAAGGGATGCTTCTCCGCTCGAGCGGCACAGGGCATCTTGATCCGATGGAAATCTACACCCTGCAACGATATCTCGCGTCCAAGGACATCAAGCGGGAACCAGCCTCTCCCCTTCCGCTCAGCTTGTTTGTCGAATATGCGGACTGGCTCGTGGAACAGGTCGGAATCAAGGCCCTCCACTCTTTCGTCCGGCAACTGGAGTATCGCGACGGCCACTTCGAAGCCTTTATCGAAAATGGTGAAACCTTGAGCGCCGAGAACGTGGTTACCGCGCCCGGATTCGGCATGTTTCGCCATCTTCCGGCTGACCTGACCAGCAAATTCCCGCAGGGCCGCTACTCCCACACCTGCGCGATGGTGAATTTCGAACCGCTGGCAGGCCGGCGCTGCCTCGTCATGGGAGGGCGCCAAAGCGCCTTCGAATGGACCGCGCTCATGGTGGAAGCCGGTGTGGCCCAGGTGCATGTGTCTTTCCGCCACGAAACCCCGCGGTTTGCACCTTCGGATTGGGACTGGGTCGATCCCCTCATGGAGCGGACCCTGGAAATTCGTGGCTGGTTCCGGAATTTGCCGAAGGCGGAGAGAGAAGCCATCGAGCGGCGCTTCCAGGAAGAGGGCCTCCTGAAAGTGGAGCCCGGGCTCGCACCTCGCATCAGCAAATATAACGTCAAGCTCTGGCCCCACTCGGATGTTGACTCCTGCAAAGTCCTCGCCGATGGCACCCTGCACGTGCGCCTTTCCGGCGGGGCGCACATCGATGTAGACCACGTCATCCTCGCCACCGGTTATCAAGTGGATGTGCAGCAGGTACCGTATTTTTCCAAGACCACGATCCTGCCCCGACTAAAAACCTCCAATGGCTTCCCCGCCCTCGATGAGTATTTCCAATCCAGCGTGCCCGGCCTGTATGTGACGGGGCTTGCGGCCACCCGAGACTTCGGACCTTTCTACGGAATGGTCCGCGGATGTCCCTCCTCGGCAAAGATCATCGGGGACCATATTCAATCACGCATGTCATGAGGGCGGAGAATCCTGATCCACGGCGTGGGGGAATTTGCCTTTATAGGAGGTTAAACAGGCTGCGGAAAAACCCTACAATGCTGTCATCCTGAGCCCGTTCGCTGTCATTCCGAGCATTTATAGCCTGACGGCTACCCATCATAGCCCGGACTTCTCACCATGGTTGGACGCAGCCGGAAGGGCGGGGCTTCAGCCCCGCCGAAATCGCGCCTCCCACTCTCGATTTGTCCCGCACCCCGCGCAGCTCGCGGCTGCAAGCTGCGCGGGGTGCGGGACTTGGAAATAATCAGGGTGGCCCTGCAACGGCGGGGCTAAAGCCCCGCCCTTCCAAACGCATGGTGAGAAATCCAGAATAGGCAGAAACTCGTGCCGAGGAAGGGTAGCGCGGACCTAAAAACCAGGTCCGCGCTACACCTGCTTCCAACCCGTAATCGATTCCGGAAGTGCAGCCTTGTTTAAGGGTTGTCATTGGCCAAGAACGGTGCTAGTTTTTATCACGATGGGGGCGTCTATCCTTCTTATCCTCGCACTCCAGGCGGTTGGGCCGGCGGCCCAGCTTCCCGCCGGGGCGGTTGTGCGCGTCAGCGGGGCGGTATCCCAACCCTTGACATTATCACTGCAAGACTTGGCCGCCATGCCGCGCACCAAGGTCACAGCGCAGGAGCACGATAACAAGGTGACCTATGAGGGTGTGGCACTAACAGAAATCTTGCAAAAGGCCGGCGCCCCGCTGGGAAAGCAGTTGCGAGGCAAGGCATTGGCAAGCTACGTCCTGGTGACCGCTCGTGACGGGTACCGCGTGGTCTTTGCGCTACCTGAGCTTGACCCCGACTTCACCGACGCGTCGCAGCATATCATCCTCGCGGACACCGCCGACGGCAAACCGCTGCCAGAAAAGCAAGGTCCTGTGCGCATCGTGGTTCCGCAGGAGAAAAAGGGAGCGCGATGGATTCGCATGGTGGAAAGCATCGAGGTAGTTAAACTGCCCTGAGGGTGGTCCAGGGTTCCGTCAAAGTCGATTGGGTTGAAAGGGACCCCTCACCCACCGCCTTGCGGTCCCCCCTCTCCCCCTGGAGAGGGATAAAAATCAAAACCCCAACCCTCT
>JBEKQO010000533.1:0-2691 GCA_049519635.1 Terriglobia bacterium | reverse complement strand
CGCAATGCCGCCACTCTGGGCAACCTGCTCCACGAGGTGAACAACAATCTGCTGCTCTCCGGAATCGATGCGGACTTTATTCCCGTCGCCAACCAAGTGAACGATACCGGCAAAAAAGCCGTCCATCAGGGCCTCCTCTCCGAAGATGAAGCCCGAGCCTGCCTGCAAAGCGCCCGCCGCGCCCTGCAACTGCTCTTGCGGAAGTGAGCAGATCGCGCAAACTGCAGCCCAGGCGGTCAAGTTTCCAGACAATCACCGTGTCGCAGTCCTCCAATGCCTCGAGGCAACAGAACAAGACAGTCGCGACCTACCCTTCTACGCTGAGAAAAGGATTGACAGCTATATGCCATTGGCATATAGTTTTTCTATGCAAACGGTGGTCGAAACTCCGATGTTCCTGAGAGCCGCCGAAGCCATCTATAGCGAAGCGGACCGGGAAGAAATCGTGCGAACCATCGCCGCAACCCCGGAGGCCGGAGGAGACTTGATGCCCGGCACAGGAGGGTATCGCAAGCTGCGCTTTGCACGCTCCGGCATGGGAAAGCGCGGCGGCGCACGAGTCGTTTATCTTTACGGCGGTGAGGATCTGCCGATCTTCCTCATCACCGTGTATGCCAAATCGGAGAAGGGCAATTTGAGCAAGGCCGAGCAGAATGCCCTGACCCCAATACCGCGGTCTGGACGGCGAAGAGTTTCTTTGCCGAAACCAGGGGGAAGCGATGAGCAAATTGTTTAAGGAGATGGCACAAGGAACGGCTGAAGCCCGCTCCTACATGGAAGGCGAGCGCAAGGGTTACAAGGTCACTCTGCCGGAGACCGTGGACGTGCGAGGTCTCCGCAAGCGCCTCCGCCTGAGCCAGGGGCGTTTCGCAGATAGTTTTGGCTTGTCAGTGGATGCGGTTCGTCATTGGGAGTCTGGGCGTCGCCAGCCGGAAGCCGCTGCTCGCGCGCTTCTTATCGTCATTGCCGCCGACCCTGAATTTGTGATGCGTTCCTTGGCTAAAAGTGCTTGAACACGAGTAAAGGGTCATCTGCCCGACTTTGAAAAGCGTCTTGAATCCGGCCCGCTTCAAGGCAGCAAGTTGCAAGGTCGTACTCTGGTCATCAGTCGATAGGCGGGCATAGCCGTATTTCATGGGTTAATTAGGCCTTAACATTTGACCCATGCAAGCCCTTGAAAACGCGGGGAGATGGTCGTGGGTCAAAACTTACTCTTTCTGAGACGTGTCGTGGCGTTGGTTGGTTGTCAGTCCTGATGCTGCGGGCGTAGGCGTTTGCTCTACGGTCACGTCTTTCGCGGAGCGCTCACGCCAGATGATGAAACGACGAGAAGCCTTACCGAAGAGAAATTCCCAGAGTGTCTTCCTACGCTTCGGCGGGTAGTCCGTCCAGCTCGTCTCATCGCCGAAATAGTACGCACAACCGCTAAAATCAGACCGGTTGCCGAACAAGAATAAAGCAGACACCAGCGTTATGAAGATTGCTATGCCGCCGAGCCAAGAGGAATAGGTCTTGAGGTATTCCGCAGCTTTCGGAATCGCACCAACAATCAAAACTGCGGTCCACCCGAACGTTAGGCAGCCCAGCAAACATTGGTTGATTCGGCTGACAGAGAACTGCGGGACTCTGCGACACAGGATTACATGGGTGAGCCGCTTCTTCGTCTCGTCCTCCAATAGATCAACGTGCGCCTCCCAGTTCTCTTGCCAGAATTTTGAGCCACGAGCGGTGAGGTATCCAGCGAGGGCGGTGATTACGCCAATCGGCGCCGGGATTAGTAACCGGCCCAAGGACAGTTGTCCTAGACCACCGATGTTACCGTCTTTGAAAAGAAGTCCAAGTGTCGTAAACGCGATGAGTTGAAAAGCCCAAAAATAGGTCGCCCGTTTCCAATACAGCTCGATCTCGAATTGGCGGATGTCGTGCGCAAGCTTGCGAGCAGCTTCGAGCTTGCATTCCTCATCGATCTCAATTCCGAGAGCCTGAAAATAACGGTTGCGAAACGTCATTTTGTCGTCCATGCGTCCCCCCTAATTTTAAAATAGAACCGACGGTGCACTTATTGAAGCTTCGCGCTGCTACCGACTGTCAGATTATTGTGCACCGCTACCACGCCAGGAACGTGACTGGCTATATCCTCGGTCAGTTCGCGGGAAGGCTCATCTACCACGGTTCCGGAGAGGGTAACCTCGCGATGAAGAGAAACCAGAGTTATGGTGGCGCGTCTTAGCGCCTTGGAAGTGCTCAAGGCTTTCCGCACGTCACGCTCTACCTCGCCGTCCACGGGGTACGGTTTGTTTTTGTTCTCAGGGAGCGAGTCCACTTCGTTCATTGCACGCATGATCTTATCGGGTGCTGGAGGTGCTTCGGATTCTTGGGGTGCATGAGAAGATGTAGGAGACGTTTGGGTTTCTTGAGGTGTAGGAGGATCTGACAGTGGCTCTAAAGTACAATCATCCAAAGCCGGGACTCCGATTTGTTGCCCCATGAACGCAGGCATGATGTGAAAGTCCAACGAGCTTGCATACGTCCCGTGCGCCAGTAGGGAACTCTTATAGTGATACTGGCGCTTCGCGACCTGTGCCTCTTCCAAGCTCAGGTTGCACACCAAATAATGGATTTGATTGGTGTTATCATCTTGCAGCACCACAGAGAACCGGCAATAGTCTCTAGGGTCCGCTTCTCCGTGTT
>JBEKQO010000532.1:0-2716 GCA_049519635.1 Terriglobia bacterium | reverse complement strand
CGGGGGCGTTTTCCGCAGCCTATAAAGCCTTGCCCTTCCAAACGCAGGGTGAGAAATCCGCGCCGAAAACGACTATATTCATGAAAAGAAAGTTGGTTAGGAGAGAATTGGGGGACCCCATGACGGAAGTAAATAATCAAGTCGCTGAAAATAAGGAAGTTAAACAGAAACAGGTCAGAGGCGGGGCGCTGAGACCAAAAGATGTTAAAAATGAAGAGTCCTCTGGATGGATTTCTGAAAACAAAGGGGTTATAAAAGTGCTCTGGATGAGTTGATGATAATAAACAGGTTATCTCAATTTCGGGATGAGTTACTGAAAGAAAAGAAGATAGGACGCAAAATCGGCTAGCGGGCCATCGGCTTATTGATCCATCGGGCCCTAATCTTACCTCGTGGCGCCACTTCATTTCAGCGGCGGGAAGAAGTAGGATGAAGGAAGCGTGGAATAGAAATGAAGGCCGCCGAGAGCGGTGCTGACGGCCTCGGGAAAAAGGAGAACTCTTCACCATGGATTTTCAAAACAAAGTTGTGGTTGTGACGGGCGGCGCGTCGGGGATCGGCTTGGCGTGCTGCCGGGAATTCGCGCAACGGCATGCTACCGTAGCCGTGGTGGACCTTGACGAAAAAGCCGGGCGGCGCGCCACGAAGGAGTTGCGCCAATCGGGCGGGCGGGTTGAATTCTTTTCTTTCGATGTCAGTAAGGGTGCGCAAGTAGAGGCTGGAGTCGCCAAAATCGCGAAGAAGTTGGGCGGCATCGACATCCTCATCAACAATGCCGGAATTCAGCGCTACGGCACGGCGGTAAGCTGCTCGGAAGAAGATTGGGACTTGGTGCTGGGCGTCAACCTGAAGAGCGCCTTCCTGATGTCGAAGTATGTAATCCCGCTGATGATCAAGCGTGGGGGCGGAGCTATTGTGAATACGGGTTCGGTGCAGTCGGTTGCCGCCCAGAGCAACTCCGTGCACTACGTCGTCAGCAAGCACGGCATTCTGGGACTCACGCGCTGCCTGGCGCTCGATTACGCCAAGCAGAACATCCGCGCCAACTGCGTGATGCCCGGGGCCATCGATACACCGATGTTGCGCTGGGCGGTGTCACTCGGTCCCGATCCGGAAGCCGCCTTGGCGGCCTGCAACCGCATACACCTGCGCGGCAAAATGGGGAAGCCGGAGGAAGTCGCTCGCGTCATGGTCTTCCTGGCAAGCGATCTCGCCTCCTTTATTACCGGAGCGGCGATCGCGGTGGATGGCGGGATCCTGGTCCCGGCAGGCGGAATGGCGAACCAGGAAGGGGGCTTGTCAGGGCCGAAGTCATGAGGCATCATCATGCGGGGAACAAGGCAGCAGATTGCTGATTGCGGAAAGGAAAAACATCCTGATGACCAAACAACTTGCGTGTTTGAAATCGAAATGGAACGGACGGGAGGCGTTCACACTCCACAACGACCTCGTGCAAATGGTGACCCTGCCCGGCGGAGGCCACATCGCGGAATTTCAGTTTCTGCCCGGCACGGGATTGCCCGTCCTCAATCCCCTCTGGGTTCCACCCTGGAAGACCATTGAGCCACAGGATTATCGCGCGGAAAAACACGCCGCGGTATACGGCCCATCGAATGAAGGGAAGCTGCTCTCCGGCATCGCCGGGCACAATATTTGCCTGGATTACTTCGGCCCGCCGTCGGAGGAAGAGGCCGCACAAGGACTGTCAACGCACGGGGAAGCGCCTTCGGCCAAATGGCAAAAGACCAAGCTCCGCACCACGTCACAAGAGGTCAGCCTCACGCTTGGGGTGCGACTGCCGATCGCGGGCTTGCGCTTCCGCCGTGAAATCCGCCTGCGCCGCGGCGAGTCCGTGGCCTATATTGCGGAGACCGTATTCAACGAAAAGAAGGCCGACCACTTCTTCCACTGGACCCAGCACGTCACCCTGAGCCCGCCCTTTCTAGGGCACGAGACCAGCCGCATCGCCATCCCCGCCACGCGCGGGAGAACGCATGCCGGCGGCTATGGGGGCAAGGAACTGCTGGCCTCCGGGCGCAACTTTCATTGGCCCTTTGCCCCGGCCGAATCCGGCGGAAGCATTGACCTTACGCGCCCCTTCGCGCGCCAGGGGAGGGGATTCCTGGTGTCGGTTTTGCTGAACCCGCGCCGGAAAGTGCCATACATCGCCGCCCTCAACCAGCCTCACCGCCTATTGCTAGGCTATTGCTTCCGTCGTAGCGATTTTCCCTGGGTGGCCATTTGGGAAGAAAACCAGGCGCGAGCCGCGGCGCCGTGGAACGGCCGTAGCCAAACGCGCGGCCTGGAGTTCGGTTCCACACCCTTTCCGGTTACGCGGCGGGAGGCCTTCGCGGTTTCGCCCCTGTTCGACACCCCGACTTTTTCCATCGTTCCCGCCAAAGGGAAGGCGACAGCCAGCTATTTAAGCTTCATCGTGCAAGTCCCGGAAGATTTTGGTTCGGTGCGCGACATCCAGGTCGGCAAGGATGAAATTCTCATCCAAGGAAGCAGCCGCCGGTCGTCACTGCACTTGCCCGCCGCCGGTCTCACCGACAAAGGCTGGGCGTAAAGGCGGATTTCTCACCACGCTTGGGCGGTCTTGGAGGGCTGCCGGAGGCGTGGGGCGGAACGGGCCGCGAAAGAACTCCCCCGCGTGGACAACCACCCCGGCGCTCAGCGCGCCACCCCTCCTGGATCAGGAGGGAGTTTTCGAAAA
>JBEKQO010000531.1:0-2737 GCA_049519635.1 Terriglobia bacterium | reverse complement strand
GAGCGAACCGGATGCGGTGATCGAGGAACCATGCGGACTTCTGGGTGATCCCGATAGCCCGGTGAACCTCGTAGGAACTAATCCCGTTTTTGCAGTTCACGATCTGCCACATGGCCGCAAGCCACTTGTCCAGGCCGATGGGGGAATCTTCCATGACGGTCCCGACCTTCACTGAGAACTGGGGGCGCTCGTGGTTGCCCTTGCATTTCCAGCGCCGCTGATTTGCCAAGAAAATCACGTTCTGCGATCCGCAAGTGGGGCAGGTAACGCCGTTGGGCCAGCGCTTGCGTGCGAGGTAGTTCAGGCAGTTGTCGGGGCTGGCGAAATAGATGATTGCCTCTTGAAGGGTTTGGGGTTCGTAGGCGCTTTCCATACTTCAAGCATAGCGCGAATCGCCCGGTTAGTCAAGTAATTTATTGCCCTTAATAGCATCTAGGCCAGCTTCAGGGTAGCAATCCAGCGTTTCGGCAATGGCTGCGTCCGGCGATAATCCCTCAGCGCGGAAAGCGTCATAGTTTCCCGTGATCGCGTCCACCGGCAAGCGGGTATTCTTGAGCAGCAGTGCACCGCTGACCTTGCCGGGAATTACTTCGACAAAAGGGCAATCTGACCAATGCAGAGATGTCAGGTTCGTACCTGCCGTTCCCTTCCTCGTAGCCTTTTTTGCGAGGGATTCGAGCGTTGACGATTTCCACAAGCCGGAGGAGATTTTTCGAAGGCGCAAGTTCAAAAGGCGCGCATGGGCGGCAGCCATGCTCAGCCGCCGCGTCGCGATCAAGTTGCTATGAAAGGCGCGAATTTGCACGCCCCCGCTACCTCTACGCCTGCTTCGCCGCCAGATCGCCGATCACCGGCAACACGATCTTCTTCCCCTGGTAGGTCTGCAGCAGCATAAAGATCCACAAGACGAAGAAACCCAGGTCGATCAGGGTAACCAGCCACCACATACCCCATGGAAGCACGGCCCTGAACGCCACCCAGACGATGATCACGAACACATGCATGAAGATCGACTGAAAAGCATGAAAACGAATCAGCTTGTTCTTGCTGTAGGGCTCCAGAATCAGGAAAATGATCCCGGTCACCAGCCCCAACAGGTAACAAAGGGCCGCCGCGGTATTCTCTGGCAATCCCGAGGCCGCTATCACCGGAATCGGAGCCGCCGGGGGTGCGGCCGGATCCACCGCCGTCCCGCATTTCGCGCAATAGCGCCCTTCGACCGCGGCGCCGCAACTCGGACAAAAAGCCATTTAGTTCCTCCGTTTACACCTTAAGATCTCAGGCGGTTCGTCCCACCCGCGGCAGCGCGACCGAGAACACCAGGCCCCCCACTACCGCTCCCAGGATAATCGCCAGATTCCCCGCGCCCATCAGCGCGACCAGCAGCCCGGCAAGTCCACCCATCGCCATGCCGACCAGCGCCACCACGAGTCTTTTTAGCATATTGCTATGCTCATAGTAACGGTGAATACGGGAATTGTCATCTTTGCGCATGGTTCCAGCGTGCCATCCGCCAATGAAGCGGTCCGCGCCGTGGCAGCAGAGGCCGCCGCCGCCGGAGCGTTCGACCACGTGGAAACCGCCTTTCTGGAAGCGCAGCCCAGCCTCGCCGACGCCGTCGCGCTTCTGGCCGGTTCTGGCGTGACCCGCATCCTGGTGGTCCCTTATTTCTTGACATTAGGGATACATCTACACCGCGACCTGCCAGCCATCGTCGAACGGCTGGTCCAGGCCCATCCGAATGTGAAAATCCGCGTCACCCCGCCGCTGGACGGGCATCCCGCCCTAACGCAAATCCTACTTGAGCGCGTTCGGGCCGCGCTTGATGATTGGAAATAAAAGGCTTAACTGCCTTTGTGCACGCCGTCAGTCATGGGACTTGACAATAACACACTAAAATTTGATAATGAGAGTGTACTAATGAGCGTTAGGAGGACTTGAAAGACATGGGAAAGATTATAGGCATCGACTTGGGAACCACGAACTCCGTGGTCGCCGTGATGGAAGGCGGACAACCCACCGTGATTGCCAACCAGGAAGGCAACCGCACCACGCCCTCCGTTGTGGCGTTCACCAAGAGCGGGGAAAGGCTGGTGGGCCAGGTCGCTAAACGCCAGGCCATCACCAATCCCGAGAACACAATTTTCTCGATCAAGCGCTTCATGGGGCGGCGCTATGACGAAGTCACCGAAGAAATGAAGATGGTCCCCTATAAGGTCGTGCGCGGCGATTCGAACGACGCTCGCGTGGACATCGCCGGCAAGAAGTATTCACCGCCGGAAATCTCGGCCATGATCCTTGGCAAGCTGAAGGAAGCCGCCGAAGCGTACCTGGGTGGCAAGGTTACCCAGGCCGTGATCACCGTCCCGGCCTACTTCAACGACGCACAGCGGCAGGCCACCAAAGACGCGGGCAAAATCGCGGGCCTGGAAGTGATGCGCATCATCAACGAGCCCACTGCGGCCGCGCTGGCCTACGGCTTGGACAAGAAGAAGAACGAGACCATCGCGGTATACGATTTCGGCGGCGGCACCTTCGATATTTCGATCCTGGAAGTGGGTGAAGGCGTGGTGGAAGTGAAGTCCACCAACGGCGACACGCACTTGGGCGGCGACAACATCGACCAGCGCGTCATGGACTGGATCGTCTCCGAATTCAAGCGCGAGCAGGGTATCGAACTGGCCAAAGACCAGATGGCGCTGCAGCGGCTTAAGGAAGCGGCCGAGAAGGCCAAGAT
>JBEKQO010000530.1:0-2745 GCA_049519635.1 Terriglobia bacterium | reverse complement strand
TGCTCCTCGACCCCATTCTCCGAACCACCTTCCGCATCCCCACCGGCGACGGCGCCACGCTGGCGCTCCTGCACCAGTTCGGACGGGTGATTGAGACGCGCTACGGGGAAACCCACGTGGAGGTGGATGCGGAAGTGCCGGAATCGCTCAAGAGACGGTTGGGCAGCACACCTTAGAGCTGGGCTTTTCGGGCGCAGCCGAAAGCACGCGGCCGATGAGCGCCGAACGAAACTTGAGTCCCCACGAAAAGGTGTCTGTTCCCTTCCCCTCTGCTTCCCTCGGCCGCCGGCACGGGGCGTTATTCACAAGGCGTGGAAATCGTCGGCAATTGAATTCCACAAGAATTCTTTTTATTCCCAACTTTGGTACTTGACCGTCCGTTTGTTTAGGTGTTTGATATCTGAAAATAAGATGTTATCGGAAATGCCATGACTCAACGCGCACCTATGATTGTGTCAAGTGAAATTTTGAATGCCTGAGACACTTGACAGATGGCAGTGAGACGCGGCATAGCTTCAGCCGTATCCCCGAGCCCGACCAACGGGAGGGGCGCGATGCACGCAATCTTCACACCTTCTTAGGAAAGATTTTGTTTTCAGGGTCGCAGGGGCGGAGCCCCCGCAGGGTGCGGGACGGAGTCCCGCGGCGGGGCGCCAGCCCCGCCTGCTGGTTGCGAGTTGGGCTGGCGCGGTGTGCGCTGGCGGCGCCGGACGGTTTCGGCCCAGGCCGCGGTTTGGGTTTGTTCGAGCATATTGCGCTCTCCCGCGGTAGGCGATGCCAGCGGCGGCAATCCTTCGCCGGCATAGATCTCATCCAACGCCGGCACGGCGCGGGTGCGCACGCCGGTTCCATAAGCCGCGGGACGGGGCGCGCCTTTTGGCAGTCCGCCGCGTTTGCGCTTCCCGGTGGCGCCGACGCGCAGCCGGGTGAACTTGGCTTCCACGGTTTTCGGTTGCGCGTAGCGGTAGGGTTCGTTGTGGCGCAGCATGTGCCAGGCGATGAGGGCCAGCTTGTGCGCCATCGCCACCACCGCGACGTTGCGGTTCTTCTTGCGCGCAATGCGCCGGAAAAACACTCCCAGAGGGCCGGGGTGGCGGTCTACATGCTGCGCCGCTTGCACCAGGAGCCAGCGGGAGTGCGAGCGGCCCTGTTTGGTGATGGGGCCGTGGTAGCAATGTTCGGCGGATTGGCGCGTGGAAGGCACGAGCCCCAGGTATGCGGCGGCCTTCTCGGCGCTGGGGAAACGCGCCACATCGCCCCAGGCGGCGAGCAGGGATTGAGCTACGGTGAAGTCGACGCCGGGCAGCGTCATCAGCAGTTTGACGCGCGGGTCGGCGTACGCCTGGCCGGCGAGAGTGGATTTCTGATCGGCGATTTCTTTTTCCAGAAAGGCCAGTTGGCGCAGGTGGCGGTCGAGGGATTCCCGGCCGGGCGGGTCGAGTTCCAGTTTTTCCAGCCAGCGGAGGTTCGCGGGGCAGAACAGGTCGCCCTTGGGCGGCGCCAGCAGCCTCTGATGCAGCACGGCGTGGATGCGGTTTTTCAGGCGGGTGCGGTCGGCCACCAGATTGGCGCGCTCGGTGGTGGCGCGGCGCAGATCGCGCGTATCGGCGTCGGGCTGCCACACGCGCGGCAGATAATCCAGGCGCAGCAGGTGGACCAGCACTTCGGCGTCCACACGGTCGGTTTTGATTTTGGCTTCGGCGATGGCGCGGGTGCGCAGCGGGTTGGAGACGACTACTTCCGCGACGAAGGGTTCCAGCACGGAGGCGATGGCCCAGGTGTGGAAGGTGGCTTCCAGGGCGATGCGGTGGGCTTGGCTGAGATGCTGGCGAGCGAAATCTTCGATGGCTTTACGCGTGGCGGGAAAATTACGGCGGAGCAGGATGGCTCCGGCGTCATCGGCGACCACGGCTTCCACGGATTTCAAGTGGATGTCGAACGCGGCGAATGGCATTTGATGTTACCCTTTCTGAGGAGAGCGGGACCCGAACGGTTCTGGCGCACAAACCGGACGACCCGGAAGACCCGGAGAACCGGCGGGGTGAAACGCCGGCGAAAACAGTGAAAGGCACGAACGGCACCTACCTATTCGAGCTCGTAGCTCAACCGGGTGGACCGGAGGGGCGGCCACTTACGACAGCGGGCTCCAAGCCCATACGCATACTCGGCCGGCCCCAAGGTGTTCGGCCCCGCTCTCCTCGGCTGGTCAGGCGCTTTTCCCACCTTGTCCCAAGCCCGGTGAGCACTAGTAGAACTCACAACGGCCCCGCCGCGCCACCCGCCGGCCAAGCGGAAGCGCCGCGGTCCGCTGCGAAGATCTGCTTCTATCATGCCCGGTACGACGCGTTCGGGAACCTGGCTGCGGAATACACGACCTCAACGGCCATGCCGGCGGCTCAGGGGACGCAATATCTGGTTGCGGACCAGGTGGGGAGCACGCGTCTGGTGACGGGGTCTTCGTTCGAGCGTCACGACTACACGCCGTACGGGCTGGAGCCTCCGGTGTCGGGGACGTGGCGGGCTGGGGTGACGGGATACGGGGCGGACAGTTTCGTGCGCTGGCGGTTCACGGGGCAGGAGAAGGACTCGTCATCGGGGTTCTACACGGGGCTGTACCACTTTCCGGCGCGGTATATGAGTCCGGACCAGGGGCGGTTCTGGAGCGTGGACCCAGGGAACGCGGGGGCGAACGGAATGGACCCGCAGAGTTGGAACGGGTATTCGTATGTGGAGAATATGCCGCTA
>JBEKQO010000529.1:0-3243 GCA_049519635.1 Terriglobia bacterium | reverse complement strand
CGTGCGCTGATCGAAAACATACACCACATAGTCGTGCGGTTTGTCGAGTTGCGTCTGCGCGAAATATGGCAGCAGGCTCTCGTTACCGCCGTGGCCGTTGACGATAATCACTTTCTTGCAGCCGTTGCGGGCCATCTCGTCCGTAGTTTCCTGCAAGAGCGCGAGTTGCATTTCGCGGCTGTACGCCATGGTTCCCGGCTCGTGACGGGCCTCGGCAATCTGTCCAAAATAATATTCCGGAAAAACCACGGCGTACTCCTGCTCAGCCGCGCGCAGCGCGGCATAACGGACGTCCAGCAGATCGGTACCCAGCGGCAGATGCGGGCCATGCTTCTCCAGGATGCCGAAGGGTAGAAGGCACGTTCCCTGCGAGCGCTGAATGCCCTCACCGAAATCTCTCGCCGTGAGTTCTTCCCAGTGCACCGAGAGCTTCGCTGGCGGCGTGACGGCTTGAGCGGGCGCGAGGGAGATTGTACGAGTGGTCGGCATATCTTCCTCGGCGGCGAATTCTAGCACGCAGAATGCCTCTATTGAAACGTATCAATAGCGAAGACGAATGGGCCGTACGGGATTGTCCGGCCCCGACGATTCGACGCTCGGCTTCTATTTCAGGAAGATTTCCTGCAACAACTCCGAGCTGATGACTTCCCTGATTTCCGCTCGCTTCTCATTCAGTTGCTGCGCCGGGGCCTTGCCCCCCAGGATCTTGTCGCGGATGGCTTCTCCCTTCGCGGCCAGACCGTCCAAGGCAGCATGGTTCTTGTATTCGACGGCAATGCAGATGTCCCAATCTTCAGGGTTGTTCTTGGTCTCCTTGAGGAAGACCTTGTAGTCCATGACGGAACCCTGTTTCTTACTTTCCTCGTAGACCGACTTGGTACTCTGGCGCAGCATGGTGAGGTAGTCATCCATGTGCGTTGGTTTTACCCGAATCAATGTTACCCGCCAAATGGGGCCTTCAGTGTAGTGCTCCTGCGCGAACAACGCAGGCGCCACCAACAACGCAAGCACGACGAGCCCGTAGAGCTTCTTCATAGGCATCTCCTGTTTTGAGTGAGTGAACGGCGGAGGAATCATACGCTCAGGCGGGGAAATGAGAAAGCGCTCTACCTTTCCGAGCTTTCCGAGCCGTACCCAAAGTCTGCGCCAAGGCTGAACTATGTTGAGGCGGCGTTCTTACATTTGCGATACTGCTTTACCGCTTCCTCAAAAGGAATTTTGCTAGTCTCGACAAACTCGCGTTCCCACTCAGTTCTTTTTCTCTCTATTTTCTGCTTAGCCTTGAGGATAAGTCTTCGACGAACTTTATCATTCGTGAGGTCGAGCCCAGCTCCTTCCCCCCGGATGGGTCGTAGTTGCCTTTCACGGCGTTGCAGCAAACACAGGCCCTGTTCTCGGTCTTGTATATTTTAGGCAGCAAATGGGCGCCCTGGCCTTTCCCAGGGGGTAATACGGGACAACCGCAATCAACACGAACTCCGCCATCTGGGATAAATGCTTCGAGCGCATCGAGGTTCCATCCTTTAAAGGAGAGCGTGTTCTTAAGTAAGGCCCTCGCAAGGACTTCCAATTCCTTCTCACAAGACGATAGTCGTCTCCTTGCCGCAGTTTTGCAGCAGTCAGATTTGAGGTCGGGCGCTATTACCGGGGCTCGCTACAAGGAGCTTGCATGTGTTTTTTCAATGACATAGCTGGAGCACAAATGCGATCTTGGCCCCCGGTATGAGCTGCAATTCGCGATTCTTCGCCGGCAATTCCGCTTCAGGGCTATTCAAGACCTAGTGGACAACGCTGTAGGTTCAACGGCCGGCGGCCGATGCACAGGCCGTCCAATGCACCGTGGACGCCAGTTTTCAACGCAAGCTCTGACTTAACTTCGCCCGCCTCGGTGGTTTACAATTCTTGGTTATCTCGTCCGCGCGGCGGGAAGTCGTATATGAAGATGCGAGCCTTTCTGGTCAGACGTAGTTTGGAAATCCTCAGCCTTGGAGCAACGGCAGCGTTGCTTGGCTGCGTGGGGGTGTCTTCTTCAGCGCCCGAGCCGGCGGCCAGCACTGGCGCATCGACACACACGGTCAATCTTTCGTGGAACGCGAGCACCTCGGCGGATATAACTGGCTATAACATCTATCGCGCGGTATACAGCGACTCCTGTGGAGCCTTCTTCAGAATCAACTCGGTATTGAATACCAGCACACAGTATGCGGATTCGGGCGTCACGGGCGGCACGTCCTACTGCTATGCCACGACCGCCGTGAATGCGAGCAACCAGGAAAGTGGCTACTCGAACATCGTATCGGACCTTCAGATCCCCTCACCATAGTGCGGCGCTCAGACCGTAAGCTGCCGAAATCAATGCCATTTCAATGGAACGACGCAATCAACCGGTGAGATGACGATGGTTCGCCAGGAAGTTTCGTCAAGAATCCTTTTCTGCCACAGCCAGCCGTCACAAGTGCCATGCACGTCTGTCACTACAGCCGCCCATGCGCCATTCGCTAAGATCGCAAAATGGGCTTAGAGTGCTTAGTCGTGACTAGCGATCCTACCCTGTTAGGTCATGTCCAAGCGAGTTTGGGGACGCACGGAGCCTCGCTCCATCTCCGCCAGGATTCTGCGAGTGCGATCGAGTTCGTCTCCCGCCGGCATTTGGATGGACTCGTGATCGACTGTGATGACGTGCCCGGAGGCACAAAGGCACTCAGCAAGCTACGGAAGGCCCCCGCGAACAAGCAAACTCTTATTTTGGCTGTTGTAAAAGATTGGACAAGCACCGAGGAAGCTCTCGATCTGGGAGCCGACTTCGTACTCTGCAAACCGATTCAGCAGACTCGATTGCGGAGCGTCGTCGACATCGCCATGGCCAAGATGGAACGCGAACATCGCCGGTATTTCCGCTACGAAGTTGATTTGCCGGTGCAGTTTCGGAATCCTCTTGGGCATTCCTTCACCGGCCGGATGCAGAACGTAAGTGAGGGCGGATTGTCCATCAAGCTAATGGCTCCAGTAAGCCTGACCGGAGTCGTTAACGTGGAGTTCGAGCTGCCAAGCGTCGAGCCCCAGGCTTTTTATGGCAAAGCGGATATAGTTTGGAGCGACTCCTTTATGATGGGTCTGCGCTTCTTGTACATAGAAAAGCACTCCGGAATTGCTCTCCAGACGTGGCTTAGTTCGCTAGAGGCCCGATCCCGTTTCCATGAAACGGACAACCGAACCTGCTGACAGTAATCCTTTCGAGCCACA
>JBEKQO010000528.1:0-2806 GCA_049519635.1 Terriglobia bacterium | reverse complement strand
GCTCTTGCCAAAGAGACCTCTCGCCCCGGCGCGAAATGCACTCAGAATGTCTTCATCGGTCAAGGACTCCATCAAAACCACAGTCCGCACATTAGGACTGGCGACGCGCACATAGCGCAAGACTTCTAAACCACACGCAGGATGGCCATCTAGAGAGGTGCTGACAACCAGTACATCTGTTTCAAGATTGACGGTTGCTGAAGCTAAACCACGGGAATCGGAGTCGAAGGCAGTAATTTCAAACGACGGCTCGTGCCCTAGCGCGCCCGCCAGAAGTTGTGTGTGGACGCTGGAATTGTCGGCAACAAGTACCCGGATTTTATTATGCCGAGACTTCGGATCACTCAACCGGTACCTCTCAAAGTCGAAGCCCCTCAAAACGTCGTCTGAATTTGGGAGAGAACCCAGAGGAGATCCGGCAACGATGTTATCGCTTCGAGAAAGTCAATGCAATAATCGAGGGATTTGGGTACGACGGTGTTCTCCAGCGAGGTCAATGTTGCAAAAGTATTCACTCGGTCCGGGAATAATATTCTCCAGGCCCAAGTCTACCCTTGGCATGCAGGGGCGAAGGACCACAATCAACTTTATCGATTCCGTATATACTATTAAAATAAATGACTTGCAAGGAACTCACAGAAACGGCCGTCAGCGCCCAAGTCACCGGGCAAACGAAGGCGAAGCGGGGTAGATAGTACTTATGTCTCAGAGCCAAAAGTACTGTATGCACTATTTTTGCAGTCTATTGATCACTGGATTCTTATGGCACGATATACCCATTGCAATCCCCTGCAATGTGCTGTAGTGTACTGATCATCGGCAACGAGGGTCGTTTATGACAGCCTCCGTTGCCCCTGGATTCAAGCAGGAAGCGACCTCTCCCCCCAGCTTTCTGTTCAAAGCGTTTCCCCCTGGATTCTGTAAGTGAGAACACGAACTGAGTCGTTTTGTCTATTTTTTGGGTCATTCTGAGAAGCGTGACTTAGAGGGCGAAGCTATGGCCGTCAGCAGCTTATCGTTGGCAACTTCCACATCGCTACCACCCATCGGCACCGGGTGCGAGAACTGGTATGGACTTCACACTCGCCCCCGCCATGAAAAGATTGTTGCGCGACGGCTTGAAGAAAGAGGCGTGACCACGTTTCTTCCTCTCATCAACGAAGTGCACAGTTGGAGCGATCGCAAGAAGTCAGTCCAACTACCTCTATTCAGCTGCTACGTCTTCGCGAAATTCGTGTCCAATCGTTCCGATCGTCTGCGCGTTCTTCGCGTCGACGGGGTATTCGGACTGGTCGGTGCCGGCGGCGAGGGCACGCCTATTCCCGACGTCGAAATCGACACGGTTCGTAGCTTGGTAGAAACTCAATTGGCTTGGTCCTCTCATCCCTTTCTGAAGATTGGACAGCGAGTGCGGATCCGGAGCGGGGCTCTCGATGGCATGGAAGGCATACTCGTCTCGCGAAACGGAGACCGTACGCTCGTGATTTCCGTGGAAGCTATCCAGCGATCCTTGGCGGTACGCGTTGAAGGTTACGAAGTCGAACCTGCATGAAGCCCCTCCCCAAGATCTTCCCGTTCTTCTGAAAAAGGCCCATTTACCATGGCGGCACATACAATTGAAACACTTCGACTTCTGGTCGTAAGCAGTGAAGCCTCGATTCTTCGTCTGCTTGGTTCCACGGCGCGATCCAATTCCTGGCATCTGGAAACATCCTCCAGCGGCTGGGATGCGATGGAGCGTGTGCAATCCGGCGCCGCACCTGATTTGTTAGTGCTCGATCTTCCTCAAGGCGACGCCGACGGCCTCCACCTCTTGCCCTGGCTGCGGAGGCTTCGTCCCGACCTTCCGATCGTCGTGCTTTGCGATCCGGAGGATGCGAGCCGGCAGAAGGAGGCGACCCGTCTCGGCGCTAAAGATGTCGCGGTTCGGCCGGTGAGTGAGCGACAACTCGAACGTCTCATCCGCCGACAGTTTGGAGCTTGGACCGATGGTGCGGAAGTGGAGATGGCGAGCGAGAACATCGAGTGCCTGGGGGAGGATGAATTCTTTCTCAGCGTGAGTCCCGCGATGCAGCAACTACGCGCGCAGGCAGAGTTGCTCGCGCAGGCGGACGTTCCCGTGCTCATTCTTGGGGAGCCTGGGAGCGGAAAAGGTACAGTCGCCCGCCTGATTCACCAGAGGTCGGTCTACTCTGGATTTAAATTCCTCAGAGTCAATTGCGCGGAGATGCCGGCGGAATTGCTGGAGATCGAACTCTTCGGCAGGGAAAATGGTTCGTTCAATGGATTAGCAAAAGGGTTGGGCAAGCTCGAGACTGGTCAAAAGGGCACGCTTCTGCTTGATGAGATCACGGCGATGCCGCTGGGATTGCAATCGAGGATCCTCAAGGTTCTGCAGGACAGGCGATTCGCCCGTTCCGGCGAAGCTAGACCGGTTGACGTGGAGGTCCGCATTCTCGCCGCGAGCAGCGATAAAGTCGAGGATGCACTCGCGGAAAAGCGGCTGAACGCCGATCTCTTTTACCGGCTGAGTGCATTCACCGTGAATGTTCCGCCATTGCGCAAGCGCAAGGAGGAAATCAAAATTCTTCTTCATTATTCCATGCGTAAGGTAGCCAAGTATTACGGGCTCCCTCCCCGAGAGTTTACTCAGTCGGCGCTGGATGCCTGCCAGAATCATTCCTGGCCCGGCAATTTGAAAGAACTGGAAACTTTCGTTAAGCGTTATCTGGTGGCGGCCGACGAGGAACTCACCGTCAGCGGGTTGAAAACGCCATTCAGCATCAACGGGAACCGTTCGAGCGAG
>JBEKQO010000527.1:0-4601 GCA_049519635.1 Terriglobia bacterium | reverse complement strand
ACTTTGATACATTTACTGCATGAGCGCCAATTTTATGGCGCCAGGCGCACAACAGAGACGCCTTGTGGCCTATCTCGACGGCCTGTCGCAAGTCGCAGGGCATACTGACCGGGAGGAGCCGCTCAAGGCTTGCTGCACCGGCTTGCTGCTTCCCGGGGAGCGCAAGAGTGTGGAACCCGATGGCGGCTCGTCTGGCCCCCGACAACGTGCGACGGACCCACCAATCGCTGCCGCACGTGGTGGCGGACGCACCCTGGAGCGACGAGGTGGTGCTGCGGCAGGCCCGGAAATACGCCGTGGCCGCGATGAGAGGAGAAGACACGAAACGGAATTTAAAGCACGCTTGGGACCGTTGCGAAGCGAATGGCGTGGCTCAGAAATCCGGCTATGCACAACAAGGGTCGCGGCAGGGATACCGGTTGCCCGGTACCCCCCGCACAGATCCCCACGTGCGGATCTCCCGCATGAGGCTCTTATCGCGGATGACTGGCGGCGAAGCGCTGCTCGGGATAGGGATGCAGCACACGCGGGTAAGGTATCCAGCGTACAGCCAGTTGGTGCAATCGGGTCCAGTTGGGCGGACGCTTCTGCCCGCGACGGCGCAAGGTCCGCCGCCACAGGCGCGTCACCCTTTCCCGAAAGGCCTGCAGGCTGTCGAGATTCCTCGGTACCGCGTGGTAGTTGAAGTAGCCTTGTACGACCGACCGGAGCCATTCGCCGGTCTGCGCCACCGGATCATGCATACGCCGTCGGCGTTGCTGCTTGATCTCCTGCAGTTTGGCCCGCAGGCGTTTGCGGATCGTCTTGCGCCTCACCGTGAAAGCTCCCTTCCGGGTCTTCCCGCTGATGTGCGTGAAGCCCAGAAAGTCGAACGTCTCAGGCTTATCTTCTCCTCGTCGTTTCCGGTTCAGCTCGGCATACCGCCCGAACTCAATCCGGCGCGTTTTATCGGGATGCAGTTCCAGCCCAAACTTCCCTAGCCGTTCCCGGAAATCCTCCAGAAAGCGGTCGGCTTCCGTCTGCGATTGGAATCCGAGGACCGTGTCATCGGCATAGCGCACGACGACCACATCCCCTCGTGCGTGCTTCTTGCGCCACGCCTGCACCCAGAGGTCAAAGACGTAATGCAGGTAGATATTCGCCAGCAGGGGTGAAACCACCGCCCCTTGCGGCGTACCCATCTCCGTCTCCGACCATGGGCCTTCCTCCATCACCCCGGCCTTCAACCATTTCTGGATCAGCCGGAGAATCCGGCGGTCGGCCACGCGATGCTGCACGAACTTGAGCATCCACTCGTGGGAAATTGAATCGAAAAATCCCCGAATGTCTGCATCGAGAACGTAGTTCACGTGCTTCCGCGTGAGCGCGTACGAGAGCGCGTCCAGCGCTTGATGCTGGCTGCGTCCCGGACGAAACCCATACGAAAAGCCCAGAAAGTCTTCCTCGTAAATCGCATTGAGGATGGTGACCACGGCCTGTTGGACGATCTTGTCCTCCAGTGCCGCAACCCCCAACGGACGTTGCTGCCCGTCGCCTTTCGGGATATACACCCTTCTCGAAGGCTTCGCTCGATACGCCCCCCGGTGGACCCGGCTGTGCAGATCAATGAGTCGACCCTCCAGCCTGGCCTCATACTCCTGCCACGTCAAGCCGTCTACTCCCGGTGCCGCTTTTCGCTTCAGCGCGCAAAAGCTCTCCCGCAGCAGATCGACCGTCAGATGGTGGAGCAGAGCCGTGAACTTCATCTCCTGGTGTTCCTTCGCGACTTTCCGCACACCCGCTAGCCCTTGACACGCGCCCCCCGCCCTGTGTCGGGTGCGTGCTAGGCGCAGGGGTGTTCTCCTTGATCAGCGGCCTTCCCTCCCCCTTCTCCGCCGACGCTCCTCCGTCGTTGTTCGAATGGTTCATCGGTGTCGGGTCGGAGGAGGCGCGCTTGCGCGCTGGCCTCCGTCCGCCGCTCAAACTGCACGGACGGTTTTCCCGTATGCAGCTTTCACGAAGGCATCTCCAGCGGAGACGTGAACCAAGGGCAATTACTGAGTGGACCCTTCGTCACGCCCCTCAGGTTGGTCCGGGCCGCCAGTATCCTCGGACGGTGATGTACGGGTTTTTCGCTAAGCGAACGGATCCACCTCATCGCCCTTACTCATCTGACTGCCCTTCCCGTCCCTCCTGCCTTCGCCCGCCGCCTTCCCCGACCCACTCCGGTCGCCGATCTCTCGGTCACGCGGTTTTAGCCGCGCTTCAGGTACTACACAGCGGTCCGTCTACTGGCAGAGCATCACTCGCCACTTCGCTTCCGCTTATAGGTCTGCTTACTCCGGTGCACCCGGAGACCCTGCCAGTCCTCCTGAGGTCACGCGCTGTTCTTCTGTACCGTGCCATCCGCAAACACCTTGGTACGGTGGGTGAATGAGAACGCCTTCGTCTCCATAGTGCAGGCTCGACCTTGCCCCACCTTTGGCCGACCGGTTCATCATCGGGGTAGCCCCCATTGATTACGGCCCGGTACTTCTCCTCATGCCCTTCAGATTCCACCTCGCGATGGACACCCTGCCCTCCGGAGTCCTACCCACGACTCTCCGGCCAGCGAGGCATTACCCCCGCTTTCGGATATGACGCCCCTCATTCGAGCGCCAGAGGGACTTTAACCCGAAGTTCCCCTGACAATAAGCCCTAAGTCCTAGGTGAAGCCTTGATTAGAGAGGGGTTGGGAGAAGAGTGGAATGCGATATGTTCCCATGTAATATGCGATATTTTCCTTGACACCATGATTCTCTGATGTATCATGGCTCCCATGTATATCGAAACCGTCCCCAACCGCAACTCCCGCCCCGCCATCCTCCTCCGCCAAGGCTGGCGCCAAGGCAAGAAGACCGTGAAGCGCACCTTGGCCAACCTCTCCGACTGGCCTCGGCCGAAGATCGAAGCCTTGCGCCGCGTGCTGCGGGACGAGACCCTGGTCTCCCCGCAAGATCTCCTCACCACGCGTCAGACTCTTCCCCACGGTCACGTGGAAGCGATCCTGGCGATGCTTCACCATCTCAATCTGGAGGCGGTGATTGCTTCCAAGCGCTGCCGCGAACGGGATCTGGTGCTGGGCATGATCGTCCAACGGCTGATCGATCCGTGCTCGAAGTTAGCCACCACCCGCGCTTGGCACACCACCACCGTGGCGGAAGAGTTGGGGATTGCGGAGGCGACCGAGGACGAACTCTATGCCGCGATGGATTGGTTGTTGGCGCATCAGGAGCGCATCGAGAAGAAGTTGGCCGCCCGTCATCTCACCGAGGGCGGGTTGGTGCTTTACGATGTGAGCAGCAGTTCCTATGAGGGCCGCACCTGTCCACTGGCGCACTTTGGCCGCAACCGCGACGGCGATAAGCAGCTTCCCATTATCGTCTACGGGGTGATGACGGATGGCGAGGGGCGGCCGGTGGCGGTGGAAGTTTACCCCGGCAACACCGGCGACCCGACGACGGTCGGCGATCAGGTGGAGAAGTTGCGGCAGCGGTTCGGGCTTGAGCGGGTGGGGCTGGTGGGCGATCGCGGGATGCTGACCCAACCGCAGATTGACAAGCTGCAAAAGCATCCCGGCATGGGCTGGATCACGGCGCTCAAGAGTGGCGCGATTCGCGCATTGGTCGCGCAAGGGGCTCTGCAACTCTCCTTGCTGGACGAGAAAAATCTGGCCGAGATCACCTCGCCCGACTATCCTGGTGAGCGGCTGGTGGTCTGCCACAACCCGCTTTTGGAAGAGGAGCGCGCGCGCAAACGGCAAGCGCTGCTCGCGGCTACGGAGAAGAGTCTGACGAAGATCGCCCGGGACGTGGCCCGGCGGAAGAAGAAACTGCTCACGGCGGCGGAGATCGGGCTGAAAGTGGGTAAGGTCCTGGGCCGCTACAAAGTGGGTAAGCATTTCGATTGTCAGATCGGCGAGGGGAGTTTCACCTGGAGTCGCCGCCAGGATTCCATCGATCAGGAAGCGCAGCTGGATGGGATTTATGTGCTGCGCACCAGCGAACCCGTCGCGCGCCTCTCGGCGGAAGACACGGTGCGCAGCTACAAGCGTCTGGCGGAAGTCGAGCGCGCCTTTCGTTGCCTGAAAGGCATCGACCTGTTGGTACGACCCATTCGGCATCGCACCGAAGATCGGGTGCCCGCGCATATTTTCTTATGCTTGCTCGCCTACTATGTGGAATGGCACCTGCGCCAGGCGTGGGCGCCCCTGTTGTTCGAGGATGAGGAGCGGAGAGAGGAAAGAAACCGCCGGGATCCCATTTGGCCGGCCGAATCCTCCGCCTCGGCTCGGGCCAAGAAATCCTCTCATCAAACGGCGGACGGTCTTCCCGTACAGAGCTTCGCCACCCTGCTGGCCGAGTTGGCCAGCCGGGCGCGAGTGACCTACGAGATCAAATCGGCAGACGTGACGCTGACCTGCAAGCAGGTGCCCGAGCCCACGCCGCTCCAGGCTCGGGCGTATGAACTGATCCGAGCGTTCCCAGTAACGGGAAACTGATTTTGCCGCTATCTCTCCGCGAGTCAGTAAAATACCGTCCAAAGCCCTTGGAACTTCGGTTTAACCCTCCTGAACAACGTGC
>JBEKQO010000526.1:0-2827 GCA_049519635.1 Terriglobia bacterium | reverse complement strand
CTGCAAATCATCCACCAGGGATTGCACCAGGCCCGCGTACTCCTGGGGACTTTCCCCCAAGGCGACCATCGCCTCGTTCCGCGACCGGGAATAGAACCCGTGCAGCAAATTGGCCTTGGCGGAGTTAGCTTTGCCCGCGGGCGTTACCGCCCCCCTTGATTTGCGGGCGTTCGTGCGCTTCGCGGCCAAGTTCTTTTCCGTCATTTCTTGCTTGTGAATTAAAGACATGAAGTACCTCCAAAGTTCTGAGTGCTGGGTGCTGGGTGCTGGGGTTTTTCCCAGCGCCTACTGCTCTACCCCGGCCGGCCGTATGGGCCCGTGGCCTTCCCGCCCGCCAACCTTCAATAGCCTCAATATCTAGCATAACACAGCTACACTGCTTGTCAACAGAAATAGAGGCTACAATTCAAGATTGGGGGATTAAAAGGCGTCGTGCCGGAGGTCTAGCCCGGACTTCTCACGACGTTTGGACGCTGCCGGAAGGGCGGGGCTTTACCGGCTGCGGAGAAACTCGCCGGCACTGTCATTCTGAGGAGCCGCAGGCGGTCCTGAGCATCGCGAAGGAAGAATCTCGCATTGCGTTGAAAATAAACAGAGCGAGATCCTTCGCGTGTTTACCCTGAGCGGCAGAGCGAGATTCTTCGCTGCGCTCAGAATGACAGCGAACGGGCTCAGGATGACAGTATTGGAGGGTAGGGGCGGTTCGCGAACCGCCCCTACTCCCCGCTCGCAAGGGAAGTCGTTTAGAAGTGCCGCAGAGTACCGCGCTCCGTGCATGACTTTGCGCCACCGGCGCATTTCCTTCCCCCTGTAAGGCTACACGTTTTCGGGCACCACCCAAGGCTGGCGATAAGTCCGCTTCAGGTATTGATTTGCTTCGTGGTCATCGACAAAAGCCTCTTTGGCGCTATCGAACACCACCTTCCGGTCGCCCAACCGGTAGGAGATATTCGCCATGTGACATAGCGCCGCGGAAATGTGGCCCTCCTCTACGTCGGAGTTGGGGTGTTTTCGGCTATGAATACAATTGATGAAGTTTTCCACATGGGCCGCCTGGATCGCAGAGAATGTTTGTTTGTCGCTCGCAATCTTTTGCCCTCCCCGGTCGAAGAGCTGCCATCCGCCTCCATGGCGGCCCAGGATCATCATCCCGTCACTGCCATGGATTTCGATTCTGGTCCCAACAAAGGGAAACCAATCGGGAAACTGAGTCGTACTTTCGCGCACAGTGTTGGGTATCTTGATCATATAGGGTGTCCACCAGGTTTCTTCGAAAACCAGCGTCAACCCGTCATACTCATATGTGACAATGGAGGTATCGGGCGTCTCCGCGATATCCTTAAAGAAGAGCTTCCCACCCGCGTGGTGAACGGACTTGGGAATGGACACGCCGATAACCGCGCGGGCCAAATCCAACTGGTGAATTCCATCGTCCGTCATGATCCCGCCGTTAAAGTCCCAGAAAACCCTGCGGAAATACATCGGGTTATAGGGCCGCAGGGGGCCAGGACCCAGCCACATGTCCCAATCAAACCCTTCCGGCGGGGCGCTGTCGGGCGTTCTCTCCACCGGTGTCCGGTTCAGCATATTGTAAACACGAACCAGATGAACGCTGCCCAGTTTGCCGGATTGGATCAGCTCGCGCGCCGCCCCGCAATACGAGCTGCTGCGATTTTGCATACCCACTTGCACTACCCGGTGGTACTTGCGCGCTGCCTCCACCATCTTCCGGCCTTCCCAAATGTCATGCGAAGCGGGTTTTTCCACGTAGATATCTTTGCCCGCTTGACAGGCCAGCACCGTGGCTAAAGAATGCCAGTGGTCAGGTGTGGCGCAAACCATGGCATCCACATTTTTGTCCTCCAAGATGCGCTGGAAATTGCCCACCGCTTTCGGCGCTTTCCCTTTCTTGTCCTGCACGAGCTTCACGGCTCCTGGAAGCCTCTGCGCATTGACATCGCAGACGTAGGCAATTTCCACGTCCGGCCTCTCGGCAAAGAAAGTGGTTAACGCTGTCCCGCGCCCACCCACTCCCATAACCCCCACTACCACTTTGTCGCTCGGCGCAACCGCCTTCGCTGCCGTACGCACTCCGGCCGCACCTAATGCGGCGCCGAACCCGCCTTTGATACTCCGATTCAAAAATCGTCTCCTGCTGATTGCCATCTTGTACCTCCGATGGAGAGTCTGAATTCATGCGACCAAGCCATTGTAATGGATCGCGTGCCAAGTCTTGCCTCATCAATTATGCATCCCTGTGGATTACATCGCCTGGCGGTAAACTAACGTCGGGTCCGGTCCACCCGCACGCGGCGTATCGCTCCCCCCGTTTGGTGGCCACGGTACTTCCCGTTTATGGAACCTATTGATGCATCCGTACATTAGCCCGGATTTCCCGCCACGGGTCCGGAAGCGCGCGGCCTTACAGACTACGGAAGAACGCTCCAATACTGTCATCCTGAGCCCGTTCGCTGTCATTCTGAGCGCAGCGAAGAATCTCGCTCTGCCGCTCAGGGTAAACGACGCGAAGGATATTGCTCTGAGTATTCTCAAGGCAATGCGAGATTCTTCCTTCGCGACGCTCAGGACCGCTTGCGGCTCCTCTGCAGAAACTCGACGCGCAAGTCCTTGGAATTCAGAAGGGGTAGCGCGGACCTGTTTTTTAGGTCCGCGGCTCGTCCCCGATGGACAAGCAAAAGCCGCGGACCTAGTGTGGTGTCCCACGTAAGAATTGACAATAGGCGAGACCCCCTCACCCGGCCCGCCCCGGCTGGCGATTACGCCGGATGCGCGCCACCCTCTCCCCCAAAGGGGCGAGGGCAATAAA
>JBEKQO010000525.1:0-2948 GCA_049519635.1 Terriglobia bacterium | reverse complement strand
CTTCTTCAAACTCCAACCTTGATCCATGAATTGCACCGCCAGCCAATCCAGCAATTCCGGATGGGAGGGCGGGTCGCACTGGGTGCCGAAATTTTCACTGGTGGCCACGATGCCGATTCCGAAGTAGGCCTGCCACACACGATTTACCAGGGACCGCGCCGTGGTGGGGGAATTCCGGGCCGCCAGCCAGCGCGCAAAGGTCAGCCGCGTAGGTTGGCCGTTCTGCCAGGAATCGTCTTGCGGAAGCGGGTGCAGGAAAGCCGGGACGCCAGGCTCCACCAGCTTGGTGGGATGCAGGAAATCACCGCGCGTCAGGATGTGCGTTTCCCGCGGCAGGGCGCGGGTTTCCAGCACCAGTTGCGCGGAACCTTCGGGATAGCCCCGCCAGATTTCCGCAATCTGATCGTTTTCGGCTTTCCACTCCGGAACGGTGGTACGCCAATATCGGAATACGGTCTGCACCTGGAAGGGAGTGCGCCGGGCGGCAGGTAGGGCAAGGATATCACGCACATCCTGCGGCAAAGGGTCAACCGTGGCGCCCGGCGTGTTGGTAATGGACAAACGGAAGCGGCCGAGATTGTTGTTCTGCTTGTCGCCGCTATTCCACCCCCCATGATCTTGCGCCAGGGAAATAGTCAGGATGGTACCCTGGGGAAAGGATATGGGCGCCGCCAGGGTAAAGACCGCTTTCCGAGGCTGATTGCGCAGGCCCGGGCCGGCGTCAATCCCCCAGGCGGTGTCTTCCTTGCCGTCAATCGCGAATTCCGCGGGGCCCGTCACCCGCCGCTTCCCGGATTTGTCATCCAAGATGGGGTCGAGCGGCATCTCCGGCTGTTCGAAATCGGCAGTAGCTTTCGCAAACTTCAGCTTGCTGACCTTGGTGGGCGCGTCGGCCGGAGCAGCCTCAACCATAAACTCCGTCAGCGCGCCAATTCCTTTTAGCGAGCGGCCCGGCCCGCCCAGAGGAAGGCTCGGGTCGGTGAGCAGCTCCAGGCGAAACGCCGTGACGTTTTCAAGGTCCGTCTTGACTGACATCTTCACGCGGCTCTTGGTGGGCGCGTAGCCTTCGCACCTGAAGGAACCATCCGGCTGCGGAAAAAACTTCTGCCCACCCGTGGAGATGTCGTCCACCGCCGGCCGGATCACCGTCCACTCCGGCTGCCCCTGCTTCACCTGCTCTTCCCACTTGGCCATGTCCGCCTGCCAGTTGGAGTGCTGGTGCTGGAGCAAGGCTTCCACCTCGCGCGTCTTGCGGAAAATCTCCTCCCGCTTGATCTGCTCTTGCGGCGTATAGACCGCGATGTTGGAGTCATTGGCATTATTGATGAACGCGAACATGCGGTAGTACTCTTCCTGCTTCAGCGGATCAAACTTGTGATTGTGGCATTGCGCGCATTGGATGGTGATGCCCAGCATGCCCTTGCCGATGGCATCCATGCGGTCGTACATGGCTTCCATGCGGAATTGCTCCGGGTCGATTCCACCCTCTTCATTGATCATGGAATTGCGCAGGAAACCCGTGGCCACAATCTGGTCCTGCGTGGCGTGCGGCAGCAGGTCACCGGCGATTTGATCGATGATGAACTGGTTGTAAGGCAGGTCGCGATTGAGCGCGTTGATGACCCAGTCGCGATAAAACCACACGCGGCGCTGCAAGTCCTTCTCATACCCATCGGAGTCAGCGTAGCGCGCGGCATCAAGCCAGACACGGCCCCAACGCTCCCCGTAATGGGGCGAGTTCAAAAGACGATCGACTTGCTTCTCATAGGCGTTGGGACTTTTGTCAGCAAGGAACGCGTCAACCTCCGCCGCCGTGGGTGGCAACCCGATGAGGTCCAGACTCAGCCGCCGCAGCAGCGTTACGCGGTCAGCCGGAGGAGAGGGCGCAAGCCCTTCCTTCTCGAGCCGCGCCAGAATGAACGAGTCGATGGGATTCCGAATCCAGGTTTTGTAGCCGACTGGGGGCACCGGAGGCCGCACGGGCGCGATGAAGCCCCAGTGCGTCTTGGCCGCTTGCGGAGCTGCGTAGCTTGCCGCCGCCGACTCCGGGATCTCCGCGCCCTGGTCAATCCAGGCGCGAAACAACTCGATCTGTGCCGGCGCCAGCGGTTGGCCGCCAAAAGGCATGCGGGCGAGATCGCCAATTCCCGCCACGCGTTTGTAGAGCGTGCTGTCAGCGGCCTGGCCCGGCACCACAATCTTTCCGTTGGTGCCCCCCGCCAAGAACGCCTGGCGGCTGTCAAGACGTAGACCGCTCATCTGCGCCGAAACGCCGTGGCAACTGTAGCAGCTCTTTACCAGAATCGGTTGGATGTCTCTCTGATAATCAACCTTGGGGGCATCGGGTTGGGGAGGGTTCTGGGTCTGTGCAAGATGGGGAAAGGTTTCTAACCCCAGGACGAATGAAATCGCGACAAAGGGAAGAAATTTCAGGCGTGTTTTGCCCAACATTTTCAATTCACTTGGTTGTCGAAATAACCCGGTTAAGAAGCTGAACCCTTAGGCTAACATAATCATCGCGCCTGCTGCAAGCTAAAAGCCGGAGGGGGCAGGGTTCCGGCAAAGTTGCGGGCGCCAGATACCTCCCTGGCCATGAATGCGTCACCCGCGAAGAAACCCCTCACCCCCCGCCTTGCGGTTCCCCCTCTCCCCAAGGGAGAGGGAGAGAAATCAAAATCACAGCCCTCTCCCGGGGGAGAGGGTGCCCGACGGAGGAGGGCGGGTGAGGGGTCCCTTTCAACCCCCTTAGCCGGGACTTCTCACCAGGTTTGGACGATGCATGGAAGGGCGGGGCTTCAGCCCCGCCGAAATCGCGGTTCCCGCCCCCTATTCCTCCCGCACCCCGCGCAGCTTGCGGCTGCAAGCTGCGCGGGGTGCGGGACTTGGAAATAATCAGGACGGCCTTGCAACGGCGGGGCTAAAGCCCCGCCCTTCCAGAGTCGTGGTGA
>JBEKQO010000524.1:0-2951 GCA_049519635.1 Terriglobia bacterium | reverse complement strand
CGGCAAGTCAACTTTCGCAAAACTGCATTTCAAGCCGACGGAAGTCCTCTCCTCCGACTTCTGCCGCGGATTGGTCTCCGACGACGAGAATGATCAGGCAGCGACCAACGATGCGTTTGAAGTACTGCACTTTATTGCGCGCAAACGGCTTGCTGCCGGCAAACTCACGACCATCGATGCCACGAACGTACAACCAGAAGCGCGGAAACCGCTGGTGGCTCTGGCGCGCGAATTCCACGCACTACCGGTGGCCATCGTCTTTGACTTGCCCGATAAGCTCTGCCACGAGCGGAACCGGAATCGTGCGAATCGGGATTTCGGCCCTCATGTGGTGCGCTCCCAAGTCCAACAGATGCGGCGATCACTCCGTGGCCTGGAGCGCGAAGGGTTTCGGCATGTCTTCGTCCTCACTTCACCGGAGGAGATCGAGTCCGTCTCGATTGATCGGCAGCCTCTGTGGAACAACCTGAAGCACGAACATGGCCCCTTCGACATCATCGGAGACGTGCACGGTTGTTTCGACGAACTAATGACCCTCTTTGACAAGTTGGGATACACGATCGATGGCGACCAAGTTACCCCTCCGGAGGGCCGGAAGGCCGTTTTCGTGGGCGACCTAGTGGACCGTGGCCCGAAAATCCCGCAGGTCCTTCGCCTTGCGATGAGGATGGTTGAACAGGGCACGGCCTTCTGCGTCCCGGGAAACCACGACATGAAATTGATGCGCAAGCTTAAAGGGCGCGATGTGCAGATCACTCATGGTTTGGCGGAATCGCTTGCCCAACTGGCGGGTGAGCCACCCGAATTCACGAAGGAGGTAGCCAAATTTATCGACGACCTTGTCAGCCACTACGTTTTCGACGACGGGAAGCTGGTGGTGGCACACGCCGGTATGAAAGAAGAGATGCAAGGGCGGGGTTCCGGCAAAGTGCGGGAGTTTGCTCTCTTCGGGGAGACCACCGGTGAAACAGACGACTATGGCTTGCCCGTCCGCTATAACTGGGCCTCAGAGTATCGCGGCAAAGCCATGGTCGTTTACGGCCACACGCCCATTGTCGAACCTGAGTGGCTGAACCGGACTATTAATATTGATACGGGATGTGTTTTCGGAGGCAAGCTAACGGCATTTCGCTATCCGGAAAAGGAGTTGGCTTCGGTGCCGGCGCAACGCGTTTATTACGAACCGGCCAAGCCGTTCCTGCCGCCGGAAGTGCTGCCGGTGACAGCGGGACTTTCGGCTCAACAGGTGCATGACGATCTGCTTGAGATCGAGGACGTTCTCGGAAAGCGCCTGGTCCAAACCCGCTTGCGAGGAAACGTTACCATCCGGGAAGAGAATGCCATCACGGCGCTGGAAGTGATCAGCCGCTTTGCCGTGAATCCTAAATGGCTCATTTATCTACCGCCAACAATGTCGCCGCCTGAAACCAGCCGGGAGAAAGGATTGCTGGAGCACCCTAACGAGGCGTTCGCTTACTACCGTCATGAAGGGATCCCCAAAGTTGTCTGCGAAGAGAAGCACATGGGCTCGCGGGCGGTGGTAATCGTATGCCGCGATGAGGAGGCAGCAAAAAAACACTTTGGCATTATCGGAGAGGGGATTGGCATCTGCTACACGCGCACCGGCAGGAGATTCTTCACCGATTTAAATCTGGAAAACGAATTCCTGGCTCGCGTGCATTCGTGCGCGAGCGCGGCCCACATTTGGGACGATCTGCAAACCGATTGGGTGTGCATGGATTGCGAGCTGATGCCGTGGTCTGCCAAGGCCCAGGAACTTTTGCGCCAACAATATGCGCCTACGGGATCTGCGGCGCGTGCCGCGCTGTCTGAAACCGTCACCGAATTACAGAGAGCAAGTCAACACCAACCCGAGATTGGGGTTCTTCTTGAGCGCTACAAGTCGCGACAGGCGATGGCCGAACTCTACGTGCAAGCCTACCGTCAGTATTGCTGGCCAGTGCAAACGCTCAACGACCTCAAGCTTGCGCCTTTTCATCTGATGGCCTCGGAGGGCGCCGTCCACATCGACAAGCCGCACATGTGGCACATGGAGATTGCTGCGCGTCTCTCGGACGGAGGCGCAGGCTTGTTGATTTCAACCGCCACGCTGGTAATCGATCTCACCGACGACGCGAGCCAGAAACAGGGGATCGCATGGTGGGAAGAACATACGGGCCGAGGTGGGGAGGGGATGGTGGTGAAACCCATCGAATTCATCGCGCGGGGACGGCACGGGCCGGCGCAGCCCGCGGTGAAATGCCGCGGCCGCGAGTACCTTCGGATTATTTACGGGCCGGAATACACGATGGACGAGAATCTTCAACGCCTGCGCTCGCGGGCGCTTGGAACCAAGCGCTCCCTGGCCCTTCGCGAATTTGCCCTTGGAATTGAGGCGCTGGAACGCTTTGTTCGCAAGGAACCGCTGCGGCGCATCCACGAATGCGTCTTCGGTGTCCTGGCGCTCGAGAGTGAACCAGTAGACCCCAGATTGTGAAATGCCCCGCGTCAGATTCAGAAACAGCGCCGTTTTCCCACCCCGCATTCATAAGACTTCCGCCGGTCTTGGCATCAGAAATACGCTGTCGGCAATGGCCTAGTAATCGCCGTAGTTCCCGCCCTGACCTACAGTCGCAACACCTGCAAAGCTCACACGAACGAAAGGAGGAGGATAAAATGTTCGGCCCAATGCAAGTCACCAAGCTGTTTAAAATGAGTAAGTTGGAAACAGTGGACGAAGCCGTTGCCAAGCTGTTGGAGTTCGCCGAGTACCCTAAGATCTTTCGCTGGTTCCAATTCCCCACGGCCCTGGTGGTTTTTGTCGCCCACGCTGACTCCCCAGATTCCGGAGCGGTCTATGTCTATGACCGGAAACAGTGTGTCTGGCTTTGGGTGGATTTCAACGACCAGAACTACGGCGGGTACAGCCCGTCAGAGTTCGATGTTCTAAT
>JBEKQO010000523.1:0-2986 GCA_049519635.1 Terriglobia bacterium | reverse complement strand
CTCGCACCCAGTGAAAATCTTCTGAAGTTCGTGTCCTGGCAGTTCCGGAACAGCAAGCGTCATGTCTGCTTCGGGCTGCTCGCGGACTGGTATCGCCGGTTGCTCGACACCGAGGTTTTCGACTGGAAATCCCATCAATACCGGCCGTTCCGCACTGCCCTAGGTAGTACCACCCACCCTGCCCGGGTTTCCGCCGCGGCGCTCGCCTGAGCCCTGCCTATTCTTTGATTATTTGTTTCCCATCTTTGACCATTCGGGGGGCCCTCCATCTGACTGACCAGCAATGGGTTGGTTTTTGACTATATGCGGAAACCAGCTTTTTTCGGGTGGCAGACGACGGGGCGGTAAATGACATGTGGCAACAGGTTGTGGCGGGCGCGATGTGAATGTGGCGAACGTATCTTTTGTTTGAGAGCAGACGCTATTGTTGGGGTGTGCTGTCACGTTTGGCATGTCCGTCTTGATTGTACGCATTGGGTCGTTACGTGTTGCAGCGCGTCGCGGATTGTTGGCCGCGGGCGAGTACGTGGTAGCAATGAAGCTTGCACCTCAGCTGGGGTCAATTGCGCCCCGCATTTGACGACGGATTAGTTGAATTGGTTGTTTGGGAATTTTAGGTATTGAGCGTTGGATCGGTTGGCGTACTCATAGCTCCGCCGAGAGTGTGCAAAGGCGAGAGTATTGAGAACGGCCGCCTTGGATTGTTCCAGGGATAGCTAGGGCCGCAGAGCGACCGGCAGACTTCGGCTTTTTGTGGGTGAACATAGGAAGCAGCTCCTTTAAACCGCCTCCGCAGTTCCGTAATAGGGAGCCCGACCCGAATGAGCCGTGTTGGCATCAATACCCATCCCCGCAAGGACACTGACCTCGGGTTGTTGACGCAAACGTCCTTTATCATTCACTACATGGGTTGGCAAGGTGCAACCGGTTTTCGGGACCACACAGGTATTTCCCGACTAAGTTCACAGCGGGCGTGCCATCCACCCCCGCCATTTAGGGCCAACTTCCGGATGGCCGACGATGCGCCCGGTACCGCCGAGTGCCACATCCGGGCGTAGGCGACTACGCGTCAAATTGAGCACTCGGATTGTTTCCGAGTCGGCGGCGGTCAACCCGGAACCACAAGGCGGAATGTCGGCGGGACAGATGTTTCAAGCCCAAATTGTATGGGGCGCTTCGAGAAGCGGCTGCCATGGCGCGATTGCCCTTAAGGTCGATTCTCGAATCGCCCCTACGAAAGAAACTGGGCGGCTGGCTATCGCATGGTGATCCCGGCCAAGTGACTCGCAATCCCCGCCGCGTGCGCCGATACTTTCTATGTGCTCATCGACGGACTTCCTTTCGAGCCCCGGTGCGTTGATGAATTCTCGAAACGCAGGGCTCCGCTAGCAACGCGCCAGCCAAGCCTTATCGCGTTTGCTCGACGCCTTCGCCGGTAGTAGAGGGATGCACTTGAGCGTACCAGATATTTCTGGCGGAACATGGCTCAGCTCGTGCACACTGGTTAAGTGTTCACCCATGCCCATTCGCGCCGACAGCTTCTGAATGGAGGCCGCATGAAGTTCACTAAGACTGAGTTCGCTGTCTGTATTGCCATGCTTGCCACCATTGCCGTTGCCGTATCCGCACAGCAAAAGCCTTACTCTAACAATCTGAATGCAAACTACAATGCTCCACCTGCCGACCGTGATTACATCCGGCGCGAGGTAATGATTCCGATGCGCGACGGCGTGAAGCTGTTTACGGTGATTTGGATTCCTCAAGGGGCGCACGATGCTCCTATCGTGCTGACGCGCACGTGTTACGATGCGGCACACCGCGCCGGCACATCCGACGCGAATCGCCTCATCGACGCGCTGCCATTCTCCGACCGAGAATTCGTACGCGCGGGCTACATCCGCGTCTACCAGGACGTGCGCGGAAAGTACGGTTCCGAAGGCGCCTACCTGATGACTCCGCCGCCGCTGGGGTCGGGCTATAACAATTCCGGGGCCGACGACACTACCGACGGATGGGACACGATCGACTGGCTGGTGAAGAACTTGCCCGAATCGAACGGACGGGTGGGCATGATTGGCAGCTCCTACGAGGGTTTCACGGTGGTGATGGCTTTGCTGCATCCTCACCCCGCGTTCAAGGTCGCGGCGCCGGAGAGCCCCATGGTCGACGGCTGGATGGGGGACGACTGGTTTCATTATGGCGCTTTTCGCGAAACCGGCGCCGACTACTTCCTGGGGCAGACGACCCGGCGCGGAAGCGGAGTGTCAATCCCGCATCCCGGCGATGACTACACCAACTTTCTCGAAGCAGGGACGGCGGGGAACTTCGCCCGCTCCCGCGGCATGGAGCAACTGCCGTTCTGGAACGACATCGCGAATCATCCCAGCTACGACGGATTCTGGCAGGCGCAAGCGCTGGACGAGCTGATCGGCAAAACTAAACTCACCGTACCCACCATCTGGGAGCAGGGCGAGTGGGACCAGGAGGACATGTACGGCGCGAACCACTGCTACCGCGCCGGGGAACCGCAGGACACCACGAATACCATGAACTACCTCGTCATGGGGCCATGGTTCCACTCGCAGATTAACCGCCAAGGCCGGGCGGTTGGTCCGTTTGTATGGGCAACCGATACCGCCGACGAGTGGCGCCGCGACGTGCTGTTGCCGTTCTTTAACCAAAACCTCAAGCCCGGTTCGCCCCAAGCCAACACTCCGCCGGTGTGGGTCTATGATACCGGAGCCGACCACTTGGACACATTTCAGCGGTGGCCGCTAAGCTGCGAGGAAGGCTGCCCAGACACCTCGAGGCCACTCTACCTGGAAGCTGCAGGTGGGCTGTCTTTCAAGGCTCCGGATGCTGGTGGGTCGAAGTATGATGAGTACGTCTCCGATCCGGCGAAGCCCGTGCCTTACGGGCCGCGGCCGATCGTAGGCGATGAAGGAGCCTGGCGCACGTGGCTTCTCCACGACCAGCGTTTCGTCGA
>JBEKQO010000522.1:0-4243 GCA_049519635.1 Terriglobia bacterium | reverse complement strand
AAAGAGGGCCACGCCGTCAGCGCTACGCCAGGCTGCATTCGGGCATTCTACACCCGAGAGGCCGGCCCCGGCGCGCCCTTCGTAAAGAGACTGTCCGCCCGGCGCGGTCGCGCGTTGATTGGTAGTGGGATCGGCGTGATCGAACGCCGTGATTCCAGGCTAGTGGCACCGGCCACGCTGTTAACCAAGTGCCTGCCCGGAAGAGGCAAACGGAGACTCGGACCCGGCCGCCCGCACGTTTTCGCTTCCAAATGGCAAACCCGGGCCGTCGCTGCCGGGTCTCGCCATCCGCAAGAAGCCCATATTATGGGCCATTTCGCGTGTTTTCTGGGGCACTGTTAACCGGTTAACAGCTTTCCGTAGCGCGTACTCGCCTCGTCAGGAACGCCGCACCTCGGAAAACGTCTCTGGGCGGCGTCTCCGGCGGGGTATCATCTCCGGAGGGCCGTCCAGATCCATTGCAATTTCGAGACTTCGGTCATCAAATCCGCTACTTTGCTCGGAATCCAGTGCTAACGACGGCCAGGGGTTGCGACCTGAGTCCCTGCCAACCCAAGCCGCTATTGAAAACACGGAACATATCGGTTGCGCTAGGCTCGGCTTGGTCAAAGTATTGCGAGGTTTTGCAAGGGTTTAGAAGAAACCTTGGATTACCACAAGTTTGTATCTTATTGATAAGTGCGGACATCCGCATCAGGCGTCGGGTCGCAGACGCACGCAGTCTCGCATTTTCAGAGATTCCCGTCCCGGGACAGAGGTCCAGTGCCCACACGCCTTGTTTGATCAAACTGGCGCTGGTCATCAGGACCTTCCCTTTCGAGATCCGGATTTCTCTTGTTGCGGGGATAAGCCGCGGCCCTCGCGCGGGATTAATTCCATGGCGGCGACCCGCTCCTGCAGATCCTCCAGCTCCTCCAATTCCCGGTGCTTGCGGCCTTGATCCAGCACACACCGGGCAGCTCGGATCTTACCACTCTCCGAAGTCTCCGCGTTGGCCAAAACGCGAAGTAATACCAAGACCGCCGGTTGGGCGCCTTGTTGCAGACGCCGCATGGCCTGTGAAAATACTTGCTGCTGGGCTTGGCGCAACTCGCGCTGAAACGTCGGCTCCTTCATCCACCGCCATAACGTAGAGGCGTGCACGTCGGCGGCCTGGGCGGCCCGCTCCACCGTGGCCTGTTCCAGCAAGGCCACAATGGCTCGCTGCCGCCGACTCTGCCGGGACGCCGGCGGCCCCTCTTTGGGTGTCTCCGTTGCTGTGTTGTTGGGTTTGTCGGTATGCATGATTTCTTCTCCTGGTTCTCTCTTTGATGTGCTCCACAAATTCTTACAAGACAGGGTGCCACTGCCGGATCTCGTCGCAGCTGTATCAGCCATATTCGCCTGGCGGACGGGTGCCAGGCCGCGCGAGGCTACGTCCGGGTGCCCGGCCCGTATCTGCGCGTCGACGGCCGCAATTCCGGGTGGGCAGCGCGGGATTCAAGCGGCCTCCTGGCGGCGTAGTTGGGCGATCTCTTCAAAGGTGCGGCCATCGCCATCCAGGGTCACGCACTTTCCCGAGTACTGTTGCCAGCGCACGATGATCACTTGGGCGTACTTCGGATCGAGTTCAATCAGGCGGGCTTTCCGGCCCCGGCACTCGCAAGCGATCAGAGTAGAACCGGCACCGGCGCAGAGGTCCGCGCAGATATCGCCCGCCTTGCTGCTGTTCAGAAGCGCGCGCTCGACCAACCCCACTGGTTTCATCGTTGGATGCAGACGACTCGCCGCCGGCTTGCTTTCTTCCCAGAGCGTAGATTGCGACTTGTCGCCGTACCAGGCGTCGGTTTCTCCCGCGACGTGGCAATAGAACAGCGGCTCGTGCTGGAATTTGTACCTGCCAAATCCCCACGCGAAGGTGTTCTTCGCCCATATGATCTGGCAGCGCACCTCGAAACCGGCCGACTCCAGTGCGTTCTGGAATTCGCGCTGCCAGGACGAGGAGTGACACACATACATGGAGGCGCCGCGCTTGATTGCCGAGCGGCACGACCGAAACACGGCCTCCAGGAAGTGCTTGAAGTCGGCGTCGGACATCCGGTCGTTCTGAATCGTCAGGCGCTGTTCGGTATATCCTGTGTAGCCAGAATTGTACGGCGGATCGAGGAAGACTAAGTCGGCCGAGTCGCCCGCCATCAGGCGTTCGACATCCGCGGGCATAGTCGCATCGCCAACGAGAAGTATGTGGTCTCTGCCAAGGAGCCAGCGGTCGCCGGACAGGGTGACCGGAGTTTCCGTAACCTCGGGAGCATGGTCCTCATCGGTCAAGCCCGTGGTTGCTCCTTCGGCCGCCAGAAGTCGCGCCAGATCTTCGTCGTCAAAGCCCACCAGGCTCAGATCGAATTCGGCTTCCTGGAGGGCCTGCAACTCGACGCGCAAAGTCTCTTCCGACCACCCTGCGTTCAAAGCGATCTGGTTGTCCGCAATCACTAGCGCACGCTGTTGCGCTGGACTTAAGTGGTCAAGCACGATCACCGGCACTTCGGTCATGTGCAGGATCTCCTCCGCGGCATCGAGGCGGCCGTGGCCGGCGAGCAACCCGCCCTCGCCGTCGACCAAGATCGGGTTGGTCCAGTTGAACTCCAGGATGGAGTTGGCGATCTGCCGCTTCTGGGCGGCCGAGTGCGAGCGCGGGTTATTCGGGCGCCGCTTGATGCGCGAGATGGGCCAGTATTCGATCTTCAATGGCATGGCTGAAACTCCTGCCAGATCGGATCCCACTGCCCGGCTGCCTTTGCGAGCAAGCTGCGATTGACGAACTCCAATCGGGCACTGCTGGATATGCCCAACAGTGAGCGGGGCACGACTCTGCGGGGGCCCTACGGGGAATGTGGTCCTGCGCCGGGTCTGGCCCGCGGTTCCTGGAAGGGCACCCCGATCCGCACTGCCCGCGCGCGACGGCGGCTGGTTCGCGACCGATTTCGTATTGCTTGGTTTCAAATCCTTATGCATACTTCCTTTCATGAAACACTCCCGTACCTCAATTCGACATTTCCGCGCGCGCCTGCTTTCTGGTTCGCCGACGCGGTTCCTTGCTCTCGCGCCGAATCGCCGAGGGAGACGGCGGACGCTGGTGCTGCCGATGCTCCGTGGGGAGGCTGGCGCGGTTTCGAAATTCCGGGTATTCCGGATATCTAGAAGCGCGCTGGAGTATGGGTATCGGCGCGGGCGCGAAGTGTGCGCCTAGAGAACGGGGGGAACTCATTGCGGGTCTCCGCCCAGCAGAACCTCGGAAGGGACCGCTGCGGTGGCACCGGGGCGTGCTTGCCGCAGCAAGGCGTAAAGCAGTTGGAACCCCTCCCAGGTGATGCATCCGTCATCTGCCACAGCTCGGTCCAGTTGTCGCGCATGACCTTTAGCGATTCCCAGAAGCTCTTCTTCGTCCACCTGCAACCTACGGGCGCACAGACGCAGCTTGGTCTGCCAAGCGGACGAGCCCATGCGCTCCAGTCTCTCCAGCCGCTCTAGCCTGCGCATTAGGTTCTTCATCATAATTTGGCGCCCTCCGGGGACATGCCGTCCGGTTGCCCTCAGCGAACCCCTCGGCTGAGATACTGCATCTGCCTATACCTTCGACCAAAGCGCCTGCGAAGAATTCGAAGTCGCACCCAGGTAACGCATCTCTTCCCAGTTTCGAATTTTGCGCCGGAAAGTAGCTAGGGATGATCCCTGGGATGATCCCAGGCCATCTGATTCAGGGCGTGCTTGCTGCAGCAAGGAACCCCTCCCAGGTGATGCAATCCGTCATCTGCCACAGCTCGGTCCGGTTGCAGTTCATGGCCTTTGACGATTCCCAGAAGCTCTTCTTCGTCCACCTGCAACTTACGGGCGCACAGACGCAGCTTGGCCTGCCAAGCGGACGGGCCCATGCGCTCCAGTCTCTCCAGCCGCTCTAGCCTGCGCATTAGGTTCTTCATCATAATTTGGCGTCCTCCGGGGACATGCCGTCCGATTGCCCTGCCTGCGACAGTGCCGGCCCTTCGTACCTACTCCATAAATCGACCAGCGCGGCTCCCTGTGGTCGGTTACTTTGGATTTTCCGCGCTCCCCTGCGTCTCATGACCCCTTTACCCACCTCCCGCCGCGCAGTTTCACCCGCGGTCCCCGCGCATCCGGATCGCTCGGCGGCCGATTGTAGTAGCCGATCTTGGGCGCGGGCAGGTTTTCCGCGGGCGGCCGCGGGCGCGGCATGCGCGCCATCACC
>JBEKQO010000521.1:0-3045 GCA_049519635.1 Terriglobia bacterium | reverse complement strand
CTGGCTGCGTTCGCCGGCCCTGCGAAAATTGCTTCGAATTCTTCAAAGATGGCTTTCACGTTGGTGCAGGAAAAGGCTCTTGAGAGGAACGAGACCAATTCCAGGTCTTTGCCGCTGTGGGAGACGAAAATCTGGGCCATTCTCAGACGCTACCACCTTCTGTCGTTGGAGGCTATTTGTCCGGCATCGTCTTGGGGTCTTCCGTCTGCATCTTCGCCAATCCGAAAGGGAACAATCCACACGAGTGAGAAGTCGCCGACTCGCGGAACTGCCTGCGAAGGGGTGATTCCGGCCAGTCTCCACGGTTCGGTTAGCCGGTCGCCGAAAGGGCGGAACCGGGTGTTGTTCAGAGTCGCGCCATCGGCTTCCCGAGTCAGAACGGCACATCCTCATCTCTGACACCTTGCTCTTCGACAGCGGGGGCTTGATCGGAGTGTCCCTGGGCGTGCTTTCCCCGCGGTGGGCGGTCTCCAGACTTCCTTGCGTGGTCTGCTCCGTTACCATTCCCATTCCCGCTGGTCCGAGCAGTATGATGTTCTGGGCCACCACCTCGGTGACATATCGCTTCACGCCGCCGTCGTCCTCATAGGACCGGGTTTGTATCCGGCCCTCCACGTACACTTTCGTGCCCTTTGTCAGGTATGCCGCCAGGTTCTCCTTGTTCCACAGCACGATGTAGATCCACTCCGTTTCTTCGTGCACCTGCTGATCGGAGTCTGTCCACTGCCGGTTCATCGCCAGCGAAAACCGCGAAACCGATGTACCGTTTTGGGTATGTCTGGTCTCGGCATCGCCGCCGAGTCTGCCAAGCAAGATCGCCTTGTTGACACTTCTCTCTGCCATTTCCGCATTCTCCCTTCGCTAAAAGCTCCCGCGCATAGTTCTCCAACTACTCCCTTCCGTCGCCAGCACACTACAGCGGCCTCGCATACCAGGCGCTGTGGAGGCCACGCACGCCGTCACCGTCCAATGGTCTGCCCCGCCGTCCTTATGCTCTTCGATCCATCGTCGTGTGTAACTCTTTAGACCGCTCAACCATTCCCGCGCATCCTGTGAATTCAATTGTGCGGATTCCCGGACCGTAAAATGTTCGCTGCCCGCTTGTCGCCCTTTGGCCCGCAACATGTACTCCGCGAGTTCGCCCGTGGCCTTCGCCATTGGGAGATATAACCAGCCCGGTGTCAGCACGAACGCCAGTTTGTCGGCCACGCAAAGACGGGAGACTTGAAGTCCCTGCCGCTTCGCCCAATACCGCGAATGCGCCGCTGTGAAGGCTCCCCATGACTCGCCAAAAAACAGCGCCATAATTCTGGCGCCAAGCTCCACGTGTGTTTCTCCGTCGGCCCCGTCCATGTCGCGCTTTGAAAAGTACCCAATGTCATGGAGCCAGAACGCGGCCCACAACCGGACGTCCCAGGGGAAGCCGTACAGTGTCCACCAAGCGAGGGCCAGGAACCAGGGATGAAGAATCGCACAATGTGCCCCGTACAAAACGGATCTCGTTCCAATGTTCATGATGTGTTTCCTGCCGGTTGAACCGTACGCGGCCGATCACTCAGGCCAGGAAGTGCGGTCAAGGCTCTGTTGGCAACCAGTCGTTGGCCCGCCGAACTCCCGGCACGGTTTGTCCTTTTCGCTGTTGTCCGTTTGGCATCCCGTCGTGGTGTGCTGGCATGGCCGCAATCCACATCCGGAAAGAAAAAGGCTGGCGGTAATGAGCAGCAGAAGCCCGTGGATCAACTTCGTCATTTCCATGCTCCGATCTGATTCAGCGGGCCCCGACGGCAAGCTAATTACAGCGCCGACGCAACATCCGCAGGAATCCCTTCAACACATTCATCAGGCTGCTTCAGCCCGCTGTCCGCCGCGATCCCCTGAAGGGTCGTGGGGTCCTCTTCCGCGCTCCACGTTGGCGGCGGCGCTACTAACCGCGAGTAATGTGGATGCGCGCAGTTCAAGCACGTCACTCCACTGGTCACGGCCTTTACCGCCTCGGCAAATCCGGCTGGCAGTTCGATCTCCTCGCCGGAGCGGGTGAAGAATTGCGGTCGCACACAGCCGCTCAAATCCTTGTCTTTGCCCCAGAGTTCCAGCGCCAGATACCCTTGCGTGCCGCGAAACAGTTCTTCCGCATGGAGCTTCGGCCGGTGCCCAACCTCTACCGTGACGGGGCGGTGCCGAGTGATGCACAGCTCGTACGTCCTCGCGATCCGCAACATCTCTATCCGCGTGATCACTGGCGCTATCACCACCGAATGCGGCCCATTGACTGTCAAAGAATCGAGCGTCTGCAACCAGGACATAGCCTCACCGTTTTCGCCGGCGAAGCTGACGTAATATCCAACTTCCGCCGTAGCACCGCCCGACTCCACGCCGCGTACGACATATCGTTTGGCGCGCCCCTGGTGTTCCAGGCTCAATTGGGGCTGTCCGTAGATTCCAACTTTGCGCAAGCGGTCAATCACCGCCTGCGTGAACGTCAACCCCCACCGGTTCAGTCTTCGATCGGACTCCATGGCCATCCGTCCTTTCCTTGTCCTTCACACCCGTTTCGAGGGATTCGCGCCGAGCGAGCGCGACGAGCGCGAGCGTAAGCTCATCTGCAGCTCGCATCGTTCGGAGGAGTGCCTCGTGGTCCTCTGCTCGCCACAGTTGTCCCACTCGCTCTGCCGACACATCCCCAATCCACTTTCTGACCGTGATCGGTCCCACGGACTCGCCGCACGTTGTTTCGTTCATAACCTCCTCGCTGACCGGCAATCCATCTGCTCGCGACTTCGCTGGCAAAGGGCAACCATGAGAACATCACGCCGATGACGATCAACTGGATGCCGCGCCGGCTCGTTACGCCAGCGGCAGCCGCAAACAGAAACGCCAAGAGAGCACCGGCCGTGGCGATCGACTCAACAGACACTTCGGGCATCGATTGCCTCCACAACCCGGCGGAACCCCTTCCGGAAATTGACCCGTACCATGTCGCCGTCCCGGCGGATATAGCTGCGCCCTTTCGCGTCCAGGATCAGGTACCGCCGCGTGTCGATGTGC
>JBEKQO010000520.1:0-3087 GCA_049519635.1 Terriglobia bacterium | reverse complement strand
TCAAATAGGGGATAGCTCGGCTGAGGCGCCAGGATTTTATCGCCCGGGTTGGCGAGGAGCCGGAACACAAACGAGTAAGCTTCGCTGGTGCCTGAGGTAAGGAAGATTTGGTCAGGGTCAAGGTGAACTCCGCGCTCGGAGTAGTAATGCGCCACTGCTTCCCGTGCCACGCGCAGGCCGCGTGGGTCCGGCTCGTATACAAGTGAACCGGGATTGTACAGCGGGGCAAGAATCTCCTCCACGTCGAGCGCGAAACCGCAACGCGTAGGATTTGATTCCGTCAGGTCTACGGTCGGCAAGCCCGCTCCCCGGCGCTCACGCAGGAGTTCCGAAAGGCGATTGGGGGTTAGCGGCCAGTTGGTGCGGGATGAGAACATAGTTGGAGGAGTCAGGAGCCGGAAATCAGGAGAAAGGTATCCTAATTCTGGCTTCTGACTCCTGACTTCTATACGGAGGAACATAAATGCTTGCGCATCCGGTTGTAGCGGCGGTCTCCGACCGCCGTCGTCGATCGGAGATCGACGCTACAATTTATGTCCCTCCGTATAGCTCCTAAATTCTTACTTTTATTTGGGCTTTTTCAATTCAAGACTCAAGGAGGAATCTATGGCGACCACTACTGCTGCCTTAGAGGCGCAAGTCGCCGTCCGGGCGACGAAACTTCTCATCAACAACCAATGGGTGGAGAGCACTTCGGGGAAGTCCTTTCCCACCATCAACCCCGCGACCGGGCAGGAAATCTGCTCCGTGGCGGAAGCCGATGCTGCGGATGTCGACAAGGCTGTCCACGCTGCGCGGGCGGCTTTTGAAAAGGGGCCATGGCGCCGGATGGCAGCCGCGGAGCGCGGAAAGTTGCTCCACCGGCTTGCCGACCTGGTTGAGAAAAACGCCGACGAGTTGGCCCGGCTCGAGTCGCTCGACAATGGCAAGCCCTGCCATGTTGCCAAGGCCGCCGACCTGCCGCTGACCATCGCTTGCTATCGCTACTACGCAGGTTGGGCTGACAAAATCCAAGGTAAGACCATTCCCATTGCGGGAGACTATTTCTGCTACACGCGCCACGAGCCCGTCGGCGTGGTCGGCCAGATCATTCCCTGGAATTTCCCGCTCCTGATGCAAGCCTGGAAATTGGCGCCGGCGCTTGCCGCAGGCAATACCGTGGTGCTGAAACCCGCTGAGCAGACTCCCCTCACCGCCCTGCGCGTGGGGGAACTGATTCTGGAAGCGGGATTTCCGGAGGGCGTAGTCAATATTTTGCCGGGGTATGGACCCACTGCCGGCGCCGCCATCGCCTGGCACCGCGGCATCGACAAGGTCGCGTTCACCGGCTCGACGGAAGTCGGACATCTGATTATGGAAGCGGCGGCAAAGTCCAACCTGAAACGCGTGACGCTGGAATTGGGCGGCAAGAGCCCCAACATTGTATTTGCCGACGCGGACATGGACGCGGCCATCGAAGGTGCCCATTTCGCGCTGTTCTTCAACCAAGGCCAGTGCTGCTGCGCGGGCTCGCGCCTGTTTGTGGAAGCAAAAGCCTATGACGAGTTCGTGGAAAAGAGCGTGGCGCGCGCCAAAACTCGCAAGGTAGGCGATCCCTTCGACCCCGAGAGCGAACAAGGTCCCCAGGTGGACGATGTCCAGTTCGAGAAAGTGATGAGCTACATCGAAGCGGGAAAGAAGGATGGGGCGTCCCTGCTCGCCGGCGGCAACCGCGTGGGCAATCGCGGCTTCTTCATTGAGCCCACCGTATTCGCCGACGTCAAGGACAACATGAAGATCGCACAGGAAGAGATCTTCGGGCCCGTCATGAGCATTCTGAAATTCAACGACATTGAGGAGGTTGTGGAGCGCTCGAATCGCACTGAATATGGTTTGGCGGCGGCTGTCTGGACCCGCGATATCGGCAAGGCTTACGCCGTTGCCAACAGCGTGCGGGCCGGAACCGTGTGGGTCAATTGCTATGACGTCTTCGACGCTGCGGCGCCCTTCGGAGGCTTCAAGCAGTCGGGCATCGGGCGGGAACTGGGCGAATACGGCCTCCAGCAGTATACCGAGGTCAAAACCGTTACCGTGAAGTTACCCAATTAAAAAAGGTCCGAGGTCCGGAGTCGGAAGTCCAGGTCCAACATCCGGGAGTATTGAAAAGAATTACGGGGCCAGACGTTCCAACGCGCGTGGCCCCTTTTGTTTCACGAGCGTCGCTGTATCAAAGCTTGGGGGCCAAGGGGACACTCAGAATCCTGATCGTCGGGCTCTTCTTCGCATAACTTGTCCCGTCACCCTCGTTAATGTCCGTTAGGCCTTGGACCTCGGACTCCGGACATCGGATTTCGGACCCGCTCTTATTCCGGTTTCTTGGGCGCTGAGCCCGCCAGCCGCTGCCGCAGGGAGCCCAACGCTTCCGGAGCCCGCTTCGCCATCCACTGCTCGTACTTTTCCGCCAGCGTTTGCAGGTTTTTCCAAACCAGGGGGTTCTTGTTTTTCTCCCGCAGCGCTGGCGCCACGTTTTTGACCTTGTCCCAAATAATCCAGAACTCACTCGTGTTTTCGAAGAAAAGGTCCACATTAATAAGCCCGTGGTTCACCAGCGAAGCGGCCATGTCCCAATACGTGACCGTCATGCGGAATAACGCACTGTTCTCCGAACCCATCGGGGCTTGCGCAAGGTAGTCATCAAAAGTCTTCGCCTGAAACTCGCGAATAAACCACTCGCGCCCCTGCCGCAACTTGGATTCGCGCCGCAGATCGTAAAGTCGCAGCAATAACTCTGCGTCGAAATTGTCTGGATGCTCCTCTTTCACAAATTCCTCCCCGGAACTTCCCTTGGATGGACATTCCTTTGATGCTACCCGATGCTCCTCACCGCTGCCTTACATCGATACCAACGTGCCATTTTATCACGGAACCCCCAACACCCTGAGGGCATGGGCAGGGTTCCGTCATTGTTCAGAGTGCCGCACACGTCCAGAGCTACGAATGCATCATCTGCGAATAGACCCCTCACCCACCGCCTTGCGGTCCCCCCTCTCCCCCTGGAGAGGGATAAGAATCAAAATCCCAACCCTCTCCCTTGGGGAGAGGGGGGAC
>JBEKQO010000519.1:0-3110 GCA_049519635.1 Terriglobia bacterium | reverse complement strand
GCAGTCACGCTCAATCGTAACCTCAGTGGAACTGCTCTTTGCAGGTATGCGTGCAGCTTGAGATTCAGTCCGAACTTAACCCAAAGCTGCTTACACTTTCGCCCCGGTGCCTTTCCCCGTTTTTAGACAGTCACGACCAACCTGTTTCGCCACGTGGCGGCTCTGGTGGAATGATATGACTGTTCCTTCTTACCACAGCCAAAGCTTGGTATCAAGCCAGTAGGTCAGGGCTTAGGCATTAGGGATTGGGGGTTAGGAATGGAGGATTTGCGGCTAGTCTCTGAAGCCCCGCGCCGTCCCCGGGGCTTCATCGATCGCCCCTTGGCCTAAGTCCCTTACCCTAACCCTCAACCCCTAACTCTGGCTCAAGCGAAGTTCCTGGACGATCTGCGCGGCCACGCTGCGCGCACGTTCCAGGTCCAGCGGTGGCAGGGAGATCGCCGCCACCTTAGGATGCCCCCCGCCGCCATAGCGCTCACAGATGCTCGCCAGGTTGGCGCCCTTGGGGGCGCTGCTCCAGGGGTTGCTGCCGACGGCGATCTTGATCCGCTGCTTTGACGAGCTTACTCCCACGCAATAGACCGCAGTGGGAAAAAGATAGTACGGAATGAACTTGTTGAAGCCCTCTACGTGCTGGTCCGCCACGTCAAAGAAAACCACTCCATCTTGCAGGAAGGCCCGTCCGCGAAGCAATTCGATGGATTTCAAATGTTGGGCGTAAAGATCTTCAAACGCCTTCCGGATGTGCGGCAGAGCGGCGATTTCCTTGAGCGGCCGGGAGAGAAGCTCCGGAATCAGGCGGATGCAGAAATCCGGTTCGTCCGTCCCTTCGATGACCAAGGTCAACTGCGTGGCGGGCTCGCGCATTTCCACCGCCGTGCGAATGTCCGGATACTGCGCGCCGTCGATCAAGTCCGCCCAGTGGACCAAATCCTCCAGGTCGGGAGCCTTGAAGCCGAAGTGTTTGCTGGTAGTTTCGGCAATGAAATTGGTGCAGGAGCGGAAGTCCGGCCCGTAGAATTTCTTGCCGCTATGGTCGCGCCGGAAATGCTCGGCATCCGTCTCCGTAAGAAATGCACTCTGGTGATGGTCAAACCACCACGTCAGGCGATCGGAGCTGGAATACTTGAAATCGACGATCGCGTTTTCGTCCGCGTCGAACAGCCCGGCATCAAACAACTGCCCCGCGCGGTGCATCATGCCGCGATAGCGAAACTCCGCCTTGGCATCGATGCATTGCCGGTAGAAGCGCGTAAACACGGCCGCCGAGCAGGCTCCGTCGAAACACCGATCGTGAAAACAAACTAGAACCGCCATAGGACCTGAGGGTGAGGCGTCGCCTCTTGTTACGCCCGGCCTCACCAACGCGAGCGAAACCACCTAAAATGCGCTCGCTGCCTGTAATTGTCAAGAGGAAATACGGAGGAGAGCATGGGGGAGTTTCTACCCAGGGCAAGGGGCGGCCTTGTCGCGCCGCCCCTTCGAATTCGAGATCTCTTGCTTCGTTGCGGGGGCTTATAGGCCCGCTTGCTTTGCCGCCAAGGCGCCGATAATCGGAGCGCTGTAATACTCGTTCTGATAAGCCTTGTACATTAAGAAAATCCAAAAACACAGGAACACCAAGTGGATGAGCAGGCTGATCAAAAACATGATCCCTGCCAGGAAACCCATCGAAATGAGCCCCAGAATTATCGACAGGATCGACCACACGATGGTGAATCCGATTACCACGACACTGAAGAAAATCGACTGGAAGGCGTGGAACTTAACAAACTTGTCGTTCTTGAAGGGGTCCAGTACCAGGAAGATGATCCCCGTGATGAATCCCAGAACGTAAGCCAGACACCCGGCCACATTCGAGGTCAATCCGGTACTCGCCGCGGAAGGCGCTCCAGCGGGAGCAACCCCTCCCACAGCCGCGCCGCATGAACCACAAAACGTTGTTCCCTCGGTCATCTGAGCACCACACTTCGCACAGAATGCCATGCCCTTATCTCCTTTCGCGGAACCCTTGGATTCGTAGCGCCATGACCTACCCGCCAATCCGAGCGTACTCCCAACCCCGGTTTTCCGCTTGCAATGAGGAAGCTGTTGACTATCGACAGGCGAACTATTCCTACCATAAAGCCACTAGCATAACAAGGGATAAATGCGTTCGTTGCCCCTCCCGCCGGCGGCAGATCGAGGTATCCGGCCATCGTGCTGCCGGGCCAGTGTCCCGCAGTGCACGGTGACTTCGTGAGCGCTCGCCCCTGCCCTCTTGGCCGTTTCATTTCACGTCCGGTGGCAAAGGGCGACAACCGCACTTTCCTTTCGAAAAAATCACCAGTTCCGTCCCGTTTTACAAGCAACCCTCTTATTTTCATTGATATATCGTTAAATACGTAGAACTTGCTTATTTTCATCAACTCATCCAGAGCACTTTTTTAGCCCCTTTGTTTTCAATAATCCATCCAGACCACTCTTCATTTTTAACATCTTTTGGGGTGCAGCCTCCCTTTTTGATCTTCGTGAGGAGGTTGGAGACCTGTCTAGCCTTGGCAGAAGCTGGCATTTTCGATCCTCACCGGGAGCGCCGACTGCGGGTGCGGGGGCGCGAGTTCCGCGGCGTCGTGCCGCGTGCTCTGGGGCGCGCAATTTCACCATGACACCGTCCTCCACGTAATTGTTCAGCATGATCCATTCCATCATCGGAACGGCACCCATCGGGAAGGTAATATATTTAGGGAGAAGCGACCAATTGTCCGACCCAATTCCTACCGGCAGGATAGGCGTAGCACGGAGCTCCTGCACCCGCTAATTCCCCTCCCGATTTCGCCCGGATTTCTCACCAGGCTGAAACGCTCTTGGGGGCTGCCGGAAGGGCGGGCTTCAGCCCCGCCGAAATCGCGCCTCCAACCCTTTGTCCGTCCCTCGCCCCTCGCAGCTTGCAGCCGCAAGCTGCGAGGGGCGAGGGACACGGGAATAATCAGCAAGGCCCTCTAACGGCGGGGCTAAACAGGCTGCGGAAAAACCCTATAATGCTGTCATCCTGAGCCCGTTCGCTGTCATTCTGAGCGCAGCGAAGAATCTCGCCCTGCCGCTCAGGGTAAACTACGCGAAGGATCTCG
>JBEKQO010000518.1:0-3121 GCA_049519635.1 Terriglobia bacterium | reverse complement strand
TGCCGAAGGGTCTTCAGGGGGAGTGAGCTGTAAATGTCGACCTCGCACTTCTCCGCGTCAACCACCCGGATCAACTCAATACCGGCATCGCGATACTGCTGAATCTTCCGGCTCATCTCACGTGCCGTGTTATAAGCCGAAAGGACCTCTACTGCCAACGCCGGGACGACTTTCAATGCGTGCTTGGGATTAAGATTGGAAATTCGCTCGCGCGGGAAATAGGCAACCTCCGGTGCACGCACTGTACCGGGGGCAAGTTCGATCCAAGTGTCGGCGGCGACCAAGCCGTGATTATTCGCCTGTGCCCATTTCTTTAGAAGTCCGCAGAACCGATAAATTATCTCGCTTTGTTGGAGGAAGTTCGGCGAGACGTAGACGGGTTCTCCTTCATCCAGCTCATAGCCGCCGCCCTGCTCCGGGAGTTTTTCGAATTCACCGATAGAAAGAACCGTCTTCATCGTCATCCCCTATTAAATCTAACAATCATGGTTAATGCTCACAAGACGTGCCAAGGTATCTCAGGGCTGCGCCAAACCTTACTGCAACCGGGGACCTTGCGGCGGTGTGCGCTCTGTGCCGGGATCGTCAAGGGGCTTGCGCCCGGCGAACCCCTCGTCAATGCCGTGCCAGAAAGCGATATGATCTTCGCCGAGTTTCCAGCACAGGTATATTTCTTCTCCGTCAAGCAGGCTGGGGAAATCCACCAAGCCGACGTCGAGATCCTTCACCACGACGCCGGAGTCCTGAATGCGGTTGACGATCTCTACCAGATGCTCAGACGCCTCATCGTGCTCGGATTTTTTCCGCAACAGGTCTGCAAGGGGAGGGAATGTACCGCCCAACACCATAATGCGTGACGCGACCTGCGCCAAATTGTTCTTGAAGGCCTCGATCTTCTGTTTCTCGGTTCGGGCTTCCTCAAGCCAAGGCGCGAGGGTAATTAGAAGTTCTTCCGCCTCTCGGCGATCAAAATATTTGTCGGCCATAAGGAGTTGACAGCTCACAGCTAACAGCATGTAGATACCGTATGCCATTAGGTGTCTTCCCCGCATGTTGGACCGGCGTTGACTGCTCCCAGGCCGCGGCCGTTAGTCTATGCTGACTGTCGGCTGTTGGCTGTAAGCTGTCAGCTACCTGATCTCCAACATGCGATTCAGAGCAACGAGCGCCCAGCGTTTGGTCTCAGGATCAACGCTGATGCGGTTGACCACCTGCCCGGAGCATAGGCTTTCGAGCGTCCAGCAGAGATGCTGGGGCGAGATCCGAAACATGGTGCTGCACATGCAAACACAGTCGTCGAGCGAAACCACCAGCCGGTCGGGGTGCTCGTTAGCCAGGCGGCGAATCATGTGAATTTCTGTGCCCACGGCCCACGCGCTTCCCGGCGGACCTTCCACGATACGCTTTAAGATGTATTCCGTCGATCCCACCTCATCGGCCGCCTGGCAGACTTCCCAGGAGCATTCAGGGTGCGCGATCACGCCAATGCCCGGATGGCTCTTGCGCACGCGCTCGACGTGTTCGGGGCGAAAACGCTGGTGGACGGAGCAGTGGCCCTTCCACAAATAAATCCGCGCTTCGGTAATCTCACTATCGGTGAGCCCACCGTTCTCCTCCCCCGGATTCCATACCGCCATCTTATCGAGGGGAATTCCCATCCCGTAGCCCGTGTTGCGGCCCAAGTGCTCATCGGGCAGGAACAGAGCCTTCTCCCCGCGCGCGCGCGCCCACTCCATAACCTTGCGGGCGTTGGAGGAGGTGCAAACAGCGCCACCGTTCAATCCCACAAAAGCCTTGATGGCCGCGGTGGAGTTGATGTAGGTAACGGGCACGATCTTGCCGCTGTTCATCGCCGTGAGGGCTTCCCAGCAAACCTCCACTTGCTCAAGATTCGCCATGTCGGCCATGGAGCAGCCGGCGTGCAGGTCAGGAAGAATCACCGTCTGGTGATCGCCGCTCAGAATGTCGGCGCTCTCCGCCATAAAGTGTACGCCGCAGAATATGATGTATTCGGCCTCGCGGCGGCGCGCGGCGAGCTGCGAAAGGCGCAGTGAATCGCCGCGGTAGTCGGCGAACTTCACCACCTCATCGCGCTGATAATGATGCCCCAGAATCACCAGCCGCGAGCCAAGTTCGTTTTTGGCGCGAGTAATGCGCTCGTCAATCTCCTGCGCCGAAAGATCAGCGTAGTTTGCGAGAAGCATGTCGATAGTTGCCGTAGCCATATTTGCCCTGTATCTATTTTAGCCTAAGAACGGAGAATCGGAACACGGGATACGGCATTCAGGCGTAGGAATCTGAAATAGGAGCAAAGCCTACAGCCCTCTCCCATGGGGAGAGGGTGGCCGACGAAGGAGGTCGGGTGAGGGGTCGCCTCGGCGTAATGATGAACTCCGCGGCGTCCGCAATTTGCACCCAGGTCCCGTGTTCCGTGCGCCGTATCCCGTGTCCCGAATCCCTACCCTCCAATGTAGACCATGGTCCGCGAAGGCTGAACGAAATCCGGCTCGTTGATCCGATGGCCGGGCTCCTTTTGGTGCACCACTTTTTCCATAAACCTGGCAATGTCGTGGTCGGTGGCGCCATTGCGAACCAGGTGGCGCACGTCGTGCTCGTTCAGCGAGAACAGGCAGGTGCGCAGCTTGCCATCCGCGGTCAACCGGATGCGGCTGCACTGCCCGCAAAAGGGAATCGAAACCGGCGCGATAATGCCGAGTTCGCCTTGTCCGTCGGCGAAACGATAGCGCAGTGCGGTTTCGCTGGGCGAGTTGCGGGGAATTTCCGTGAGCGGAAAAACCGGCTGGATGGCGTCCACAATTTCCTTGGCCGTGACCACCAACTCGCGCTTCCAGGCGTGATCGGCGTCAAGCGGCATGAACTCGATGAAACGCACCACAATATCGCGGCGGCGCGCCAGGCGAGCGAATTCCACAATCTCGTCATCATTGAAGCCGCGCACCAGAACGATGTTCACCTTCACCGGGCGCAACCCGGCCTCCAGAGCGGCGTCAATTCCGGCCATCACCTTTTCATAGGAGCGCGGCGTGCGCGTGATCCGGGTGAACTTCTCCGGGTTGGTGGAATCCAGGCTGACGGTGACTCGTGGAGCCCCGGCGGCGGC
>JBEKQO010000517.1:0-3143 GCA_049519635.1 Terriglobia bacterium | reverse complement strand
ACGGCCGCGGTCCCATTGAGGTTACTTCCCATTGATTGAGGGAAAGTTCCGGGGAATAATCCCCACGCCTTCTTTCACGGTGATGGTCTGATTGATCGGCACGTTCGCGAGCTTATCCACGACCCCGCTAGGCCAGGTGATTTGCAGAGATTCCACGGTTTTTCTCCGCCCCAAGCCGAAATGGATGCGCGGGTCTTGCGCCGACATGTAACTCATTCCCCCCTGCGCCTGCCGATACTCGACAAATCCCTCCGCCACCAGTTTCAGCGCGGCGCCGCGGCCGTCGCGGTTGGATTTCACCCCCACCAGCATGACTTCCAGCCAATGGTTGGCATTTCCCCCGTCGTTCCGCAGCAATTGCGGCGCGTCATTGCTATTGGAGATGGCAATGTCCAGGTCGCCGTCATTATCGAAGTCCGCCACCGCCAGGCCCCGTCCCACGGTGGGCTTCATAAAGTCGGCCCCCAGTTGCTCCGAAACCTTGGCAAACTTGCCGGCGCCCAGGTTGCGGAACATCAGCTTGGGCTCTTTCCAGGAAACCTCGCTGTGATAGAGGTTAATATTGTCAATCATGCTCCCATTCGCCTGGAGGATATCTATCCAGCCATCATTGTCGTAATCAAACATTCGGGCGCTCACCCCGCTCAGCAGGATGGCCTTATTGCCCAGCCCGGAACTGAACGTGGCATCATCAAAGGACTCATCGTGGTTATTGCGATAGAGGCGGTTCAGTTCAAAATCCAAATGCGTGACGTAGATGTCCAGCCAGCCATCGCCGTCCACGTCGGCGGCGTCCACACCCATTCCCGCTTCATATTTCCCGTCTTCGCTGGCCGCCACCCCCGAGGTGAAGGAGATGTCGCGGAACGTCCCATCGTGGTTATTGAGAAAGAGAAAATTCGGCCAAGTGTCGTTCGCCACCAGGATGTCGGGCCAGCCGTCGTTGTTGAAGTCCGCCAGCACCACTCCCATTCCCTTGGCTTCCGGCTTGCCCACCCCCGACGCCTCGCTGACGTCGGTGAAGGTGCCGTCGTGGTTGTTGTGATAGAGCTTCAGCCGCTCGCCCCGATAGTTATCAGGATGGCAATAGGCGCGATAGCCGGGCCGGTGCTCACCGCACCACAGGTTGTTCTGGGGCGACCATTGGATGTAGTTGCAGATCAGCAGGTCGAGGTAGCCATCTTTATCGTAATCGAACCATCCCGCACTGGTTGACCAGTTTCCTTCGTCCGCCACTCCCGCCTTGGCCGTGACATCCGTAAACGTTCCGTCGCCATTGTTGTGGTAGAGGATCGTGTGGCCATAGCCGGTCACCAGCATGTCGGGATAACCATCGTTGTCATAATCACCCACGGCTATACCCTGGCCGTAAAGTCCCTCGGCGCCGACGCCGGCCTTGGCCGTGACATCCGTAAACGTCCCATCGCCGTTGTTGTGATAGAGGGCGGAGCGCAGCGGCCGCGCGGGCTTGTACCACTCCATGCCGGTCGACTGCACGAAGTAGAGGTCCATCAGCCCATCCTGGTCGTAATCAATCCAGCCCACGCCGCTACCCATGGTCTCCAGGTATTCCTTTTCCGCGCTCATCGTGGCGTCGTGCTGAAAGGTGATTCCGGCCGCCTGCCGTACGTCGGTGAAGTGCACGGGGATGGCGGTGGAAGCGGGGTGCGGAGACTGGGCGCGCAGATTGCCCCGCCCCAGCACCCCTGCCATGACGACGATGGCGGTCAGCAGGCCTACCGCCGCCACCACCGCGATCATCGCATCCCGCTTAGGGGTTTGTTCGCGCAAGTATCTTCCTCGCTCAAGCTTCCCACAAACTATAGCGCGACCCGGCGTAAGACCTCAATTGCCATTCGCGCCGGGTAGTGTCCTATTTTGAATGGAGCGCCGCCCTTTCGGGCGGCACATGCCGGGCTAAAGCCCGGCGCTACGTCGCAAATTAGGACACTACCTCGCGCCGGAGGGCAGGGTTGCGTCAAAGTCGAGGGGCTTCAAAAGGCCCCTCACCGCCCTCCGCCAGGCACCCTCTACCGCCACGGCGAGCCTACCTCAGTGAGAGGGATTTTGATTTCCATCCCCCTCCCTTGGGGAGAGGGGGGACCGCAAGGCGGAGGGGGCCCCACGTTTTGCAAGGAGTGGGGGTGAGGGGCATCCAGCCCCGATTCCCGAGTTCCGCCAGCACAGACTCCCTGCCATTTGGCGTCCGACTCCCCCCACGCATTTAAGAATCTTATTTTCATCAACATCTCGGCATTCCAGGGGCCGATGCTGTTTTGGCGGCAAACAAGCTGTTTATTTTCTGTAAGTTATCGGCCTAGGTTGGATTTGAGGGGTTTTTCTTGAGTTTAGAGCCCTTGAATCGCGCTATCTCGATTATTTTCAACAATCCATCGGCATTTCAGCTAAACTGCTTATTTTCAAGAACTCATCGGCTTCTGACATTTTGTCACTTTATTCCCCTTTTGTTTTCAGTAACTTGTCGGAGTCGACCTTCATTTTGACATTTTTCGGTGTGCGGGCTCCCGTTCTGATTTTCCCGGACAAATTGGCAGTCCGCCACACTTCCCCTGAGGTCGAATCTTGCTCGCTGCGGCGTCCCGGGCCCACGCTTTCCGTGTGGTCTTTTTCCTAAATCCTTCAATCCTGAGGGCACGGGGTTCCTTCGAAATCTCGGGGTGAACGCCTCAGCGGCCACCAAGGGAACGGAGGCGCCGCTGAGATCGTCTCCCGTCGCGGAGAACCCAGCCAAGCCCCCAAGGGGCGATCCCACCCAGCCCAAGCCCTCGGCCAGGGTCAGGAGGCACACCCGTTTCCCCTTCCCTGCCCACAAGGGGCGGCAATCCTCGTACCGATGAGAGCGCGATTTCACCTGGACCCCGACCTCCAGTATATAGGCTAGCAATTTGACGGCCATGCGCAGCAGACGCTGCAAAGCAGGCGGGAGACAGGAGGCGGTGAGCGGCGAGCCGAAAGCAGGAGGCAGGAAGCACCAGACGGGAGGGCTTGGGAGAGGCCGGCTTGCACCGGATAGCCTCTCGTAGAAGTCCGGCTTAGCCCGAATTTCTCACCACACCAGGACACTCTTCGGGGGTTGCAGGAAGGGCGGCCCCCTCCCTCTGTTTGTCGCACCACCCCGGGAT
>JBEKQO010000516.1:0-3166 GCA_049519635.1 Terriglobia bacterium | reverse complement strand
CGACGACCCTCCGGTGCCGAGCCTGTTGCTGGTTTTCCGTGAGAATGACGCGATTGAGGCCTGTTTCGATCATGAGTCGGAACAGTACAACGAGACCACAAATGAGCCGGCTTGCGCGGTCTGCTTTCGCCCGGAGATCGGGGATGAGTTCGACGCGGCTCTTCGCACGATGGCGATCTTTCTCAGGGTCAACATGGAGCTTGCCAGCCTGATTGCGCTGCTGAACGATTTGAAGGAGGAGACTCATGCAGGTCGACGTGAGCATCGGACAGAACCATCATTTCGCGCTGCGTGAGGCTCTCCTGATCTATCGGTCGACGGAAAACCAGAACGGCAGTTTCGGAAATACCTTCATCACCCACCATGAAGTTAACGCAGAGAATCGCACTAAGCAACCAACGCTCGGTCCGGCAAAGACTCTGACCATCGAGTTCGTTCAATCGCTGGTCCAAGCCCTGGGAGGCCGGGTGCAGACGGAGTTTCTTCCCGAAAGCGTGATCGCGCGCACCGAGCGTCTGATCGCCTGGTGGACGCCGCCACAGAAGCGCCCGATGTTCTTCGGAACGACGCAGGGCGAGATGGCCGGAATGAATGGCGCGATCTTCCCGCAACCCGCTCTCGTCTGGCTGGCGATGGATCACTCGCTCTCGATCCGGGCGCTCAAGGAGAATCGCCGCCCCGCAGCCAATACCAAGCTTTGTGTGGCTCCCTACTGGAATGTGTACGACACAGGGAGCGTCTGCCTTGGATCGATGCGGGCTCCCGATGCCTCCACCGTCGCCTCCATTCCCCAATGGGAACAGAGCTTCTATGAAAGCGAGTTTACGCATGGCAACGTCGGGAGACTTACGCGCCATCCCGGCGGCTTCGAGGGACTTTGGAAGGAACTCGCCGGCAAAGAAGAGTTCCCCAGTAATTCGCTGATTGAGTTGCCGGAAACGGTAGGGGAGTTCTTGTCTGGAAAGAGGCGCGGTCATGATCACTGAACACGCTCTCCCGAAGTCATTGTGCCGCAGTGGGCAACCGCTCCGCGTGCTGATTGCCGGCGCGGGAGGCAACGGGAGCGCGGTGTTGCTGGGCCTGCCCTATCTCCACCAGGCGATGAAAGTGTGGGGCCATGCCGGAGGTATCCACGTGATGTTGGCGGATGGGGATCAGGTTACTGAAACCAACTGCATCCGTCAGCCGTTTGCGTCCGCCGATGTAGGACTGAATAAGGCCGTTGTCCTGATCAACCGGGTCAATCTCTTCTGGGGTCTGAGGTGGCAGGCGCACTCCGAGCACTTTCACAAGGATTCGCTGAGAACCAATTCGGTAGGCCCTCACCTGATTATTGGGTGTGTCGATACACGGGCGGCGCGGCAGGCCATCATGTCCGCAGTCACCCGGGCGAATGACAGCACCGTCTACTGGCTCGACCTTGGCAACAACGCGAGCAGCGGCCAGTATGTACTCGGCCAACCGTTGAACGCCGCAAACCGCCGAAACGCGGGCCGGCTGAGAACCGTGGCGGAGCTCTATCCAGAGATTGCGGATGCGGAGGCAGGCGAGGACCCGCTGCCCAGTTGCAGTGCGGCGGAGGCGCTAGAGCGGCAGGAGCCATTCATCAATCAGGTGTTGGCGACAAGCGCCCTCGCTATGTTGGCGAGGCTCTTTCGTTACGGCACTCTCACCCATCACGGGGCCTTCTACAATGCTTCAACAGGTCGCGTGAGTGTATTGGGCGTCGATCCCGATCTCTGGAAAAAGATCCAGAAGCGCACTCACAGAACTTCATCGGTCGCACTCAAGAAGCTGAGATAATGTCTCGCATACAGGTGGACCATGGAGAAATCTTCTGTCGACCCGGTGCTGGCTCTCGAAGCCAAAATGATCGTTGCGTTGGCATTCCGAAATGGTCCCATCGAGGATCTGCACGCGGGAAAGGTCTGTCCGACCTGCAGTGCCGACAACGCTTATTCCCGAATCTCCGATGAGGAGATGAAGGGGATCATGAAAACGGCCGTAAACACGGTCTACTCACTGTTGTGGAAGCGAGAAAACGACAGTGAGGCTTTTGCAAAATCCCTTGTTCTGGGAGCGAAATACACCCAGCGCTGGGACGATCCCGAGCAATAACAATCCAAGCCACAGTTTCATTCTCACAGGAAGGTGTATCCATGTTCAAAGAACTGGGTCCGCTGCTCCGGCAGAGGACCGTTGTCCTAATCGTGACACGTTTGGAGGATGACACTATCCGCGTCAACGTCATTCCCCGCAAGCTCAACGAAAGCGAAAACGATGCTCTGACCACGCCTCTTAGCGTGGCTGGCGCGGCTGAAGATCTTGACGCCGATTTGCCTTCCGCACTGGTCCAGTTTGTCGGCGCCCATCTCGAGCTGAGAAACACGCTTGAAACCGCCAAGGATCAGATGGCGGCGGCAGCCAAGGCCGCAAAGGCGGACGCCCGGTCGAAGGTGACACCGAAGACCGCGCCGGCCCGGACCGAGCCATCGGCGGTTGAGACAAGGAAGCCCGCTGACCAAGCGCCCGGGCCCGCCGAACCGAAGAAACAAGAGGCACGCAATGCCAGCTTGTTTGATACGGGGCCGGCAACAGCGGCGGCTCCAGTCCCCGCATCAGATGCGGATGAGGATGAAGAGATTCTTGCTGAAATTGCCGAAGATGAGCCAGCGGATGAATCCGACGACTTTGACGAGGCCGCGTAAGCGCCAATCCTGGTCCAGCTAGCCTTTCCGTTCTTCGGCAACTGCTTTCATGGAGACCGCGTTGACCAGCGCCTTGTCGCGGTCAATCACCTACTGTCTGAGAGGCTGAAGTCCGCGCCAGAAGTTCCGGCTGCGAACGGGTCGATACACGTTTTCAAGACCGAAAGCGCTCGAAATGAGCATTGGCGATTTTGCGTGAAACCAGAATTCCTCCCGGCTACACGGGCGTTTTGGAGGAGTAATGCTCAACTCCGACAAAACCCATTGATGCAATTCCTAACCCTCCAAGAGCTTTCTTGAGGATCCTCGGATTGGCGAGGTATTGGCTTTGAAGTTCAAAAGTTGGCCAGACCACTGCTGAATGCTGTAGTCGGCTGGGAACAAATAGAGGTAGTTTAGAACTAGATCTCTTAGGGTTTGATAGCTGAACACGTTCTTTTGGAGCTCCTTAGCCAGTT
>JBEKQO010000515.1:0-3166 GCA_049519635.1 Terriglobia bacterium | reverse complement strand
GTAGAAACCGCTGGATGAGAGAGACAGAAACGCAGCGCATAGCCGGGCAACTCTCCCAGGCTGATGCCGAGATCGGCAATCAGGTGTTGAACTCGCTCCCAAACCTGTTTTTCGCGATCTCCCGCAAAGTAAGAATTCCTGAAGTCCCTCTTGGGGAAGGTGACGCCGGGCCGGATTGCCCCGGTCAGGCCGCCTTCGTCGAATGGAACGCGGGCGATGACTCCGAGTTGATGCAGTTGACAATACGGGAAGAGTTCGTCCTCCGGCGATTCATCAAAAATGTTGTAAATGACCTGTACCGTATCGACCAGGCCGGTCTGGAGTGCCCTCAGGACATTACTTGGCTCGTGGTCGTTGATTGAGATGCCGATAAACCGGGCTCTGCCAGAACGGCGCAACTCGACCACCGTGTCCAGCCACTCCGGGTCGCTCGCCCACTCATCAGACCAGACGTGGAATTGGTAGAGATCGACGGCCTCGCGCCGCAGGTTTTTCAGTGTCGCATCGAGGCAGTTCAGCACGTGATCTTTAGGGAAGGCCTCCTGTAAAGATATCCCAGAGGGAGCGGGCCATTTTCTATTCTTGGGAGGCGCCTTGCTGGCGATGATCACGTCCTTGGAATTTCCGAAAATGCGGGCCAGCAACTGCTCACTGTGGCCCTGTCCGTACACTAACGCGGTATCGAAGAAATTGACGCCCGCATCGCGCGCAGCCACGAGCGCCCGCACCGAAGCATCATCGTCGGCCCCAATCCATGAGGTCCCGCCAATGCCCCAGGCGCCGAATCCTATCTCGCTGATCTGTAGTTTTGTTCTTCCCAATTGCCGGTATTTCATAAACAACAGCTCCTGCGGTCTCGCCGCAAACAGAAGGACAAAGGCGGTTTTCTTGATTCAGACTGGCTGGGCGCCAACGAAGCGCGGATGGAATAATGAACCTTGTGTCGCGACTTGTGCGCCGGCGAAGCTCATGAACTAGCGACAGCGACCTGCGGCAGCTCAGTCTGCTCCTTCTCGACGGGAAGGAGAGCGAGATGCGCGAACAGGTTCAATACGGTTTTCTTCACCCGCGGCACCGCTGTTTCCAGCTCCCGCCGGATGGAAGCTCGTTGATCATAAGCGCTGAAGATCGCCGCCAGAATCTCCGGGTCTGACATTACCCGCGGATCGGCCACGACTCCCTGCAAGCCCAGGGTCTGCACCACCGCTGCAAATTTGTCGCTGTAAGCAATGGCCACGGTCGGCACCTGTCTTGAGAGTGCCGCGATGCAGGCGTGCATGCGAGAGCCGACGAAAAAGTCACATTGGGCAATTACATCTTTAATCTCAGCCTGGTCGTGACGGCTTCGAATGTATCCGATCCTGTTGCCATACCGGCTTTGCAGGCGGTCGTAAATCTTCTCTCAGGCGAGCACATCGGATTCCGCGTTTTCTCCTGATCCAAAAACGTGCGGAACCAGCAAGACGCTTGCATGCTTCCCAAGGACAAATCCCTCGATGAGTTGGCAGAGTAAGTCTGGGTAATTTGCCTTGAGGCCGAACATATTCTTCTTCGTGTAACCGCCCATCCATAGCAGGCCGCTTACGTTGAGGCCGACCAGGGGTTGGGACTTCGATGGCAAGCCAACCACATCCAGGGCAACCGGTTGTGCGGAATCCACCACAAACCCCATGTCGTAGCAGAACGTCACTTTCGCCGCTTCACTTGCCCCAAGTAGTGATGTAACTGTCTCTTCGCCGCGATGATCACGTGAATAACTTTGCTCTGCCCGGCGCAGGATGAACCGTGCAATGACCCTTGCCGGCCCTGATTTGAATGGGCCAATGGTCTGTGGCAGTAGAACCAGCTTCTTGCCAAGCAAAATTACCAGTACCTGGGGCAACGTCACATAAATGTAACGGGCCATGCCATAGATATCGCTGAAACTGTCGCCTCCCGCCACCGACAACACCGCGTTTGCTTGTACGATTTCCTTCAGGCAGGAGTTTCGTTTGAGAACCCAGCGATGCAGTGCTTGCCATGGAAATATCCTCAGAAGAAGTGCGAGCAAAAGAAGGGTTGAAATGTTGTTTGCCAGGTGCACCTTCTTTGAGAATCTCATGTTCACCAACGGAACGGTAATTTCCCGCTCGCCAATTCGAATCGTACGACGCGATGGTTGCTTCGCATAGTCCAGGAAAAATACCTCTGCGTCTGGATATTGATGAAGAGCGCACTTGATCGCCCCCGCGGCCAGGGCACTGACTCCCATGTTGTCGGTTTCGAAGCTGGCGCCAATCAGGCACAGCCGTAGTGGTTTCTGATCGGGCATGACTCTGAGGCTCCGGAGGTATTGGCGCCAGTTTCGCCAACTGGAAAACTTGGCGCACACATGGCTAGGTTAAGTCAGAATTCTGAGACAGATGGCGATACAGGTTTGCAACGTCTTCCACGCGGGTACCGACCTTGCGGGCTCCTGACAGAGAGTCGGATAGGTCATGGGCAATTGCCTTGAGCGCGGGAAGGCATCCCCGCGTGATTGTCGTGCAGCATGTTCGGACGGGCAGGTAGCTCCACCATTTGCGCCGGAGGAACAGATACGCCCTCCAGAAATCGACTGGAAAAGACTTCACGCCGTTACTGTTATGGATACAGAAAGCCGGAATGATGTAGTTCTTCAGACCCTTGCTTCGAGCCTGGAGACAGATGTCGGTTCCATACAAATGGAAACCTGGCAGCCCTTCGTCAAAACGCAGGCCGGAGGAGCGGCGCATAATCAGAACCAGTTCATCGAGTGAATCTGTTTCTATCGGATGCGAGTAGGGATGTCCGAGGACGCTTTTCAGTCCGGTCGAATAACAATACCCGCTCGGCTGTCTTGGGTTGCTCGCAATTCCAAATACGCCCAGTACGCCCCACTGCGGATCTTTCGCGGCCAACAGCGCCAGCGCTTGCGAGAGATCTGCCAGCCAAGTCTCGGGCAAATAGACGTCCTGGTGCGCCAAGACTACGATCTCGTGTTCCGCCTCTTGCAGGCCGGCGTTGTACGCCCGCCCGGCGCAATCGAAGTCACGCTTCGTCACTACTTGGCAGCGCGGCGTGATGGCCGGCGAAGCAAGAAGCGTGCGCCGCAGAACGGAGTCGTTGTTGACCATGGCAATCAGGGACCAGTTCAACGCGACCTCCT
>JBEKQO010000514.1:0-3167 GCA_049519635.1 Terriglobia bacterium | reverse complement strand
GAGATCCCGCCGGGAAATCGCGGTGAAGGCGGTTATGAAGACGTGGAGGGATCTGCCGCTTATCGATGAACGACGGGTAACACCCACAGATGGCTGGCAATGGGCCGCCACGGCTCTGCGGAATGGAGCCGGGTTCGTGGCGCCGAAGGCCAAGACGGTCCGCAAGGGCATGTCGTCGTCGTCATTCAACAAGTGCGTCGATACGTTGCGGCGATTTTCGAGATCGCCCATGAATACGGCATGGCGTACCGGAACCCCTTGGAGGGCGTTTCCAAAGCCAAGATGCGGCAAAAGCGGTTGGAATTGCCTTCTGTCGCCCAATTCCACGCCATCGTCAAAAGAGTCTCGGAAGCCGGAGCTCGGCAGTCGAAGGACTGCGCCGACTTGGTTCGATTCCTGGCATTCTCCGGCGCCCGGATTGGCGAGGCGAATGCCGTGAAGTGGCGCGACTTTGATGTCGAAAAGGGACGCCTCGCGATTCCTGGCTCCAAGTCGACTTCAAGCGAGCGCGTGATTCCAGTTTCTCCTCCTTTGGCTGGACTCTTCGTCGAGATCCGGCGCCGGCGGGGCCTGGAGCCCGCCGATCTCCCCATCCTCCGGGTTCGTGAATGCAAGGGCGCGCTCCGATCCGCATGCTCGGCCGTAGGAGTGATGCCGATCCCCCATCACGATCGACGGCAACTTTTCGCCACTTGGTGCATTGAGTCCGGTGTCGATGTTCCCACCGTTTCCCGCTGGCTTGGGCATTCAGACGGCGGTGCCGTGGCGATGCGAACCTGCGGGCACCTGCGGCAGGAACACAGCGAGGCTCAGGCAACAAAGGTTCATTTCTAGTGATTCCGTGAATAAAATCAGCATTCAGCCGCATCAGTTTGCAAACAATGCCCCTGACGGATAACCCAACATTTCCAGAAACATCGCATGAAGGGGAAGAAACACATCAAAGCTGCCGCCGACCTGTTGAAGTATCCAAATGTGCCTGTCTCGGAGGCTGCGGAGGTGCTGGCTCGCGAGCCTGGGAGTCCGGTGACCCGCGCCCTGAAACTGTGGGGTGACGATGAGAACCCGTTCAAGCACTTGATCATCTCGGAATCGTCGGAGGCGCGAGTATGGAGGGAAACGATGGGCGTCCTACTAAAAAATCTTCAGCCCGAAACCAGTGGGAAGACAGTTTGGCGCGGTTGGTATTTCGCCTCCGCCCGTAGCCGCAAGCGACTTTGGCGGGAACTCGAAACGAGGGCCGTGTTTGTTAACACACGTGTCGGCATGAGTGCCAGCCGGTCACGCCGGATCGCATGTCGCGCAGAATTCGTAAACAGGCACGGTGCACTCTGGGAAATTAGCTCACCCCGCTCCGCTCGCGACCTGGCTCCCATTTTTCGGGCGATTGGAGCCAAATTTCCCGAACAGCGGGAAGTTGTATTCCCAAAAGGTATTAAATTCGCTCTAATCGGAAAGCCTGGCTGGAGGACCATCCGTCGGGATGGACAAACCCAGAAAGTGCGTCATTATGTCGTCCAGGAAAAGCTATGATTACTGAACAAAAATTGCAGACCGCTCTCGCCAAGATCGCTCGCTGGCAGGCGGTGCATGCGCATGGCCGGCCCATGAGCGGGCTATCGATCCCCGCGAAGTATTATTTTGAGAGAAAGGCCGGCCACAAAGCCTCGAAGACTTCTAACGCAAAGCGTGCCCACGCGACAGGTAGTTGAGTGGTGTTCTCTCGGGTGTCGGTATAAGGTCCACAGCAACATTTATTGCAGCAATGAAGGGGCGCATGCTCCTGCAGGGCATTCGATAGACGGTCTTTCAATGAAGGCTCTGATCTTTGTGTTTGGGTTTTACGCCGTCTTCTGCGCTTTCGGAGCGATCACGGGAATCCAAGCTTATCACAGTGGACAGGTCGTCCACTACCACGATTGGCAGAGAGTCTTGCCAGCCATTCTTTCCCCTGCTTCTGGCGTTCTTTGCTACGGGCTCATCAAACGTAGGCTTTGGGCGTGGCGCGTCTGCCTTTGTGTCAGGGGTCACCCTAAACCAGCCACGACGGGTCGGGGGTCAGTTCAAAACCAGCCACTTTGAGTAGGATCGATTTGCTCGTTGAGCGGCGGATGCCGCACAACGGAGTAGATGAACCAACTCAAAGTGCATCAACTGGAAGAGATTATAACGAAGTTAATCGCAGGACAAAAATTGTTTTAAGTTGCTCACCAGCAGAGCTATTTTGGGCATTCACTTTCCAAGAGACCGTCTCCTGATCATGGTGCTCGACAGGATAAAACGCCTCTTAGATCCGTCGATACTCCAAATCGCGGATGGCCTGCTAATGCCATGGCCACTTGCCACTCCCAAACCTATATGATACTGCAGCAACAGAACTAAGCAGCGAGACTACAACGGCCAACAGGGCCCAGAGTTGAGGCAAAGTCAATGCTCCAAGAATCCTCTTCAAGCTGAGCTTCGTGATATCAAATTCAGATGATTCATGCCCAATTATGGCAGCCTTAACGTGATCATCAACGCGCTTTTTCCAGGACTGCAAGAAGCCCGAAAATCGTTCTGAGTAAAGGTCTGGCGTCGTGAAATCTGTCCAAAAGATCTTCCAGTCGTACCTCCCTTCGAGCAGTCCGTCTTCCCTTAGACCCTTCTCACAGATGACGAGCAGCGGAATGTCTCGTCCGTAGGCGAGAGCGGCTTCGATTTGATTCCAAACCGTCGGAAAGTGGGTCACGCCGAGCGCAATAGTGGCATCGCCCTTTGCCCGTTCAATTCCTGAAGTGAACTCGTACCTAGTGAATGCCACGATAACTGCGCCATGACATTGTTCGATGACTCGCCGAATGGCGCGAAGCGGTTGCTCAGACGACCATTCGTTCTTCTCCAGTTGGCGGGGAGAAAGGCCAGCCCCTGTCATCAAGGAGAAAATGATCTCCGTTGCATCACGCTGGATCTGCGAACCGTTGCTTCCCACACTGATGAAGACCTTTGGATTATCCATAATGTGCGAATGACCTAACGAATGAGACGAGTCACGGCAATCGCGGGCAATAAATGGATTTATGGCAAGTCCATCGGCTCACATCAGGCACTCGATGTCATCCTGCGACCCGGCGAGCGTAAATCCGGTCCTTCCATTAGCGTACAAGGCAACCGCAGACCATTCCCGA
>JBEKQO010000513.1:0-3191 GCA_049519635.1 Terriglobia bacterium | reverse complement strand
AGTTTTTCTTGACAGGCATGAAAGGTTACAATAGCTTGCCTCCATCCGCAGCGCCCCTCCGCCACATCCAATCTCGCGCGGAGGGGTTTAATCTGGATCGAGTGCGGACCGTGCCGGACCCATCGCTCTCGATGCTCTTTCCGGTGCGAACCCAGGTTGGGCAAGGTCGAGATAGAGGCGTGAACTAGTGCTTAGTCGCCGAAATGCGCGCTATTTCACGTTGGCGGATGGAAGGGCGGGGCTTCAGCCCCGCCGTAGAACGCGGGAGGGGTTTAGGGGCTTTAGCCCATGAAGCGAGCTGGCTTCAGGGCCTAAAGGCCCATTCAACCCTCCACCCTGCGACGGCGGGGCTAAAGCCCCGCCCTTCCGCGGGCCATGATTAATATCGCTTTCTAATGCAACTTGGCACTAGGGAGCAATGCCCCATTCAAAATAAACGGTCAGGGAGGGTTGACCCATGGATAAGCAAGCAGCGCATTGGGGAAGGCGGGAGTTTCTCGCGGCCGCGGCGACCAGCGGCGTCGGCTTGGCGCTTGAGCCGGGCGCGAGTCAGGAGGCGGCCGGCAAACCTAAGCGTGACGGCGGCCGGCTGCGGATGGTGCTGGTGGGGACCGGGGAGAGGGGCAGCACCAACTGGGGCAAGAGCCTGCAAGGTAACTACGGCGATGTGTTGGAGTTTGTCGGGCTCTGCGACATCAACCGGAAGCGCCTGGCAGTGGCCAGGGACTACATCGGGGTTAATTGCCCCCTGTTTGGGGATACGGAATTTGACGAGATGATTCGGAAGACGTCTCCTGACCGCGTGATCGTCACCACGGTTGATTCCTTTCATGCCAAGTACATTTGCCGGGCGCTCGAGCTGGGGGTCGATGTCATCAGCGAGAAACCCATGGCGACCGACGAAAAGATGGTCCAGGAAGTCCTCGACACGCAGCGGCGCACCGGCCGCGAGCTCATCATCGCGGAAAACTACCGCTACAGCCCGGAGGCGGAAGCCATCAAGAAGATCATTGACTCGGAGGAGATCGGCATCATTACCTCCATTGATTACAACGTTTATCTGAACACCGATCACGGCACTTCCTACTTCCGGCGCTGGCACGGATTCAAGCAGTTTAACGGCTCGTTGCTGAATTCCGAGGGCTGCCATTTCCTCGACCTGGTGCAATGGTGGCTGGGAGCAGAGCCGGCGGAGGTCCAGGCTTTCGGGGCGCTGCGGCGCTACGGTTACAACGGCGAGTATCGGAGCGAGCGCTGCCGGGGCTGTCCGCACAAAGATAAGTGTGAGTTCTACTGGGACATCACCCAGAACAAGTTCGCCATGGATTTCTACGTGAATGCCGAGTCGGAAGACGGGTATTGGCGTGACGGCTGCGTTTACCGGCGCGATATCAACGTCTGGGATACCATGTCCATGAACCTTCGTTATCACACCGGCGTCATGATGAGTTTTTCGCTTAACGCCTTCATGCCTTATGAGGGATACCGAATTGCCTTCAACGGGACCAAAGGGCGGCTGGATGCGCGGGTTTACCACGCGCAACCCTGGGAGGTGGAGGGGTTGGCGGATATTCGCATCACCCCGCTATTCAAGGAATCCAGGACCTTGACCGTGGGTAAGGGTGGTGGCGGCGGCCACTGGGGCTCCGACGAAAGGTTGCACCAGTCGATTTTTCGCGGCCCCGTGCCGGACCCACTGCACCAGAGGATCACGGTGCGCGAAGCCGCGTTAGAGTGCCTGCTGCCCATTGCCGCGCGCCGGAGCATCGAGCAAAAGCGCCCCGTTTTCATCGAGGAATTAGTAAAGATCTGAATCGGGGCTCCGAGTCTTGTGCCCCCGGGCGAAACGCCCAAGTTGTCAGAATCCATTCACCCAAGGAAGCGCGCAATGACCCCGCATGGCGCCGGCATCCCGGTCGAAGTGATCTTCAATCCTAACTGGTGGTTTGGCAACTACGGCATCTCCTTCGACGAATCCTTCTACCTCGGCCGCGATAAACGCATTGCCAATGATGTGGCGATGCGCGTTGCCCTGTATGAGCGTTTTGGGATCGGGCAGGCGGACCCGCAACCGCGTCCCATTGTGGGATCGCAACACATCGCAGGGGGATTTGTACTCCCAGCATTGCTGGGTGTGGAGATTCGCTTCTCGCAACGGGAGGCGGCATGGCCGGTCCCCATAAATCTGACGCGGGAGAAAATCCAGGCGCTACGCGTTCCGGATATTCGAACCACCTGGCCCATGAACCGCCTGATTGCCGACATGGATGCGATCGAGAAGAAGTTCGGGCAGGTTATCGGCGATTTCAACACGGCCGGCGTGTTTAACACGGCGCTGGAATTGCGGGGGCAACAACTGTTTATTGACTTGCTAGAGGACGAAGAATTGGTGAATCATCTCTTTGCTGTCGTCGCGGAAACGGAGGCGGCGCTGGCGGGGTACCTCCGCGCCCGTACCGGAACCTCCTCGGTCGCACTGAACCGATCAATCGTGAATGTGGACCCGCGCATCCACATCGAGGGGAACTGCTCGGCGCAGATGATTTCACCTGCCGTTTACCGAAAATGCTTATTGCCCTGGCATCGTTACCTCGCCAATCGCCTGCCCCCACTGGGGATCCACCATTGCGGCGACAATCTGCACCTCTTCGCGTCGGCGTATGCGGAAACCAGCGCGGTCTTCTACGATGTCGGATGGGGAAGCGATGTGGCCCGATGCAGCGCTGCTCTGCCCGATGCGTTCTTAAACCTGCGGCTCCATCCGGTGCGTCTCCTGAGCGGCACGGCACAGGAAGCGCGGAGCGATGCGCTGGCGCTGCTGCGGGCTGCGGGGCGCGAGTCGAATGTCGGCCTGTGCTGCATCAACATGGATTACGGCACCCCGGACGAAAACGTTCAGGCCCTTTTCGCTGCCGCCCGAGAATTCAAGCTCTGACGACCGGGCAGAGCGATCAGATTGGATGATTCACAACCTAGTGCTTCGTTGCCGAAATTAGCGCTATTTCATGTCGGCGGATGCAAGGGCGGGGCTTCAGCCCCGCCGCAGAACTCAGGAGGGGTTTAGGGGCTTTAGCCCCTGAAGCGAGCTTGCTTCAGGGCCTAAAGGCCAATTCAACCTTCCACTTTGCGACGGCGGGGCTAAAGCCCCGCCCTTCCGAGGGCCATGATTAATATCGCTTTCTAATGCAACT
>JBEKQO010000512.1:0-3192 GCA_049519635.1 Terriglobia bacterium | reverse complement strand
CAGGCGTGGATTCCCGGCTCTGGAACTTGTAAGTGCGCATATGCTTCGTTGCATGTGCTCTTAGCGAGGAATCGATCTGCGAGATTTTCGAATGAAGGCGGTTGACCTGATCTTCGAGCCGGCTGATCTCCCGGTTGGAACGTTGGGGATTGAGTGCAGTCACGGTTGAAGCGATGGTCTGGATTGAGTGCTCAAACTGCTTCATGCCTTCACGTTCGTTCGACAGAAGGCCTACAGCCAGCGGGCGGATCCGCTCGGGCAGTTTGCCTATTACTTCTGTAAGCGCCGTCTCTCCCTTCGAAGAGACCAGTACGCGCTTGCCCGCGGCCAGGTAGTGACTGATGATGTTGGCGATTGTGTGCGTCTTTCCGGTACCCGGTGGGCCCTGCACCACCACTCCATCACCGTGCTCGAGCTTCTGAACGATTGCGACCTGCTCATCGTTGTAGGGAAGTGGGAAGAAGAGTTCCGCAGCGTCGGACGGAGCTTCGCTCGATAGCAGGCCGCGGAAGACGCGCTCGGTTCGGACGCGCAACTCCTCGTCGCCGCGCACCACAAAGCTGCGGATTACAGGTGGAAGGGTGGGGACTTCCTTCACATTCTCCTTCAGACGTTTCACATCCTCGAGGAAGATTGTGGCCGTGCGCTTGCGGGCAAAAAGGACCCACGTGCTCGTAACCTTAAGCTTGTCCGTTGCTGCAGGCAGGGTTGGGTCCTCGGCCAGAACCTCATAAGAGCCGGAGGGATCAAGAAAGCCTACGGCGGTTTTGAGTGTGGGTTCGAAGGTCGAGAATTCGAACGGATTGACCCGATTCGTGGTGCTGTCGATGGCGCTCTTCCAGAACGCCTCCACCTGCGTCACACCCGACACCTCCATCTCGGCGTAGCAGTCCAACTCGATTCGGGCATCGACGTTGCGGGGTCTGATCTCCAGATCGAATGTGTGGCGATTGAGATTGATCTCGCAGCCTTGCGTAATCAGAGGGTACTTGAGAGTGCTCCCCTTGCCTTCCTTCTTCCAGAGGGCTAAACCGATGCCCCAGACCAGCTCTAGGGGTGTGTCGGCGCCATCGCTGGCGATCGCCTGCTGGATGGCGAAGACCTGGTTATAGCGGTGGATCGTCTTGCGGCGGGGCAGTTCCGCAGTCGCCCAGGGAGTCCACTGGTTCTCGACGTACCAATCAAAGAGTTCGTGGATCTCGGCTCGCGCCCTCTGCTGATCCGGAGTTTCCGAGATCGCGGGCGTCTCAATAGAGGGCTTCAGTTCCGGCGTTTTTGCCGGCGTCTTGTGGATGGTGATCCAAGGGGCGAGTTTCTCATCGGGCTCGGGGGCTGGAATCTCTTTGAGTCGCGGAATACAGAGCCACACGTCCTCACCTTCCGCCTGAACGTTGAACCGGATCTCCGGGAGGCCTTTCAACTCGTGCTGGTGGGCGGCGAAATACTCAGTGGGCACGGAGAATGCGGGTTTGATCTTGAGTTTCTCTACCTGCTCGATGTATGTGAGGAGATCGACTACGAGTTCGTTGTCGAGAGCCATGGTCGATTCCTCGGGATAAGGGTTGGCGAGTAGAAAAAGCTCCGAAAGAACACACACCGAGAATAGCGCGTTGAATTAGCCTGTGAGGAAATCACCCGGAAAGAGTAAGCGCAGGTTAGGCGAAAGTCAACAATTGAAAGGAGTTCTGGATAGCGCGTGTAATAATCGCGTTGGCGCTTGCGCACTACGAGGCTATGATTCTGGCCGGATCGGTATTGATGAACGCCGCAGGCAACTTCTTTATGCCAGCGTGATGTGGATCACGTTTGCGGGTTTCAGGATATATCCGGCCAGGGTGCGAGAGAAATTTAGCGCACCGGCCAAAGATCATCCTCTGGTCGATCCCTTCTCCCCGTTGCACCACCAGTGGACCGCCTGAATGTTTCCCGGATGGTCGTCCCGCCAGGCGGCGCCCATGCCGCGGGGATCGATGTGATCGGGTACGATGTTGCCGTAGTCGGTGAATTTTTCATTGCAGATCGCACAGTCCCCATCTTGGACCACAGTCGTCTTGTCCAACAGTTTTCGCATTTCCGCGTTTGAACAGATCTCCCGATATCCTCGTGGGTGGTGGGGATCGTCGATGCGACGGACTCCCAGCTGGTGCTGGCGACGCATCCTGCGCGGAGCGAGTGCCCGCCGAGCGGTTTAACATTCATTCCGGCCCGGGCTGCAGCTCTCTTCAGGAGCTTTTCAATAGAGTCTCTGTGCAGGCCGCGTTGCGCGACATGTCCGTAGCGGCCGACCGACCGGAAGACGGGACCATCAGGAATTCCGGAAGCGGCGAGCCACTGTCGGAGAGACCGGACCGGACACGTATCCTGACTGGTTCCGAAGGACAGACCCACTTCGCGTCCGGCGCTCTCCTGGTCCGTCTTCGACTGGGGGACGCTGACGACGACACCGTCGGCTGGGGACTTGAGGTCATAGATTGACGAAGGCAAGCTCCGAGCGGCGAAATCCGCCCGCGAAGACGCGCGTTCGCCATCGAAAACATATTTAGTCTGAGCATTTTACGCTCGGCTCAGAAATTGGTTCTATCATGGTAAACAACGTAGATTCATCAATTTTGGGGGTCCTGTCACGATGGGATCAGCGTCTCTACGACGGCAAGGGGCCCGATATGCCCATTGCCGATGGATGGCCTCAGCATGCATGTACATGATTTCCGGGTGGAAATCCGCGATCTCGGCCCCTACAGCACTCGGTACACGAAGCAGGGGGCATTGCTGCAGGCGTCCCGCCGGATCCTCCAAGCGTTTTCGGCCGGCGCGACGACACAAGAGATCCGTGAAGGGGTACTCGCAGGGAAAATCCTTCATCAGGGTTCGTGGAATACCCGACGTCATATCTGGAGCGCGTTCCAATATCGTTTCCTAACCGGGACCCCCACTTGGGTGCTCAATGAACTTGTCATTGCCGCAACCAGTCAAGACCAATCTCGGTTGACTTCGCTAAGCTACTTGTATTTCTGTCTTCGCGATCGGCTAACTTTCGATTTCGTGACAAAGGCAATCTGCCCAAACACAAACACGGCCAATTTCTCGCTGGATCGCAATGATGTGTTGACCTTCCTGGACACTGCTACCGAGCAACAGCCGCAAGTTCGACGATGGACAATGAGTACTCGGTCGAAGCTAGGGAGCATGCTG
>JBEKQO010000511.1:0-3258 GCA_049519635.1 Terriglobia bacterium | reverse complement strand
GTGTTGTATTGAAGCGCCCTGTCGTCGTAGTGGCAGAGCAAGTAGAGTTCGTTCAGCCCATGCCGGGCACGAAGATCGTAAGCAAGTTTTCCATACTTATCGATCTTTGCACGGATACGGTCGATGGCGGCATTCACCATCCACTTGTGCGTATATGCACCGCCAGGTTCCTCAAACAATATCCACCTGCCGTCCGGTGCTAGACTTGGCATTCGATCCCGTGGGAAGATCCAGACTGAATCGAGATACTTCTTCAACCTTGGATACAGATCGAAATTTGTCACAGGTGCTCCCTGTGGATCTTCCCAATCCAGTTCCGCTATGACGGATTGTTCCGCGATACAAGCAAAGAGTTCCTGACGGAATGCTGTCTTCTCCACTGGCTTTATGCTGTGATGCTTGTCGTAGAGCCAAATCCATCCAATATTGGCAGGGCGTGATTCCCGTTCGCTGGCAACGTTGCTTAGATAAGCGGTTTCAAATCTTTCTCTTATTTTGCCGGATTGAATCTGTTCTTGGTTCACCCATGCGGTCAGTTCAATACCGACCACTCTACCCGACACGGTTGTACAAAGAACATCAGGCGGCTCTGGACCTTGGTGCCAGCAAGCAACTTTCTCCTCCGCAAACAGCGGAGCCGCAGATAGGAACCCAGACCAAGCCTGTTCTTCTTCCAGCCTTAGTTGGGGCTTCGTAGCATTTCTCGTTCGTTTCATGTTTCATCTCCTCGCTATGAATGATCGTTTGCTCTCGCAGTAACGCTTCTATTGGTAATAATGAGCGCGGAATCGCGCCCTGAGAAGATGGACAATTCGCGTGGGAGTTTTTTCCGTGGACAAAACTAGTTTTGGTTTTTTCCCGAGGGTGAATCAGCTTTGCGAGCCTTGAGCCTTCTGGATTTCAGAAGCCCTCGGATCTGTTCCCCGTTCGGGCTCCCATCTTCGCGCATTACTTTCAGGCGAATTGCAATTTGCTTGTAGGAATGGCCGGCATTCTTTAACTGCAATGCCTCATCTGCAAGGGAATCTTTCCGCGGTCGATTCGCTGGAATCTTCGGCAGATACGCCGCAAAGATCTGGTCGTTTTCCCGCCTCTCGCGTCTCACGTAGTCTCTCAGCCTTGCAGGAACGCGCTGAAGTAGTCGCACATACTCTTGCCGAAGCACATCATGTTCTACCGGCGTATTCGTCATCCATTCAGTCCAAGCGCTCTGCTCTTCCTGAGAGTAAGAAGAGAAAGCGGAGGGGCCTTGCTCAAGCTCCTTACGCTTGTACAAAGGTAAACCGGCGAGAAATGCATTAAGTTCGTTTTCCGCAAGAGTGGACACGCACTACCTCCCGAGTGGTATCCCAGTATTGAAGAGATCGGCGGGGCAGACCGGGACAGCCTCCCCATTCGGGAGCTACCCTGCCTATTTCCATTCAAAATCGAAATCGAATACTTCTCCGTTGACGGGAATCAAGACTTCCGAGCTTCCGATCTTACGTGCGTGTTCAAAGTAGACATTGCCTTCGACGGATTTGCCGGGCGCAACAGTAGTGGGTTGGAGAGAACGGGTGCTGACTTCCTGCGATGTGGCTGCCACGGCAGTATTGTTCGCTGCTATGCGGTTTGCGGCATCCTGCTGCGCTTGTTGATCGGGAACACTCGTAACCGAAGTGGTGTTTTCAGAATAGCGCCCGTAGGCGGAGCCGCCGGTTCCATAAGCGGAAGCGCTTCCGTTTGTGGTCGATTGTGTAACAGATTGCTGCGTTGCTCCGGCTGCGCCCAAGGCTGTGAAGAAGTTGTCCCATACCGCTCTATTGCTGATGGACCGGATCACCTTGTCTGGCGGCAAATAGCGAAGTGTCTTCGGATGCGGCCTTAGAACCATGATGCTGAAAGATTGGGGTAGCACATCCAAGGGGGAAGCGCTTTTGTTGACCACGCTGACCTGCGCAATGAAATATTTTCCGGTGTCTTGTATGGTCACAGCAACAAGAACCCCATTTGATCGCATTACCTTGACGATGTAGCCAGAAAGCCAAACATGGGCGCAATTTGAGGACCAGCCAGGGGCGAGAACCTCGTCATTCTGGCATTTCACAACCCTAGTCCCACTGCTGGCAGATTGACTTGATGGCCCTCCGAGGCTGGCTTGTTCATCTGCGAAACCTTGATCGGCTGCTTTGCGAAACCAGATTGCCGCCTGAGCGTCGTCCTGTGGAACGCCTTGGCCGTTGCGATACAGTCGCCCGAGGTTGAACTGGGCTTTAGCATCTCCCTGATCAGCCGCTTTGCGGTACCAGACGGCGGCCTGAGCGTAATCCCGGGGCACACCTTGACCGCTAACATAAAGTGCGCCAAGGTTTGTCTGCGCTTTGGCATTACCCTGATCAGCCGCTTTGCGGTACCAGACGGCGGCCTGAGCGTAATCCTGCGGTATGCCCTCGCCTTTTAGGTATGCGTACCCGAGCTTGAATTGTGCATCGAGGAAGCCCTGCTCTGCTGCTTTGCGAAACCAAATCGCAGCCTCAGAATAGTCCTGCCCTACGCCTTGGCCCTGATGGTAGAGTCCGCCGAGCATTGTCTGCGCTTTGGCATTACCCTGATCAGCCGCTTTGCGGTACCAGACGGCGGCCTGAGGGTAATCCTGCGGGACTCCTTGGCCATGGGCGTAAAACCAAGCGAGATTAAATTGGGCTCCTGCATACCCCTGATCGGCAGCCTTGCGGCACCAGACTGCGGCCTGTGTGTCGTCTTGCGGTACACCGTGGCCAGAGTGGTAAAGGTTGCAAAGATTGTATTGGGCTGCAGCGTAGTCCTGATCGGCTGCTTTGCGGTACCAGACAGAGGCCTCAGCGTAGTCCTGTGGCACGCCCTCGCCCTTGGCGTAAGCGTTCCCAACGCCGCATTGCGCTTTGGCATCACCGTTGGCAGCTTGCTCATTGAGTGTGGCGATGCTCTGGGCATCCGTCGCAGGGGTTGCGGGGGTTGATTGTGCCCATGCCCCGGAAACCGACACCAGCAGCGCCAAGGCCACGCACGGGCCAAGAAATCGTGCTCTCATGCTCTTTCCCCTTTCATGCCGTCGAGCGACGAAAAAAGAGTGTATGCGCTAAATATAGCGCATACACCAAGCCGAATATGGACGCATGGCAAAGGACATCTGTGCAGCGACGGGCGAGCGCATCCGAAAGCTGCGCCGGGCCAAAGGCTGGCGGCAGATCGATCTTGCCGAGCATTCAGGCGTCCATGAGGTCCACATTTCCGACCTGG
>JBEKQO010000510.1:0-3272 GCA_049519635.1 Terriglobia bacterium | reverse complement strand
GATAACGGTCTTATCCTCCGTATCGGTGAATGGGTTCTCCGGACTGCCTGCGCACAGGCAAAAGAGTGGCTGGACGCCGGCGTTCCTGTCGCGGCAATGGCGGTAAACGTATCCGCGGTCCAGTTTAGACAGGCAGGCTTTTGCGCACTGGTCAAGAGGGTACTTCAGGAAACGGGACTTTGCTCTCAAAATCTGGAACTCGAACTCACGGAAAGCCTTCTGATCTCCAACAAGGACGTGATGGTCGCGGTGTTGGGAGAATTGAGGCAGATGGGAGTGAAAACGGCAATTGATGACTTCGGGACCGGCTATTCGAGCCTAAGCTACCTGAAGCAATTTAGGGTCAATAAGCTCAAGATTGACCGCTCCTTTATCCGGGACATTGCGATAGACTGCGATGACGCAGCGATAACGACGGCAATCATCAGCGTGGCGAAGAGTTTGAGTTTGAAAGTAATTGCCGAAGGCGTTGAAGACGAGGCACAATTGTCGTTCCTTCGTGAACACGGATGCGACGAGATTCAAGGATATTATTTCAGCAAACCCGTAACGGCCGCCGAACTGGTCGATAAACTTCTGTCTACGTCGATCCCGCATGAGGGTACGTTCTCGTTGCGAAATGCAGGAGGCGAATTGCACTGAGAGATGTAGGGGAACGATCACGCTCGCCCGGAGTTTGGGTAGCACTGGTTTTGAAAAGGGCTCGTACTATCTTCCTGCGCCGCGCCATGTGTTGGTGAAAACAAGCGCAACTCTAGTCGATGTATTGACAACGTGCCACGTGAAAGCCAGAGGTACTACAGCCCGTACTCGCGAATCTTTGCATAAAGGGAGCTCCTCGATACGCCCAGGCGCTTCGCCGTTCTGGTCACGCTGCCATCCTCCGATTCGAGCACCTCGACAATGTGAAGCCTCTCCATTTCCTTGAGGGTTAGATCTCAAGCGCGCGCGAGCGGCCGACCAAGCGCGGCAGCCATTCCAGCGCGCCGCCGCCCGGGACCAGTCCGACGCCGACCTCGGGGTTACCGAATAGGGCGTTTTGCCGGCTGGCAAAGCGCATGTCGCAGGCCAGCACGAACTCGTTACCGATGCCGCGCGTGCGGCCGCGAATCTTGGAGATGCTCACGACTGGCGTGGACGAGAGGTGCAGCACAAATTCGCGCCAAAGGCCCAGCACCTCTGGGCGTGCAGCTGCCTTGGCCACGTCGAGATGGGCGATAAAAAACTCGGGATTCGCCGACTGGAACACTACGACCTTCACGGACCGGTCCGCCTCGAGGTCGGTCATCAGCGCTCCCAATTCGACGATTGTTGAGGGAACAAACATGTTGATCGGCGGGTTGTTGAAGGTGATCGTCCACCGCCCCGGATAGGTGCGGTCGACGTTGAACTACGCCACGCTCGCCTCTCTGGCGGCGTCGTTGGCGTGGACCTCATACGTCGGATTTGCCATGTTCTTTCCTCCATTCGCGTTTCGCATTTGTTTTTTCGCTATCTAGTTGAGGCGAAGACAGGAGAGCCCGGTCACCTGCACTCTCCTGGTGCAATGTGCACACAAGGCTAGTCTTCGCCGCGATCAAGTTATGCGGCAGAAAGGGCCGGACCATCGCGTCGGCTGCCCGCTGTACTGCGGGATGTGGGATGCGAATGCAAGAACCCGAAGGCCGCACGTGAGATTGTGGCTCAGGAACATTGGTGTTCCAGCAGCTTCGCCGCTGGAGAAAACGATGGGCGCTCCCGAATCTGAAGAAGGATACATCGCCGAGAGTTCCTCGGGAGAAGAATAGGCCAAGAACCTTCGCCACCCCCTGGGGCGGGTCTGAATCTTGAAGGACCCCAGGGGAGAGCTTTAATCGACTACAAATTGACTCACCGGACATATGAGGCAGGTGGCAAGTCCGAAATTAGGAGCGAGATGGGGGTGAAGCGGGATTTTGGACAGTACCAGCTCGACGTTATGCACGCCGCACACGGGCGGGTCTGAGCCCTTCAGCCTGAAGCACCGTACTGCCATATGTAGGGCCTCGGATATGTCGCATTCGTCATAGCAGAGGCCCATGGGCGGCGCTGTATCGTGTGTCACAAGTGGAGGACCTTTAAGGTGCCGGTAAGGATCGAAGAGAAGTAGTATTGTCCAGCGGGCGGCAGCCCGGTTTGGGCTGAAGTCCAACGGAGGATAAGCAATGTGGGAAAACGCGGACCACGGACCATTCGATAAAGAGAACGAAGATAAGAAAAAGATCGATGTAGGAATTGGGTAGTGGGTCAGTTTGAATTTTGATCACAGAATGCTCCAGCAATGGCAGCGTAGATCGGAATGGACGCAGTTAGACCGATAACCCAGGCAATGGGATGGTGTGAGAACTTAATAGCGCAGAACGCCAAAACGAGAATAATTGTTGCGAGTATCCCTATGCTTCTCTTCATTCCATCTATGCTCTCAGGCCGCAAGCAGCCCTACAATGGAACCCCGGCGTGGTGAGTGTGAGTGCTATCACCCGGTCTAGTCCCCGGTCAAGTTCATGGATAAAGGAGTCCACGCCTCCGGGGTCCTTGCACAGCGTCCGGTTGGGGATTGCCGTGGTGAAGGATGCCGCACCTTGGCGGATAGTAAAGGACGTTGCGCCGGGGATGTACTGGTAGTCACTCCGTATCGTGCGGTTGCGGCGGTTGCTTTCGAATTCCATGGAGGGCCTCCACCTCCGAGTCTACGCCCGCGAGGGACGCTCACAGTGTCACCTTGACGCCCACCCGCCGCGTAGCGGTGACCTTTGTGCCCGCAGAACGGTTAAATGTATAGAATGCGATAAGCGGCGGCATCAGCCGTTGAAAAGTGTGGTGACCCATAGTGCGATTCGAGTTCGCGAAAGGAATCTCCGCGCGGTTCGCGTTCACAAGTGTAGGGGCCATTCCCGGATGGCACCCCCCCTTACAACAGGTCGGAGAGTTCTGTTAGCCATAAGTCCGCGGTTTTAGGGCTAAAAGGCCTTCAGCACTTGGATATCGAGTGTGTCTTATGCGGCCAGGCGGCTGTGGACACTTTTTGAAAAGTGGACGGAATTGGCGATGCTTGTCCCGCATCCGTCCACACCCAATTGGGGGGCCGATGCTGACAGCCGCTTCTCGCTTTTATGAGAGGGTATGGACTAATGGTCGCCGTGTCACCTATGGACAGTTCTGTTCCTCGGAGCGCTTCAAGTGCCTATAGGGATGCGCCTTGTCCATCATCACGAACCCCACTTTCCTCCGGGCCCTTTCGCAGAGTTCAGTCC
>JBEKQO010000509.1:0-5213 GCA_049519635.1 Terriglobia bacterium | reverse complement strand
CCGATAGCCCGGATATCTTCGCTCGTGAACTGCAGCGAGTAGTTGCGCATCCGGGCGCGAGACTCGACCCGCTGCGCGACTTCTGCCGCGCCGCTCATGGCCAGTTCCATGGCCGTAATCCCGGCGCCGGTGACCGGAACTGGAAGCAGGGTCCCGTCCGAAGAGGCATGCAAATCCAGCGGCCTTGCCGCTTGGTGTGTGGTACCATTGCGGTGGTTCTGGGCGTCATTGCTCGGAGCAGATGCCGCGGCTTCCGAAGTGTTCCCCAACCCTGACGGATGCCGCGGTTCCTCGATCCTTCTGACGCGCCACTCGATCCAGCGCTTGTTTTCCTCGCGCAGTTCGGCCTTGCAGATCTCAAAGATCTCTCGCGCCCGAATTCCGAGTTCGTGGATTTGTTTCGCCACCACCGGGGGCACGTACATGACCCGATCGCCTTCGAGCGAGTACATGATCTGTTCGCCATAGCGTCCTTCGACGCGTTTACCGTCGTCCCAGCGCAGGGCTACTTCGACTGGGGCGTTGGTGTTGAATCGTAGAATTCCATTCGTCATTTTGTTTCTCCTTGTGCCTGTAGATCAGGCGTGTTCCAATCCATCGTCTGGGGTCCCGGAAAATCAATCCGGAGGTTCCAGTTTCTCTTTCTGTTTCTCTTACGGCTCATCTCCTATTTCGTGCTTGCGTTCCGCGGCGTGGATGCGGATGGTCACGCCACCTCTAGCGGGCGCGTACACTCGGGCGCAGTCAGTTTAGCGGCCTGGATCCCGATGGGATGCAGGTTCGGTATGGCGAGTTCAGGCGCGGGGAACAGGCGCTGCTCTTCGGCGATGTCGTAGCGCAGATCGCCTTCCGCGGCTTCGTCCCATTGGGCGCGCGGCTCTTCGGGTTCGGGCTCGTTGTATTCCCAACCATCGCTGTCCGAGAACATTGAGGGGTCGGGACATACGCTGAATTGACTCATGTTCATCTCCCTTGCGTTTATTATACGCAGCGGTGGGTATCTTTGTCAATACGCAGCGGTGTGTATTTGCAAAATTATTTTGGCGGGGATATACTGAGCGGTGGGAAAGGAGAATCCGTGGGAGACGTAGTGAGTGCTGCGGCCTTACTTGGGGCCAGGGGCGGGAAGGCTACCGCTGATCGTCGCTCGGCTGAGCAGCGCTCCGAAGCGGCGCGCAAGGCCGTACAGGCACGGTGGGATAAGGCGCGCGCCGGAAACGTAGAGGGCGCTGAGCGTCCAAAGAAGCGGGAGACCGCCCGCACAGCGGCCAGCAGGAACAAGATCAGCAAGAAGGCCAAGAAGTAACGGATACGGGCCGTGGGATCGAAGCACTGCCACGCTGCGGCGTTAAGGCAGCTTTTACCAATCACGGCGACAGGTCGAGGGGGAAGGCAGACGGTTGGAAGAGGGGGTGTGGGGGAGAAACCTTTTGAAGGTTTCGCCCCAACTGGCCCAGCCCCAATGCCTAAAGATGCGCCACCCGATCAAACCAATGAATGCGCGGAGCCAGGCCCACACCCAGCCGCCGCGAAACAGAGCAAGACTGACCAAGCGGCTCCTCCGCGAGAAAGCTCAACCCAAGAACCGACGCCCACATGCCCCCAAACCCCCATCAGGCCGCTTCGGAAACTTGCACGGAGAGCTGCTTGCCGAGGGCACGGAAGGCAGCTTCCAATTGGTCGAGCCGGGAAGCGTGCCGGAGATCTAACAGGCGATCCACCTGAGGCAGATGGCAGTTCAGCCGGCGGGCGAGTTCAGCCTTGCCGATTTTGGCAGTCCGCATTGCGGTATAGAGGGCCAGCTTGGCTTCCGTCAATGCCGGCAAGGTAACGAATGGCCCTCTGCTGGTGGCGCGGGGCACCGGAATCTCGCGGCGGAGGTCGATGTAGCACATGAGAGCCGACTCAATGGCGTCAGGAGCGCGCAACAGTGCTTCCTCTCGATCCTCGCCGAACGTATGGGCCTCCGGGATGTCGAGAACATCAACCAGGATGGTATCGTTGGTGTCCTTTGAGAGCTTGACGGGATAACGCAACACGGTTTTGATTCCTCTCTTTCTACTCTAGTCCGAGATCCTTCTTGATGCGATGCTCCAGGCCCTTGCCGATTTCCTTGCTGGACCCATGCATCGGGAGGATGGAGGCCTTTTTGCCCAAGAATACCTTCAGATGGCCGCCCTTCCCAGGTTCAAACGTGCATCCCTGCTTTTCGAGCCACCGTTTGAATTGGGCGCTGGTCATGCCCTAAAGATACAACAGATATGTTGCGTCGTCAACAAACAGGTCATCATATTCAATCGCGGATCATAGCAGCCGGCGAATCCGGCGCAGGCCGCCGCCGGGTGGGGCAGGACGATGGACGGGCTGACCGGTCGCTACACGTGCGCGCGTTGGAAAAGGGGGTGTAGGGGAGAAACCTTTTGAAGGTTTCGCCTCCACTAGCCCGGCCCAAATTTCATCCTACGCGGACATCGGGGTTTCGCCCTCACTGGCCCATGCGTAGCTTAGAAGCAGATCGGAGTCCGAACTGACCTTTTGTCCCAGATCGCCCCTTTGGAACCGGGCAGGAGGGCGGCGGAATTGACGGCCAAGGGCCGTTCATCCCACGCTTCGCTTTTCGCGCTCGGCCAGCGTTTCGTGCAGTAACGATTTGATGTAGGTCTGGTAAGGCAGCCCCTTTTGCTCCGCCTGCCTCCGGGCCATCGCCAAGTCCGCTTCCGGAACCCGCAGCGAAATGACATGTGCGGGCGTCTTGGCTTTGGACGCCTCAATCCGCTCTCGCAATTTCTCCCTGGTAAGTAGTTGCGCCTCGCCACTCTCCACGGCCGCGGTGAATTCCTTGTCGTGGGACTTCCGGTTCTCGTACCACCAGGCGGCCTCTTCCGCTTCGGAAGCGAAGGCCGGCACCGCGTGCTTACTTTGCTTTTTCATCGTCTTCTCCCTGGAAAGAGGTTCTTGTAGGGGGCACTCGGAAACGCGGTCACGGCGCGCACCTTTACCGTCACGTAGCGTCCAGATGGCCACCAGCAATCTGCCGGAGTCGGTCATGCCAACCGAGCGGTACCGCTCTTCGCCATCCACCACCTCGCAGGCAAAATCCAGGGGGGAGTTTTGCATGACGGATTCAAGCGTCTGGGTGCGGCGCCCGTGCTGAGCTCGCCCGCAAAAGCCGTGATCGGACCGGAAACCAATAACGTTCAGGAAGCCCGATGCCGCACGTCACGCTATCGCGCTCAGCGGCGCTCGTTCTTCCATCCGCTCACGTAGGATCGTATTGATGCGTGCCGGCGGTTCACAGGCCAGGGGTGCGATAGAACGGAACGACAAACTCACCGCCCTCCGCAGATGCTCGCCGGTACCCATGCGGACGAGCGCTCGATTGCCGGCCAAGTCGAGTTTTCGGAATGCACCGAAGCTTACAAAGCAAAGTCGGATGCGGGATGCTCGAACGGGTCGAGAACCTGCACTTCGTCGTAACGGCGGTTGGGCTGGAAATCCTCGGACAGCAGGTACCGGGCCCCGGCACGCTGGGCAGCGGCGAGGATGAGGGCGTCCCAGTAGGAGAGTTGCGCAGAATCAGTCCAGTGCCAGGCTTGCTGAATGAGCCCGAGAGACGTGTCCACGGGCCTCCAATGCGCCAGGTCCTCCACGATGGCGCGGGCCTGCGCTGGTTCCAGGCGCATTTTGCGCACCGCATTCCAGTAGAACTCGTGCAGGACCTGCCAACTCAGGCACCCCGCTCCCGCCAACCACAAAGATTCCAGCCACTCCGTGGCACGAACCTGCTTGAAGGAGTCGACGGGATCTACGTAATACAGGAGAAGATTGGAATCGACAAAATAGCGGTCAGCGACGCTCATGCACTGCCTCGCGGCTGAAGCGTTCGGCCGCGCCAGCGCCAGCCAGCGGACGATTCGATTTCCAGTGCTCGAACGCCTGCCAGTAATCGTCGCTCAGTCTCATCTGCCGCTCCAGCATCTCGCCGACCAGCCTGGAGACCGAACTGTTCTCCTCGGCGGCTTTTCGCCGTGCCCACAGAGCAGCTTCTTCCGAAATCTTGATGGTCACATTCTTCGCCACGATTTTAGTGTAGCACGAAAACAGTGCTGAGTCACCTCCACTGGGTGTAATGACAGGAACTGATGAGATTACGGTCGTGTGCTCGGTACACGCTGCCAGCACCCTACAAGACCATTCGCTCCCGTCGGTGCCTTCGGGGGTTTCCATGGGACCCGACTTGACGGCATTACGGGATGAGCCGGTAGATCTACCTCAAAACCAGGCTTTGATTGTGCGGATCGAAGCGAAAAACGGGGATTGTCCCCCGCTGCCCATGGCCTTCTGCGCCATCGGATACAGCAGCTGGGTGGCCCGGATGTCCGGCTGCTCTACGGTGTAGGCCTACTGCACAATCTGGCCGTCTGGGTCTTCACCAGGCTGTCAGCCTCGACGTGAAGGCATCGCGGCATGAGATCCCCGACTCAGTAACTCCCGGATGTGCACCGCCCCCCGCCCCGACCCTGCCGCTGACCGTTCATCCCGCCTTTCGCTTTTCGCGCTCGGCAAGCGTTTCGTGCAGTAACGATTTGATGTAGGTCTGGTAAGGAACCCCTTCCGTTCCGCCTGCCTCCGGGCCATCGCCAAGTCCGCTTCCGGAACCCGCAGCGAAATGACATGTGCGGGCGTCTTGGCTTTGGACGCCTCAATCCGCTCTCGCAATTTCTCCCTTGTAAGTAGTTGCGCCTCGCCACTCTCCACGGCCGCGGTGAATTCCTTGTCGTGGGACTTCCGGTTCTCGTACCACCAAGCGGCCTCTTCCGCTTCGGAAGCGAAGGCCGGCACCGCGCGCTTACTTTGCTTTTTCATCGTCTTCTCCCTGGAAAGAGCTTCTTGTAGGTGGCGCTCGCAGGAAACGCGGTCACGGCGCGCACCTTACCGTCACGTAGCGTCTAGATGGCCAGCAGCAATCTGCCGGAGTCGGTCATGCCAACCGAGCGGTACCGTTCTTCGCCATCCACCACCTCGCAGGCAAAATCCAACGGGGAGTTTTGCATGACGGATTCAAACTCCTGCGCCGTCACCTTATGGGCCCCCAAATTTGAGTTGTATCATAACGTATATACGTCCGCTCTTTAGGCTATTGTTGGTAGCTGTATCTGCCGATCGACAGCGTTTTCTTGGATGGCGCCGGTCGCCGCGTCTGGGTGCGGCGC
>JBEKQO010000508.1:0-3295 GCA_049519635.1 Terriglobia bacterium | reverse complement strand
ATGCGCGGGTTCGTGTTGGTCAGCACGGCGGGACGCACAAACCAACCGTGATCCACGCCGGAGACGGGACCTCCGGCTGCGACCTTGGCGCCCTCCCCAATTCCCGATTCGATGTAGCCGACGACGCGGCGATATTGCTCGTCCGAGACCAGCGGACCAATCTGGCATGAGGGATCCCAGCCGAGAGTACCGGGCAGTCAAATGGCGCGAACGGGCCAATGCGCGTTTCGAGGTCGGAACTGTATCGATCGATCCTGACAAGCGCCGGAGGCTCCGGAGATGTGCCATACAATCTTATCCACTGAAAGGCTGGCGAAATGCCAACCTATGGTTCCTGATCCGGCATCAGCCATCCCCAACACTCTGATTACGAGCTTCCTGAGGTCGTGCGTCGCCTGGTGTGCAAGAAGTGTGCCGAGAAAATGGAGGACCACTACGAGGGAAAGCGGTTAGAAATTTCCTGGTGCAGTCCTGCCATTGCCTAACAGAATTCGATGAACGGGAGCTGAGTTTCATTCCCCGGCTGGTGGGGGCCATTTCGCATCATGCCTTAACTACCCTCGGAGAGGATCGGCTCGATTTCATACCGGGGAAAATACCGGGGAGTCTGGGCAGCAAACCACAGTATTTGAGAGTATTGCCACAAGGGGGAGAATGCTCTTAAATTGCTGATTATGGGCATGCTAGAGGCAACCGAAGTAATTAGAAGTAATTGTCTCCCTACGACTGTTAACCGAAGGGTTGTAGGTTCGAGTCCTACCTGAGGAGCCAAAACTCACATAAAATCAATAAGATGCAAGGCGGCAAAAATGGCCGCCCTTTTTATTTTGGTCGAGTGGCTGTTCCTCGAACTTTTTTTCTGAACTTGCAAGGAACTGCACCGGCTCAGTTTTTAAAGAGTGCCCTCGCCCATCTTATGTTTTTGCGTGAGGCTGAGCGATGATCGAAATCGCTGCCCCTATATGCCGCTACGTCTGCGGGCAAGCCGCGTGTCGGGCATGTGCCGTCCCCTCACTGCGCAGGAAGAGTCTCTACGGCTAGCGACCCCGATCGGCTGTTTGCTTCCTCATGAAGCGCGGAGCCTGTGTTGCGGGCACCTCGAGGGATTCGCCTGGGGAATCATCGATGCCAATTTGGTTTGGTGGCAGGTCATCGCCCGAGATCGCGTTAACGTGTTCCTCGACGTCCGTAGATTCAAGATCGGCCGGAAGCGTCCTTGACGACGGCAGTTCGTCCGTCTCAGCATCGACCAGTTCTTCGACCTCTTCGGTCTTGCCAAGCAGTTCCTTGTCGATCTCCGCTAAACGCTGCTCGTACTCTTTGAGCTTCGCCTCGTAGGGACTTTGATTGTCCAATGCTGCGTGCAGACGGGCCAGCGTGAACTCGTTCTCCAGAATGGATGATTCTGTTTCGAGGATCTTCGTTGGAAGGTCCCCGCCGCGGCGCAGTGCGGACGTTAGTAGGGACTGGGCTGAGGGCATCCCCATGTGGGCTTCCGGGCGCGGCACATCGAACCACTCCCCCGTCAGGTTGTAGCGAACGGCCGTGATGTCCGTGATGGCGCCAAGTTCGTCTTTGATGAGGGCGTCGCTGACCGCGAGGGGAATGTCGAGACCGTTCACCGTGAGTTGCGTTGTGCTGTCGAGGGAGACTGTTCGCAGGTATTCGTTAGCGTCTTTGAGCCTGGAGAATTCGAGGCCGTTGAAGCGAACCTGGAGGCTGAGGAGTTTGCCCTCATCGTCCCGGCGCTCATGTGATTTGAATACCCGGTTCGCTTCCTGAAGTTGTGGCAGCCTGTCTTTGAGATGCGCGATCCGGTACTCGACGTTCAGCAGTTGCTGGCGGTTGTTGTAGTGGTCGAGCCTGTTGGAGCGGGCGAGCAGGGTCAAGTTCTTGATCTCGTACTCCAGCTTGATCTTTTCGAGCGCGAGAGGATTGCCAGTGGCCTGGGCCTTGGCCAGAGCAAACATCTGAGGACTCAACCGTGTCTCGCCGGCAATGTCCTCAATCTTTCGGCCCATCCGCCCGCCGGATTTGAACTGAGACAGGAACGTCTGCTTACGTTCCAGGAGCTGGGCGCGCTGAAGATCGTGTGCTTTGGGCGATGCCACGTCTCGTGGCTCTGAAATCATCCGGTAGAACTCCACTTCGGAGAAAGTATTGCCGGAACGGCGTATTCGACCGTGGCGCTGCTCCAACTGGTCGGGCCGCTGCGGAAGGTCCAAGTCGATCAGCGCCTTGAGGCGCGTCTGGATGTTGACCCCGATTCCGCACTTTTCTGTGGTGCCGAGCAGGACGCGGACGCGACCTGCTCGCATCGCCTGTTGAAGGCCGAAGAACTCCTTGCCCTTCTTGTAGTCGTGAACGATGGCGACCTGTTCTCGGGGAACGCCAGCCGCAATGAGTTTCGCCTTGATGTCTTCGAAGAGGTTGAAGTCGCCGCGCTGATAGCGGTCAGCAAAGACAATGATTGTGCCGCGTTCGGCTTCCGTGCGATGCAAGACATCGAGCGCCTTGCGCACGGCGGTATTGGCCTTGCTGTCGGGATCGTCCGGGCAGGTGGGATCGTAAAGGCGGGCGTCGAGTGAGATTGCGCAGGCGTCGGAATCGAGCTTGAGCCAGTTGTCTTCCGTTGGGTCAGGCCGGTCCGGATCGCTCATCGGAAGGCTCAAGAGTTCGCCACGCTCGGCAATGCTTTGGAGCAAGGGTTCCTGAGCCGGGGTCACCTTCACAAGCAGGTCCTTGCGGACAGCATTGGGAAGGGTGATGTAACCGGCTTCCTCGGCTTCGTCCTGCATCATTACATCGGCAAACTGAGACCAGATGGACTGGAGTTCCGGGACATTGACGTAGTTTGCCAGAGCGGTCTTCGGCCTGATGGTGATGCCATCGGTGGCGTACTCCATCCGCGTGACCGGCTCGGCGAAGTTTGCCGCCCAGTCGTCGAAGTTGTGGATGTTGCACTTGGTGAGGATATCGCGCGCCAGGTAGCGAGTCATCACAAACTGTTCGCCAAGTGTATTTGTGATCGGCGTGGCCGTGGTGAAGATTACCCCGGCGCCGTTGTGAGTCTCCTGCATGAACTCGATCTTGGCGAGAATGCGTTGTGCCCGTTGGGACTCGCGGGTGCTGATACCCGCGATGTTCCCCATTTTTGTAACGATTGCCAGAGCTTTGTATGCATGGGCTTCGTCTACGAAAAGGCGATCAATCCCCAAATCGTCAAAGTAAATAGTGTCGTCTTTTCGGCCTTGAGAAAGCTCTTTCAACTTCTCTTTGTACTTTTGAATCTTGT
>JBEKQO010000507.1:0-3306 GCA_049519635.1 Terriglobia bacterium | reverse complement strand
CGGCACTTCCCGCCGTCGCCTCGACCGCCTCTCCAACCGGCTTACCAAAATCCTCAGCGAGGCGCGCAAGCTAGGGATACCCTGAAAATGGGCAGAGATTGGCCGCTAAAGCCGACCATCCGCTCGGAAACCCCCGAGGGCCACATCCGCGCACGGGCGTTATACATCAGTGCGGATTGTTTCGGAGTAAGGGGCTAGTTAGCCCGTCAATCAGAAGGATATTGGGCAGAGGAAGACCGAGTTGAATCGCGGCTTTCTGATGGGCAACCGCGAGTGCCACATTGACGAGCAGGTGTAGCGCGGACCTGTTTTTTAGGTCCGCGGCTCTTCTCTTGCCAAGGCAGGAAATCTCAAAAATGGAAGCCTAGCCTCCGGTTCGGGAGCGCGAGCCCAGGGAAGAACCGCAGACCTCAAAGGCGGAGGTCTGCGCTACCCATCTCTTCGCCGCAATCCACTTTCCATCGATGAGGAGTCTGTGTTCTTTGTCCAGGAACTTCGTGACCGCCGAACTGAGAGCTGGTTTCTCGATCGCAATGGTCATATCATCCTCGCTTGAATGCCTGATTTTGTTTCCGTTGCTGCGATATGAGATCGAATCCAAGGCGGTCGTCACCACCAACCTCGCGTTCGGGTAGTGTCTTAAAGTTGCGTTGATGGGGAATGAGGATTTTTGGGCTTGTTTAGGTCTTTCCATTTTCGTGGGTCAGCGGTGAAGTCGGCCTCTAGCTTTTGAAGTTCCAGGAAGTTGTCGGGGATCGCTTCCTTGATTCGCTTCCATACTTCCTCAAAAGCCTTTCGCGAGAGATTGGCCTTGATGCCGTCGCACCAAATCTTCCAAGTTTCTGAACTAACCCGCTTGTTCTGTCTTAGAAAAACCTGCTCGTTGGATAAGTCCAAATAGTGATAAATGCCGTTTTCCGCCGCTTTGAATTCCTCTGGAGAAAGCTCTTCCCCGAGTAGTGCGTTGATCGGGATTGTCTTAAGAATTTCCCGGTATTGGCATGACATACGTCTTCGAAGGCTGTCACCTTCTGCTTCTTTGTGCGCCAAATTTGCCAGCCAACAACGAATACGCCAAGCGCCGTTGCGCCGGATTCAATTGCCTGCCAAATCATTTATTAATCCTCCATTTGACAGAAGACTAGGATTATTTCTTTACACATTTCCATTCCCACTTACAATTTTCACCATGCTCATCACATACACATTGAGCCGTCGCCTCCAAGGGGGGTTGCGGCGCCATAAGCGTTCCGACCAGCCGACCGAGGCGAATGGCGTCGGCGCAGAGATCGGTCCTGATCAGGCGCTCGCCGCGGGTTGCTACGTAACCTTCGTTAAAAACCAGATAAATGACGGTCAACACGGCGTCGAGCCGCTCGGCCATCTGGCGCGCTTCGGGAACGGCATAAGGAATCCGGGCGTCTCGAATCTTGCGTTTTGCCCTCACCAGCCTCTGCGCCATGGTGGCCGGTGGCACGAGAAAGGCCCTGGCAATCTCATCCGTTTCCAGTCCGCAGAGCGTCCGAAGCGTCAGCGCCACCTGGGTCTCCTGCGCCAGTGCCGGGTGGCAGCAGGTGAAGATCAGCCGAAGGCGCTCGTCGGGAATCTCGCCGGCTTCGTACTGCACTTCCGGAATCGGTGGAGCGAGCACATGGGCTAACTGGGGCTGGATTTTATTCGTGAAGAGCGTCTGGCGCCGCAGACGGTCGATGGCTTTGTGGCGCGCAGTCTGGACGATCCAGGCGCGCGGGAACTCGGGGATACCGGACGCCGGCCACTGGTCCAAAGCGGCCGCAAATGCATCTTGTGCATACTCTTCCGCCAGCTCGAAGTCACCAAGAAGACGGATCAGGGTAGCAATGATACGGCCCCAATCTGACCGGTAAAGCTCCTCGACGGCAGTTGCCACGTCCGCAGCCATAATCTGATTGTAAAATTTTTTGGCTACAATGTCGATTCGGGTGCTCGCCCTTCGATTCTCCCGTGAAAGGAGAAGCGCATGTGCCCTTATTGCATCACGACCACAGTGCTCGCAGCAGCCGGGACAGCATCCGGGGCGGGGCTGACCGGGCTGATCGCATGGCTTCAAGCACGGGTGGTAACGAAGACGGGTGGTTCGACAATTAAAACAAAGGAGAATTGACCATGACAACAGGCCAAGCAGAACAACACCAAGTGGTACCGCAAGAGGAGTGGCTCGCTGCCCGCAGGGCACTGCTGGCTAAGGAGAAGGAGCTGACCCATGCGCGCGATGCGCTGAACGCTCAGCGTCGTGCGCTCCCCTGGGTCAAAGGCGAGAAGAACTACGTGTTCGATGGGCCGAACGGCAAGGAAACGCTCGCGGACCTCTTCGCTGGACGGACCCAATTAATTGTGCGTCATTTCATGTTCGGGCCCGGGTGGAAGGAGGGCTGCGTGGGCTGCTCGTTCGCCTCCGACCACATCGATGGCGCTCTCGTGCACCTCGAGCATCATGACGTGACCTATGTCGCAGTATCGCGAGCGCCCCTGGTAGAGATCGAGCCCTTCAAGCGCCGCATGGGCTGGCGCTTCAAATGGGTCTCGTCATGCGGAAGCGATTTCAATCGGGACTATCATGTGTCCTTTACGCCGGCCGAAATTGCGCAGGGCAACGTTGACTATAACTTCGAACAACGCGATGTTTGGGGTGAGGAAATGTCGGGAATCAGCGTATTTTGCAAGGACGGGGCCGGAGATGTTTTCCACACGTATTCATGCTATGCGCGGGGAGATGACCCGAGAGCAACTTGGAGGTTACTACGTGATCGACGCCAAGGACCTGGACGAGGCCATTGACATTGCTGGACGGATTCCAGCCGCCCGCAAAGGCACCGTCGAAATCCGACCGGTCCTGGAGCTCTCAGGGCTTCCGGGCCAGTGATCGATGGGACACGCCGAGGGTCGGGTAAGCCGTTCGACGGCGAAAGGACGTTACGTCTGCTGGATCGAATGCCGAGAGCCCGGGCGGATTCCGCGCCGGGAAGGAGAATTGGAGATGCCTACGAACGAACCGCAAGGGAACGACACGCTTCTCGGCTCCCCCCCTTTGAAGGGGCCCACGCAGATCTTCGCTATTACTGTACCAGATTTTCGATGGGATCGAACAGGCACACCCATGCACTAGTGTGGTGTCCCACGTAAGAATTGACAATAGGCGAGACCTCCTCACCCGGCCCGCCCCGGCTGGCGATTACGCCGGATGCGCGCCACCCTCTCCCCCAAAGGGGCGAGGGCAATAAAATCCATCCTCCCCTCGGTGGCCGTGGCGACCGAGGGGCCCGGGGG
>JBEKQO010000506.1:0-3326 GCA_049519635.1 Terriglobia bacterium | reverse complement strand
CCTGCACGCTGGACTGGTAACCCATGCTGGACCTCCCTCCGGCCATCGGAGAGGAAGTATATCATAGCCATACCGCTAGTCAAGGATTTTTTGATTTTTTCACAGCTTCTCCCGCCCGTGAATGGTCACGGCCAAGATGGCCGTGCCACAGTAAATGACACCACTACCGTTTCCACCAATTCTCTTCCCAAATCAATCCGACGGCATGTACGATTGTTTCTTTGCGCCCCAAGCGTGGCAAAGAACAAATCCATAAGCGAGGTTTGAAATGATCGAGCTTCCCAATCCGGCCCCGGTGCTGGATGTCATCCAGGCCTTTCGGCGCTCGAAAACCATGTTCACCGCGGTGTCCCTGGGGATCTTTGACCGTCTGGGCGACGGCGGGGCTGATGCCCCAACGCTGGCTCAGGAGTTCGGCGCTAACGCCGACGCAGTCGAGCGCTTGCTGGACTCCTGCGTTGCCCTGGGCCTGATCGAGAAACAAGACGCGGTTTATTCCAACTTGCCGGTGGCCAGGACTTATTTGACACGGTCCAGCCCGGACACGCTCACGGGTTACATTCTCTATTCCGACCGCGCGCTCTACCCGCTTTGGGGAAACCTGGAGGCGGCGATTCGCGAAGGCACCAATCGCTGGGTGCAGACCTTTGGGGGTGAAGCGTCGATCTTCGATCATTTCTTTCGCACGGAAGAGGCCCGCCAGGACTTTCTGAGCGGCATGAATGGCTTCGGCCAATTGAGTTCGCCCGCCGTCATCGCGGCCTTTGATCTGAGCAGGTTTCACCGGTTGGTGGACCTGGGCGGCGGCACGGGCCATCTGGCGCTGACCGCCTGTGCGCGTTACCCCGAACTTCAAGGCGTGGTGTTTGACCTGCCTGCCGCAATCTCCACTGCGGGCGGGTATGTGGAGCGCTCGCCGCAGGGAAGCCGCGTCGCCTTGATCGCCGGCGACTTCTTTATTGATCCGCTCCCGGAGGCTGACCTGTTCGCCCTCGGCCGCATTCTGCATGACTGGTCAGAGGAAAAGGTTCGCACCCTGCTGAGGAAAGTCTGGGAGCGCCTACCCTCCGGCGGCGGGCTCCTGATCGCCGAGAAACTCCTCGACGACGACAAGAACGGTCCCGTGCCCGCGCTGATGCAATCGCTCAATATGCTGGTCTGCGCCGAAGGCAAGGAGCGCAACCTCGCCGAGTATGCCGCCCTGCTGCGCCAGACAGGGTTTACTCAAGTCGAGGGAAAAGTGACCACCGCCCCGCTCGACGCCATCCTGGCGTTGAAAGATTGATTGCGATCAATGGATAGGAGGGAAAATGGATTCCATCACACGGCGTGAAATTCTCACCCGCGCCCGGCAGATAGGAACCGCTCTGGCCGTAGGACTACCGGTGACGGGCGACGCCCTGGAGACTCCGCAGGACTCGCAAACACCTGCCGATCGCAAACTCAAGGTCATTGTCGCGGGCGGGCATCCCGGTGACCCTGAGTACGGTTGTGGCGGCACCATCGCTCGCTACAGCAACCTTGGTCACGAGGTGGTTCTCCTCTACTTGAACAATGGTGAATGGCCGGCTGCACAGGGCGGTGCGCCTGCCAACATCCGCATGGCCGAGGGCGGCAAAGCTTGCGAAATCCTAAAGGCTCGCCCCCTGTATGCCGGGCAAGTGAACGGTCACGCCGTGCTCGATGCCGCGCACTTCGACGCCTTCCGGGAATTGGTGGAGGCGGAACGCCCCGACGTGTTCTTTACCCAATGGCCCCTCGACGGCCACCGGGACCATCGCGCCACTTCGGCGCTGGCATTCGATGCCTGGCAGCACCTGGATAAGAAATTCGCACTTTACTATTATGAAGTTTCAAATGGAGAGGACACGCTGCAATTCGCTCCCACCCACTACTTGGACATCAGTGCGACGGAGCCCCGTAAGCGCGCCGCCTGCTATGCGCACGCTTCCCAGACCCCCGACCGCTACTACGAATTGCAGGATCTCGTAGCCCGGTTCCGGGGTGTCGAAAGCGGATACAAACGAGCGGAGGCCTTTATCCTCCAGCTCGGCAGCCCCTACGAGGCGCTCCCGGCCGGCTAAATCCGGGGCTGCCGCCGACGCATCGTCCAGCCATTTCTTGGACAGTACATTTGCCATCTCAAATCCGGCCGCGCGGCTATATCCCACCTTTTCATCAACTTATCGAGGTAGCGTCAACTGGACGGATTGCTCCCTAATACAAGCTTTTTGTTTACTGTAGGTTATCGGCATAACGTGAGCTTGGGGGATCTTTCGCGATTTCGGGGGTCACAAATCGATCTATCTCGTGCGTTTTCAACAACTCATCGGCATATTCAGGTAACTCATTTGTTTTCATAAACTCATCGGGAAGATGACGACACGCCGATTAAGGTTACTTTGTTTTCAATTACATTCCGGCTTCGAATGTACGTTTTTTTCATCTTGCCGGACGGGTTCCCCGTTTTCGATCTCGATGACCCTAACTTCCTTATTTTCAGCCACTTGATTTCTTGCGCCGGTCATTAGAATTCTCCCCATTATTCGCTAACCACATGTTTCTTCATCAACATATCGGCTTCGGGAGGAGCTTGCGCCAATTTCCTTCTCGGTGAGCACCAATTCTAAGCCCCAAAGGGAGGCCCCACCCCTGCTTAGCCCATTGGTCTGTCGTGCCCCTGGGTGTGCGATTTCACTGCGAAGCCCTCGCCCATCTTATAGGCTAGCAATTTGCCCGCCAACGTCACTACCGTTATTTGCAGATTCCTACCGGCAGGAAAAACAGTAGGCAGTAGGGCGCGGCAGTGGCCGCAGGTTTTAACCTGCGGTTCGCACCGCCCGACGACCCGACCTGCTAATCCGGACTTCTCACCACGAGTCCGGAAGGGGGGGAGCTTGAGCCCCGCCGTTACAAGGTGTTCTTGAATATTCCCATGTCCCGCGCCCCCGCAACTTCCCGCCGCAAGCCGCGGGGGCGCGGGACGAATAGAGGGCGGAAGGCGCGATTTCGGCGGGGCAGAAGAGCTTGCGGAAAAATTCGAAAGCGCCGTCATTACTTAAGGAGCAGCGGCGACGAAGAATCTCACCTTGCCTTGAAAATACTCAGAACGAGATCCTCCGCGTAGTTTACCCTGAGCGGGCAGGGCGAGATTCTTCGCTGCACGCTGCAGAAACTCGACGCGTAAGTCCTTGGTATTCAGCAGGCGTAGCGCGGACCTGTTTTTTAGGTCCGCGGCACGTCCCCGATGGACATGGAAAAGCCGCGGACCTAAAAAACAGGTCCGCGCTACCCTGCTTATAGATATTTAATATTATTTAACTTAT
>JBEKQO010000505.1:0-3327 GCA_049519635.1 Terriglobia bacterium | reverse complement strand
CCACCGAGGGGAGGATGGATTTTATTGCCCTCGCCCCTTTGGGGGAGAGGGTGGCGCGCATCCGGCGTAATCGCCAGCCGGGGCGGGCCGGGTGAGGGGGTCTCGCCTATTGTCAATTCTTAGGTGGGACACCACACTAGTTTGCGACGTAGCGCCGGGCTTTAGCCCGGCATGTGCCGCCCTAAAGGGCGGCGCTACATTCAAAATTAGGATACTACCCGGTAGTGGAGCAGTTTGCTATAGGGGTAGGGAGATTCGTTGCCTGCCCCCCGCGTAATCGTGCCACCCCAATTTGGCGATGCAAAATCGGCAGCCCAAATTCCCATTTACCCACCACTGGAGAGCTTTCTGACCCATGACTACAGTTTCACACCAAACGAGCCACCGATCACCGTTCGGGCCTCGAAGGGGAGGGGATTCTCAAGGTGAGGCCCTGGGACAGCGCTAACGGTCACTTTGATCTGTGACATGTGTCATTAAGCAGCCTGCCAAACACCTTAATATCGAGCGACTTACGAAACCCATTCACAGGACTTTTTGTGCCGTACAACCAGTCAAAACAACCGTTCAACACAAACTCCTTAACCTTAACTCCTATACCTCGTATCATTTGCACGCGAAACAAGGTATTAAGTTTTCCCGGACTGTTTATCTCTGGCGGTCCGCGGGACACCAAAGCTAGGGCAGCCTCAAATCGAACGATTCCGTGCAGGGCGATGCGCAGTGTGGTAAGGGCCTTTCGGACTGCGCGGTCACTGACCAGGTTGGCTTGGGGAAAACAGTCAGGGGGTTTCGCCAAGAGATGCTCACCCAAGGGCCGCAGAGCGGTCCTCAACGACTCCAGTAGGAGTATGGTTCGTCATCTTTAAGTAAGGGGAAAGGATAATTTGCTATGCCAAGAATCAAAGGTCAGCGGCTCATGAAGTTCGTGGACCAAGCCGTTTGTTCGACGGCTACGGTCGTGTTTGACACAGTGCAATTCTTCAATAAGTACCGCCCGGGTTCCACCTTCATTCCCAAGTGGTCTGATAAGCCGCTCTTGAAATCCTGGCAGAAGACCAAACCGCAATTGGGCTGGCCCCGCCAGACCGATTCACTCTGCCCGGAGTGCGTGAAGGAAGCGCGGACCAAAATTATGAATGGCGACGAGAACTGGCAGTCGTTGCTCACGGAGAAGACCGGCGAGGTCAAGGCGAACATCATCGAGCGCGACGGCGAGGTCTGGATGGTGAAGGATTGCCCCATCCACGGCCACATTGAAGATATGATGGCCTCCGACGCCAAATTCCTGAGTTGGATCGAACGCAACTTCCCGGGCCGCGACATTCGCGCCCACAATGACGAGGGCCTGCACAATCACGGCTCGAGCTCCATCAAGCACGGCCGCGGGTCGGTGCTGACGGTGGACCTGACGAATCGCTGCAACATGATGTGCGACCCCTGCTTTATGGACGCCAACCAGGTCGGCTTCGTGCACGAATTGACCTGGGAAGACGTCAAAGAGATTCTCGACAATGCCATCAAGATCAAGCCGCGCCGCCAGATGTCGGTGCAATTCTCGGGTGGCGAGCCGACCATGTCGCCATTTTTCCTCGACGCGATTCGCTACGCACGCAAGCTTGGTTACAACAGCGTGCAAGCAGCGACCAACGGCATCGAATTTGCCCAGAGCAAGGATTTCTGCCGCCGCGCCTTCGAAGCGGGCCTGCGTTACGCCTACCTGCAATTTGACGGCATCGGCAACGACGCCAACGGCCATCGCCAGGTCGGGAATCTGTTCGACGTAAAGCTGCGCGCAATCGAGAATATGCACGAGGCCGGCATCGAGATCATCCTGGTCATCACCATCGTGAATAACGTCAACAACGACCAGGTTGGCCCCATCGTGAATTTCGCCCGCGAGAACCCCAAGAAAGTCGCCTTCGTCGCCTTCCAACCCGTTTCCTTTACTGGTCGCGATGAGGACATCACCCCGCAACGCCGCTTGCGCCAGCGCTACACGCTTGCGCATCTCGCTGGCGACGTGAAAAAGCAGACTGGCATTACCGAACCCACTCGCGACTGGTTCCCCATTTCGATGTTCAGCGCGTTCGCCGACTTTGCGGACTTGGTGAAAGGACCGGAGGCGCAATGGGGCATGGTGAGTTGCGGATGCCACCCGAATTGCGGCGTGGGCACGGCGCTGATGATTAACAAGGAAACCAAGGAATGGGCGCCGGTACCGCAATTTCTGAACGTCCCCGGGCTGGTGCAGGATATTCAGAAGATCACGGACGCGGGCCGCGGGAAAAAGTTTTCCAATTTCATGTTGGCCATGGGAATCCTGAAAAACTACAAGCCCTTTAAGGCGCCCAAGAGTTTGGCCCTGATGGATTTGATCAAGAAATTTGACAAGTCATTTGCGCTCTCAGGGGAAAAGAAGACGCGGGAGAAGTACGGCGCCTCCGACCCGAACCGCACGCTGGAAGACGCCCTGAAACGGCGCTCCGACCCATGGAATCTGCTCTTCATCGCCGGGATGTGGTTTCAGGATCTGTTCAACTACGACTTTCGCCGCACCGAAATGTGCATCATCCCCTATGCGACCCAACTGGGAGAAATCTCATTCTGCGCGTACAACACGGGCATCGGCTGGCGGAAAATCATCGAGAACATGTACAAAAACGCCAGCGTGGCCGAATGGTACAAGACCCACGGCAAGCACGCGATCTATGCCAAAGGCAAGAGCGTGGAACTTGATACCGACCAGCACTCCCTCACGGTGAATGCGGAGGACGCCGCGCGCGTTCGCACCCTCGAACACGACGTTCCTCTCACCGCTGCGGAAGAAGATAAGGCTCGCCGCAAGGCAGCGTGGGAAGCAGAGCAGGCAGCGCAAGTCCGAAAGGTATATGAGGAAATCGTCCTTCAGAAACCCAAGTCAGACCTCGTGCAGATTGGCGCTCCCGCGAAAGCGGAAGAGGAAAAGGTTGCCGTCTAGTTCCATTATCCCAACCGTAGCGAAAAGGGCCGCCCGCAAGGGCGGCCCTTTGTACTTTGGGTTAATATGCAGGCGATGATCCCATACCGATTAGAGAAACCAAATTCAGACACTTCCCAGCGACCCTAACCCTTGAGGACGACGGCAAGTTGTGATACATGAGATACAATCACTCAAGAACGGAGATTTGCAGATGCCGTCATCGGTGCGGCTAGTGTGGTGTCTCGCGTAAGAATTGACAATAGGCGAGACCCCCTCACCCGGCCCGCCCCGGCTGGCGATTACGCCGGATGCGCGCCACCCTCTCCCCCAAAGGGGCGAGGGCAATAAAATCCATCCTCCCCTCG
>JBEKQO010000504.1:0-3345 GCA_049519635.1 Terriglobia bacterium | reverse complement strand
CGCCAGCGCCGCATGCTGCGGTCCGACAGCCCGATAATCTCCGCCGCTTGCCACCAGGTGATCTTCTTGGCCATCGCCCGCAATATCACCTCTTGCACTTTCATCGCCCGCTCCCAGGCGACGGCTGAGTATTTTGGCATCCTGCCTCCGGCCTCTTGGATGCCTCAACTCCCCGCCGCCTTCAGCGGACAGATCACGTGCTAATTGAACCGGACAGATGACATACTAACGACACGTCGTCTCGGGCGGGTTGACATGGAACATCCAGCGATGTACCATGCCCGCGGTATATATCATGGCCACGGTACAACCGATGCCTCCTCAGATCCACCGTCGCGAGCGCCCTCAAGAGAAGGAATTCGAAGCTCTTCTCCTGGACCTCTTTCGTCGAGCCGGTTGGAGCATCTACGACAAACCGCCCGCCGTCGGTCAAGACAATGTGGTTGTAAACTCCGGGGGCAAGAAATACGTTATCGAAGTCAAACGGTCGGCCGAGGGTCGGCGCGACCGCCTGGTTCCCCTTCTATCGCAAGCCATTCTACAAGCACAAGCAGCAGCGCGGCATTTTTCAAACTCTGCCATCCCCGTGGCGGTAGTTGCTTCCCCTCATATTTCAGATTCGGTGGCCGCACAGGTCCAACAATTCGCTCTGAGGCATGCGCCAAATGTTGGAATCGGGGTTATGGATTCGGAAGGACTTCGAGTTTTCCATGGGTTCGGATTGGAAAAATTCAACTCGGAGCGGTCAACCCGTTCACAACTCGGGTTGGCGATACAGAGTGAATCATCCGGGTACCTGTTCTCAGATCTAAACCAATGGATGCTCAAGATACTGTTAGGGCAAGACATTCCGGAATCTTTGCTTACCATTCCCCGCGGGCACTATCGAAACGGGAGGCAGCTTGCTCAGGCAGCGGGTGTTTCCGTAATGAGCGCATCCCGCTTGGTTCGACAGCTCTTGAGCGAGGGTTTCCTTGACCAGCGAAAAGGTTTGTTGCGCCTCGTCAGGACGGAAGAACTGATGCGGCGGTGGCAAGGCGCAAGCCAGAGAACTGCGCGTGAGGTTCCGGTACGCTGGATCATCCGCGGCGGTAAGGAACAGCTTCTGACCGCGGTTAGATCATACTGTTCGTGGTTGGACGCAAAACTTTTGCGGCCTCCAAAGCCGCGGGTGGGCCGACTCGTTGTGCCATCTCCTCGCATCGCTATCGGGCTCTTTGCAGCGGCCGATTTGCTCGGAGTCGGATTCGTTCATGGAGTCGCTCCTTATATCTACCTGGAGCATCTGAACCCGGGCACCTTGGAGCAGCTCGGCTTTTCGGTCGGAGATGCGGAAGGACAGCCGGACGCATACATCCGAGTCCCAGAAAACAAAGAGGCGGTGTTCCGGGCGGTGGTCCGACATGAGGGGGTTGCCGTGTCGGATATTCTCCAGGTGTGGTTGGACGCGTCGAATCATCCCACGAGGGGCAAAGAACAAGCGGACCAAATCTGGAAACGGGTCCTGGCTCCTTCTATTCAGCAGGCGCATCGATGAACGGTCATCTCGAAAATGAGCCATTTGCTCGATTGATCGCTTCCCTTGAACCGTGGCTTACGAATGTAGTGATTATTGGCGGGTGGGCTTATCGGCTGTATCGCCTTCACCCCAACGCACAGCAGGTTACGTACGTCCCGTTGATGACCTTGGACACCGACGTTGCTGTCCCTCCTCGACTGCCGGTCACAGGTCAGGACATCCGGGAACGATTAGTCTCCAATGGATTCGAAGAGGAACGATTAGGTCAGGACAAACCACCGGCGACACACTACCGCCTGGGTGACGCCAAGACGGGCTTCTACGCCGAGTTTTTGACTCCGTTATTTGGCGCCCTTCATGGAAGGGATGGAAAACCAAAGGTAACGCGGCGAATAGCCGGGGTGGTTTCGCAGCAACTCCGCCATCTCGAAATCCTACTTTACGCCCCTTGGACGGTTGCCATCGACCGCTCGAATGGATTTCCATTTGTCGAGCCTATGCACGTTCAGATTGCGAATCCGGCGAGTTTCTTGGCTCACAAAGTATTGATTCACAATAAGCGCGGGCGCGGCAAAGTCGCGAAGGACATTCTATACATCCATGACACACTCGAAATATTCGGTGCAAAGCTTGGAGATTTGAGCCTTGAATGGAACACCAAAGTGAAGCCGCAAATTCATCGGAACGGCGTCCGAACAATCGAACATGCGACGACCGATCTTTTCGGTGATGTGAACGACGAAATTCGCGAGGCTGCCCAGATGGCCGGCCCCAGAAAGCTTTCGCCAGAGGCCGTGAGGGAACGGTGTAATTTCGGCCTGAAGCAGGTTTTCGGTTAATTGAAGCACAAACAGGACGGTCGGGCACTGGTGCTGACAGCCTCCAACGTGGAGTTGCGCTGAAAAAGCCCATTTCTAAGGTATGATGAGTTCTGACCTTACGCATAACCTGAGCGGATCCAGGTGGCATAACAGAAGTCTCGTCTGAACAGGGCGGCTTACAAACATTTGAAAAGGTGCGCGAGGATATAGACTGCGCTGCCGAGAGCAGCCGCCAGTAGCAAGAAGCCGACAGCCAACCAAAGGAACCCGCGAAAACCTTTGAATTCGTTTTGACTTTCAGACATGCGGGGGATCTCCAGTTCTGATTGAGTGTGCGAGTGACATTAGGCGAATCGGTCACCATCCATGACGCCCGCCGCCACTGGCAGGGCAACCTTCAAGGCGGTAATTGGGAATGCGGGGAGGGTAATAGGATTCGGCCCTTTTTGCAGATGACAAGGGCTCGCAGGCGAGTCAAGAGTTGTAGAAGGCACAGATCGGCATGACGAAAAGAGCGTCAGAAAACCGCCGGGCTAATTGTGAAGCTTTCGGTCGTTGCGGAGGCCGGGGTCGACCGGAAACACTGGAACGATCCGGTTTCTGGCAGGGAGCTACATACCGACAGAGCTACATACCGACCGTGACGGCAAGGCGAAACTGATTTAGTATGTTCCAGTCCTCCGAGGGACAGGCCACGGCCCATTGCGGTTTCCCCAGGGACCTCCGAGGGCACGCAAAGGAATCGCGAGGGGGGACGGAGAACCAAGGGGCGCCCGGGGCGTCATGTCCTGCTCCGTTCACGTTTGCAACGCCGCCTGAGCCGAGTCCACAGAAAAGGGTCAACCGCAAGCCTCGCGCCGCAGCCTTCCTGTAAGTTTACGAACCCGCCGTGATAGCTGATGTTCCCATATCGGAAGAGCCGTGCCAGCAACGCTAGAGCGTGCTGGGCGAGGACTTGGTTGACGAAGGGGCTCTGTTTTTCTAGTGCCTGTATCGCGCTGCAGC
>JBEKQO010000503.1:0-3360 GCA_049519635.1 Terriglobia bacterium | reverse complement strand
GGCTTCGACAAATCCAGAGCCCCGACGGCCTTCACCGCTCCACGCCGCCGCTACTCTACGCGCACTCGAGGCGATTTTCATCTCTTTGGGTGGGCCCCGGCCCATCCACACTCAGGATGACAGTATTGGAGCGTTTTCCGCAGCCTGTAAAGCCCCGCCCTTCCTGCGACCCCCCAACCGCGTCTTGGTGTCGTGAGAAGTGCGGACTAAAGAATCAAAAGAACACGGATTTGCAATACGGACAGCAACCGGAGAGGGGAGCAGGGGACAAAGTGCCTGAATTCCAGGTTGCGAAAGTCAAAATTTGAAGGTAAGGGTCAGTTTGGCGGACACCGATTAGAACGGGACGGACATTATGTCGTACATTGCGCCGTTACAAAATTTTTCTGTCACTTCGCCCCGTAAATTGCATTCATCTTCTGAAGATGAGGGAAATGCCTCGTCGAGCCTGGCCAAGGCTTCTGTGATCGCGCCGCGGGGCAGGCATTCACCCCTCGCGAAGAACGGCGGCGCGTCCAACGTTGGAAAAGAATGAGGTGAACCATGATTGAAGGAAAATTGTGTTTGACCACCGTGGAGGGCACGGGCCGCCAATTCGTGGCCCAGTCGGGCACCGGCCACGCGTTTGTAATGGACGACGCGGACGGCCGCAGCGGGCCAAAGCCAATCGAATTTGCGCTGCTGGCACTGGGCGGCTGTACGGCTTTTGATGTCATCAGCATTTTGCGCAAGAAGCGGCAGAAGGTGACGGGTTACGAAATCGAATTGCGCGCCGACCAGAACCCCGAGCCGCCCGCTTATTTCACGCGCGTGGAGATCAAACACCGCTTGCGCGGCCAAATTGACCCCGAGGCCATGCGGGCCGCCATTCACCTCTCGGAAACCAAGTACTGCTCGGTGGGCGCCATGATCTCCAAAACCGCCAAATTCGAAACCACGTTTGAAATTCTCCCGGAAGAAACTCCGGAAACGCTCCCCCATGCCGCCTGACGGCATCGCGGCCGTGGCGGGAACTCCCCTGCGCCCGCCCCTGTTGCCCGGCGCTCCAATTCTTGCCGCTGGGACGGCAGTGCCGGATCACTCGCCACCACTATGTTTTGAAATCCCCAATAGAATGGGCCGTGCGCCCACTTCCTGGCATCTAAAGAGGGCGCCAGTTTTTTGCATTGAAGCACTGTATTCTGCTCTTTGAGTGTCCCAGGGTCAGCACCCCTTTTCAAACGGCCAAACTGGAGGAATTTTTATGAGCACTGACTTTCTCAATATCGAAGGCATTTTCAAGACCAACACAGGTCTCTTCAAGAAAACCATCCAGGAGATTCCCCCGGACCGGTGGTTCGTCAGTCCGGGGAATGACTCGAACCACCTTATGTGGATTGCGGGGCACGTGGTCGTTCATCGGGCTCTCGTCCCCAGGATGCTGGGTGAGGAATGGTCAGCCCCATGGGAAGGGCTTTTTACTCGGGGGGCCAAGTTGGCGGCTCCCGAGCAATACCCGGAAATAGCAGCTATCATCAGGGCTTGGGATGAAGTGTCCGGCAAGCTGTCATCCTCTTTGGGTAGCGCGTCCGAAGAGGCACTGGCACAGCCGGTCCCCAAGGGAATCACCCTGGATGGGAAGATCAGCGGAAAAATCGCGTTCCTTTCGCTTCACGAGAGTTACCACATGGGTCAAATGGCTTACTTGCGGAAGTGGCTCGGACACGGACAGACCGTTGGGTAGAGGTAATCGCTCCGGTTCGCTGGCTGAGCGCAGGAGCTAGGCAGCCCGGCCATCCAAGGCGCCCCGGCAGCGTTTATGCCGCGGGTGGCTCTCCGCCCAACTCCAGGTCGATCTCGCCCACGCCCCCTTCGACCTCGATCTGGAGCGTGACCGGCGACTTGCCGTACACGTCGTTGACATACGCGTCGCCTTGCTTCTGGAAGTCGCTGGCGTTGATCGCCCCCAGTCCGCCCCGCGCGACCACATGGACGCCCACGCCCCTGGGAAGCCTGATCGTCGCCCTGCCCACGCCGCCGTGGATTTGGGCGGAGAGATCCTTTTTCCAGTCGCCCGTAAGGTCAATCGTGGTCTCACCGGCCCCCATGTTTAATTCCAGCCTGCTCAGCGCCAGCCCGGCGAGCGTCAGTGTGGCGCGGCCGGCACCCACGTTCACGGTCATCTCCATCGGCGCCTTATTGTTCAAGTGCACGTCCCATTCGTTTCGGGTATTCCCTGTTGAGGAGCCTGACCCGGACTGCTCCACCTCCAGGTTCCCCACGCCGCCGCTCACCTGGTATTTCACTTCTGGCTTCCATTCCCGCACGTTGTAGGTGAAATCCGCATCCAGCAATTGCGTTGCGCCACCCCCGACTTTCAGCTCGCCGGCTTTCATGTTCAAGCTCACCCGCACGGAGTGGGCCGCACCGAGCGCCACCGTCTTCGACTCCGTACGCGTCTCGCCGGCGGATACGCGATCGCCACTCATGTCGCAGCCGGACATCGCCACAAGCGCGGACAGGACCAATCCCCAACACAGGTTCGTCAAATGTGTGTTCATCGCCTTGCTCCTTGGGTTCCCCTTCTTCCAGCGTCACGGGACGGACCATCCGCACCGGAGCGGATTGCGCGGCCTTCCGTTTCCGGGGTCCGCGGTTGTTCTGTAGGAAAACCGTAAATCTCAAAGATCCGGGCCTGCCGTTGGATTTTGGAGCGCGAGACTTAGGGAGAACCGCAGACCCCAAAACCTCCACTTGCGCACACCACTCCCCCGGCAGACCAGCCGCCCTATAACCCTCTACGAAATTGCAGCAAGCCGGGTTCCCTTGGCATCGCAGTGGTAGCCACGGACAGTGCCTTTCTGTCCGTGGGCTCTTCGGTGCAAATAGTGGGGGTGAGGGGGGCATAGGCGCCAGAATAAGCCACCCGATGATTCGCCACCTTCCTTCCCGCGAAGCGGGACACCATGAGTAGCCGTAGGTGAAACCTACGGGAACCGAAGGCGAGAAAGGAATTCGGCCCTGAAGGGGCCGACCTTTCTCACGGTCAACCCCGTCGGGGTTGAAGGGTCCATGGGGTCCTGCGATCCGCAGGTTAAAACCTGCGGCTACCCACGGTTGGCCCCTCCGGGGCCGGACCGGAAATTGATTATTCTAGCGCCTATGGGGTGAGGGGGTCTCTCGGGAACAGATGGAAGAATAATTCCCTTCCACCTCTGATGCGAACAGTATGGTTTTTAACTCTCAACTTTCGACTCTCGACTAGTGTGGTGTCCCACGTAAGAATTGACAATAGGCGAGACCCCCTCACCCGGCCCGCCCCGGCTGGCGATTACGCCGGATGCGCGCCACCCTCTCCCCCAAAGGGGCGAGGGCAATAAA
>JBEKQO010000502.1:0-3372 GCA_049519635.1 Terriglobia bacterium | reverse complement strand
GGCCCAGCGCCTTGGCTAAGCCCTAATCCTATGTCCACCACATTCATCCACCCTTTTACCGGTTTCATTGACAAGACGTTCGTCATCACCGAGTTTGAGTTGCGTAAACTGCGCCACGATTTTACCGAACTCATCACCCGCGCGCTCCAGCCCGCGCTTTGGCTGCTGATCTTCGGGGAAGTGTTCTCACGCAGCGGGGCAATGCACACCGGCAACATTCCGTACCTCGACTTCATTGCTCCCGGCATCCTGGCGCAGAGCGTTCTCTTCGTGGCGATTTTCTACGGCATCAACGTCATCTGGGAGCGCGACCTCGGCATTGTGCAGAAATTCCTCGCCAGCCCAACTCCCCGTGCGGCACTTGTGCTCGGCAAGGGCTTCTCTGCCGGGATCCGCACCCTCTCGCAGGCCATCATCATTTACGGTCTTTCGCTGCTGATCGGAGTGAAGCTCGATTGGAGGCCCCTCGCGCTTTTGAACGTGGTGGTCATCGTCATACTTGCCGCGACGCTGTTCTCCACGTTTTCCCTCATCATCGCGTGCATTGTAAAGACGCGCGAACGCTTCATGGGCGTTGGGCAGGTTCTCACCATGCCGCTATTCTTTGCCAGCAACGCGATTTACCCCACCACCATCATGCCCGGTTGGCTGAAGACCGTTTCGCACTTGAATCCCTTGACCTACGTTGTCGATGCCCTGCGCACTTTCATGCTGGCCGGCAGCACCAGCACTTTCGGCCTCGGCACCGACTACGCTGTCATCCTCCTGACCACAATCATCCTCGTACTCATTGGCGCCCGACTGTATCCCCATTTGGCAACGTAAACATAAGGATGAGCACTTTTCACCAACGCGATGAGCGGTTTTTAACAGCCATGCTGGTTGCAGAAGTGGCTGTGGATGCGGCAGGTCGGCTACAGCGGTGTCTTCTGGACGCTCTGGAACCCATGGTAACGACACAACGGCAGGTCAGTATCAGAAGTTGCCAAACGCCCAACGCGCAGCCTTACAAAAGCGGTTGGGAGTAAACAGCCCGGGGTTACCTGGGCCATTATCCGGGCGGCCTTCGCATCGCCGGCTGACATAGCCATCGTCCCGGCGCAAGACCTCATCGAGTTGGGGTCGGAGGCACGAATGAATCTTCCTGGAATTGCCGACGGAAATTGGCAATGGCGCATGAAGGATGGTGCGCTGCCTCCGGAACTTGCACAAAGGCTGAGCAGCTTAACTCTTGCCTGTGGGCGACTGAGCGCTGGCGAACTCCGCCCTGCTCCTCGAGGCTTGGGAGATGGCTGGACGGCGCAGATCGCGAGACGGGCCTATGAACTCTTCGAGCTACGAGGCCGCCAGAGCGGTGACGCCGATCAAGATTGGCTCCACGCGGAGCGGAAAATAACGGCGGTGGCGAAACCGTGATCAAGATGAAACGCTCAACGGAAATTCGAACGCTGTTTCTGGATATCGGCGGTGTCCTGCTCACCGATGGGTGGGATCATCATGCCCGCAAACGGGCGGCAAGGAACTTCAAGCTGGAGTGGGCGGAGGTCGAGGCACGGCATCATCTGACCTTCGACACCTACGAGGAGGGGAAGCTAACGCTGGAAGAGTATTTGGGCCGAGTGGTCTTTTACCGCAAGCGGCCATTCACTCGGGCTCAGTTTCGGCGCTTCATGTTCGCGCAATCAAAACCTTACCCCGAGATGATCGATCTTGTCGCTCAGCTCAAGGCACGGCATGGGCTGGAGATCGTCGTGGTCAGCAACGAAGCGCGCGAACTGAATGTGCATAGGATTCGAAAGTTTAAGCTGGAGGGGTTGGTGGATTCCTTCATTTCCTCCTGCTTTGTCCACATCCGCAAGCCCGACGCAGACATGTTCCGGCTGGCGCTGGATATCTCCCAGGCGCCAGCCCGTCAGGTCGTCTATATCGAAAACACCCCAATGTTCGCCCAGATCGCAGAAGGTTTGGGGATTCGGAGCATTCTGCACACTGATTACGCGTCTACGCGCGCCAAACTGGCGTCGTTTGGATTGTCGAATGGCCAAGGAACTATTCATGAAACCCTCTAACCCCCGCATCCTGACGATTAATGGCGGCTCGTCAAGCATCAAGTTCGCCCTGTTTGAGACCGGTGATTCGCTCCGGCGGATTCTCGCGGGCGGGATTGACCGGATTGGACAACCAGGCGCCACGTTGCGGATAAAGGGCTCGAACCCGGGCGACAACCTTTCGCGGCCGCTGACGGCGCCTGATCTCACCACGGCGGTGGGCGCATTGATCGATGGTATCGAAGAACGCAGCGGGCACGGTGCATTTGCCGCGGTAGGGCATCGCGTTGTGCACGGCGGGCCGAAATATAGCCAGTCACAGCGCATCACTCCGGAAATGGTTGAAGATTTACGCCGGCTCAGTCCATTCGATCCTGAACATCTGCCGGAGGAGATTCTGTTGACCGAGGAGTTTCATCGCCGATTTCCTGACCTGCCCCAAGTGGCGTGTTTCGACACGGCCTTCCACCATGACCTGCCACGCGTGGCCCAATTGTTGCCGATTCCGCGCCGCTACGAAGTCCAGGGGGTTCGGCGGTACGGGTTCCACGGATTGTCATACGCGTTTCTGATGGGAGAACTGGCGCGCCTGGCGGGAGCGGAAGTTGCACAAGGCCGGGTCATCCTTGCCCATCTCGGTAATGGCGCGAGCCTGGCGGCGGTAAATCGCGGCAAACCCATGGATACAAGTATGAGTTTCACTCCGACGGCCGGAGTGCCGATGAGCACCCGCACAGGCGACCTCGATCCCGGGCTGGTCTGGTATCTGGCTCGGACTGAGCACATGGACGCCAAGGGATTCAATGAGATGGTCAACTTCAAATCGGGACTACTCGGCGTGTCGGAGACCAGTTCCGACATGCGCGACTTGCTGGAGCACGAAAAGCAGGACGTGCGGGCGGCGGAAGCCGTGGCGCTGTTTTGTTACCAAGTCAAGAAATGGATCGGCGCATTCGCGGCGGCGCTCGGCGGACTCGACACACTGGTGTTTGCGGGCGGCATCGGTGAGAACGCTCCCCCCGTCCGCGCGCGGATTTGCGATGGGCTGGGATTCCTTGGAATCGAACTCGATGAAAAGCAAAACGCAACGAATGAGGGCGTGATTTCCGGAAAGACCAGCGGGATTACCGTCCGCGTCATTCCTACGGACGAAGAGCGCATGATCGCCAGGATGGTTTGCGGCGTTCTCGGCCTTGACTCAAAAAAGGAGAATTGAATCATGAAGACGGCAACTCTTTCCCCGGAACCGCTCCCAAAGACAGAAACCCTTTCCCCAGATTTGCTCCACAAGATGGATGCCTACTGGCGGGCCGCCAATTATCTG
>JBEKQO010000501.1:0-3418 GCA_049519635.1 Terriglobia bacterium | reverse complement strand
GTAAGCGGTATCGTGCCAATCGCAGTTCTTCCGACTGGCTAAAGTGCTGAAGGGAAATGAATTCTGAGGAGCTTGAGCTGGGCGGAAGATTGGCAGCCTGGATGCATTCCCAAGAGCTGTGGAGTTCCAGAAGCGGAGTTACTTTGGGACGCGGAAACTGACAAACCAATGAGGAGATGATCGTGAATTTGCCTCTCACTAAAGTGTAGCAATCAGAGCAAAGTTTCAGTGGAGCGGTTTTTATGAGAACAGATACGTCGTTACTATTAGCTCTCTTCCTCAGCATAAGCATGCTTCCAGTTAGGGCGCAGGCACAAACGAGCTCTGAATCAAACTCTGCACTCAGCCCATCTGCAGTCGACTCATATTCCCCGTCTTGGTTGTTTCCTGTCGAGAAACTGGACGAGTCTTTGCCCACTTGGCTTCACATTGGCGGCGAATATCGGGATCGCTTCGAGGGCCCGACAGGCATTGGCTTTGCGGCCAAAAACGATACTTACGCGCTGGACCGCCTGCGCGTGACTGTGTCGGTTCAACCCGAGGAGTGGCTCAAGGTTTTCGGGGAAGTGCAGGACGCTCGTATTTTTTTCAATCACGATATCGCCAGCGCTAACCCATACCGGGACACCTGGACCCTTTGGCAAGGCTACGCTCAGTTCGGTAGTTCCACATCAGGTTGGGTCGATGCGCTCGGAGGTCGCCAAGTCCTACTGTTCGGCGACGAGCGTGTAATCGGTCCGTCCGACTGGCTCAACGTTGGACGCACTTTTAATGTCGCGCGCGTCGACCTTCATCATCCGGGGTACAGAGTCAGCGTGTTCGCCTCTTCAGTAGTGCCCGGCGACAACACTGACTTGCATAACGCACTTCCGGGCAACAACCTGTACGGAGTTTACGGAAGCTTTCAGAACATCGTCCGCAAGGCTGACTTCGAACCTTACGTTCTCTGGAGCGTCGCACCCTCGAGCTCTGAGCTTCCAGAGACGCTGAACCGCGGCCACCTCAATGAAGTCACTCCTGGCCTGCATGTCAAGGGAACGCTCCCCGCGGATTTTGAATATGACACCGAGTTTGACGGGCAGACCGGGTCTCTCGGCCCATCTCCCATCCGTGCCTGGGCGGGCTATGCCCACGTGGGCAAAAACTTTCCCAACGTTGCCGCAGCGCCGCTGGTCTTTATCGAGGGCAACTACGCCTCCGGCACGAAAACTCCGGCGGGCCGCGACTGGAATACCTTTGACGAGCTCTATCCTTCTAATCACGACAAGTATGGCTTCGCCGATCTGGTCGGCCGCAGGAATCTCGAGCAGTTCCGAATTGGCACGGAGGAAAACGCCGGCAAGAAATGGAAATTCAAGGAAGCCTTTGAAGGCTTCTGGTTGGCCACTTCAAATGACAATTATTATGCCAGCAGCGGGGCGATTGCGGTTGCCGCTCACCCCGGAGCAAATCGGCACATCGGAAACGAGCTCGATTTAGTTGCCGAATACCAATTGAACGGAGGAATCAAGTTCGGGTTTGGCTATGCCCACCTGTTCGCCGGACAATTTCTCACGACCACTACGCAGGGACACGATTACAGCTACCCATATGCTTACGTTGAATATAATTTTTCCAAGTCTGGCTTTCATTTCCCGATTACCCCAAATAAAGCGAACTAATGACATCCGTGCAACTACTCAAAAAGGGGGAAAGTAATTATGAAAAGTATTGCTGGGGTCTTTGTCGCACGAGCTGATGCCGAGCGCGCTGCCCGGAAGCTACGATCGATAGGCATGACGAATGACCAAATCACTTTGTTGGCTCCCGGGACAAGCGAACAAGTATCCAACGAGGTGGGATCCGTCGCCACGGACGCAACGGAGCAGCCCGGTGTGGCAAGGGTTGTGGGGGGCGAAATGGGTGCAGTTGCAGGATTGGCCAACGGGTTCGGGTTGGGTACTTTATCGAGCGCTTTCATTCCTGGGGTGGGGCCGGTCGTCGCCCTTGGTCCTTTGGGAGCAGCCATTTTAGGATTGGCTGATGCTGAAGCGGAAGTTGCGGCTGGAGCGGCTTTAGAAGAAGCCGCCACCGGAGGATTGGCTGCCGACGAATTGTTCGTTTATGAAGACGCCCTCCGCCGCGGGCGAACCGTGCTGGTTGCTTTGTTCAATGACGAAGTCACGGCGGGCTCTGCCCACGAATTGCTCAAGGCTGAGGGGGCTGAAACAATTGATGCCGCACGAGACCAATGGTGGCTGGATTTGCGCAGCGCGGAACGAGAGCAATATTTGAAACTGAACAAGAATTTCGACCAATTGGAAAAATTCTATCGCCGCGGATTCGAAGCTTCGTTGCATGCCCAACACCGTTGCCAGGAATTCGATCAAATCGCCTCCGAAATGGCCAATCGCATCGAGGAACTCCACCGTCATCACCCCGGAGCTGAGATTGAGGATGCATACCGGCGCGGGTATGAGCGCGGTCGCGCGTATTATGACGCCCTGTGTGCCAAGACCAAGGCCGCTCGCGAGTGATCCTCACTTGCCCCAAAGCTTGAGCAGCGCGCCTTGCTTACCCCTCACCGGGTCGCTTGACGGAAACGGCAGCACTGCCATCCTGGCCACTGCCTCTGGGTCCGGCGACCGCCTGCAGATATCCCACTCCTGCCCAGGTGGGTACGCACCGACCACAAGGAAATCCGTGCTCGCCTCCAGTCGGCAATGCCCTGTCCCGGTCGGTAACACGGCAACATCGCCGGCCTGCACCACCACCTCGTGTCCGCCCTCTCCACCCAGCATAAGCCGCGCAGAACCGGCGGCGAACCCAAGCAACTCATGTGCCGTCGAATGATAGTGATGAAAGTCGAACACTCCATTTCTCCATTGGGGCGGCCAGCCATTGCGTGTGAACAGCTCCTCGAAGCGCGCCGCGGGATCGGCGCCCTGCAGGGAATTCACGCCGCGTTAAAGCAGCACGGGAAGGCGTTCGTTGTTCGGCATCCAGCCATTGCGCGTGAGCCGCAACACTTCCGGATCTCCGGGTCCTCCATCTTCACCGCGTCGAATCGCCGAATTGGCGGCATCCGCCGTTCCGGGTGAAGGCGTAAACCCCAGAGCCCCTAACATTCCCACGAATCTTCGTCTGTCCACGAATGGAGTCCTTTCTAGAGGGAAACAGCGTCAAGCCGGTTGCGCGAAAGTGCCCGGGCTGGTCTCCGTGGCTTGCCACTTGGGTGTGCGCTGCTTGCTGGCCTGGGCCAGTCCCCGCCGCACTCCTTCGGCATCGAGGTCGGTTGTGTAAACCAGCGTGCCTGGTTGCTGGCGCCAGGATTCATCAAGCCCACCCGCATCAACGGCATCGAATCCGAGATCGTTTACCAGTCGCATGACAGTCTCCTTGGCGGCCTGGTCATCGCCAGCCACAGGCAGGGCGATTC
>JBEKQO010000500.1:0-3432 GCA_049519635.1 Terriglobia bacterium | reverse complement strand
GAGATGTGGATTTCGAGATTCTCGAGCGTCGCCGTCGGCGAGCTGCAAACCGAACGTACCGAACCGGTCTTCGTTGGCTTGTCAACCATCGAGTTCCAGTCGAACACCTTCGATCCCATCACTGTCGATGGAGTAGCGGGTGCGGCGGCGGAGGGCGCGGCGGCGGGTGTTGTGCCAGGGCTATTCTGAGCGAACGCCAGCGCATCGCCGGCCACGGCAGCAGCGGCCAAAGCCGCGAACATTTCTCTGCGATTCATCATGGTTTTCCTTTTCAATTCGTTTGGAGCGGGGCCGTCGCGCTTCGAAATTCGGCGCTCCTCTTTCGTTGTTACTTATAGTGGACCGAGCTGGCGCATGCAACCTCGCCGGCCGCGCGGCTCTCACGCTTGAACCACCCTCAACCAACAAATCTGGGCTGCCCCAAGTCTCGCATGCACTCCAAGTTGAATAACATGAACGCCCTGAAAAATCGCGCGTGGATTCTGTGCTAATCCTGAAGGGTGCAGTCCAGTGTCAATCTCGGTTACTGCGAAGTACTGCCGGGCAGGCGACTACACAGACAGAACCCTGTTGATCCCAAAAGGAATATAATGCGCCTGATTTCGTAAATCCATTCGGAGCATTCGCATGCACCGCACACTTTTGTTGCTCGGGTTGCTAATTTCGATTCCTGTATTGTCCGCCGCTCAGACATGGACGTACCAGGGCGATTCGAGTTGCTTTCGAAGCGGCGATAGCGTTCAATGCTTCGACCAGGGTGCGTTGCAATCCTATGTCACGGATCAACGCGCGTTCGATTCCGCTTATCAGAATGGGCAAGCGATAGGACAGGGAGTTGCTTTGCTCCTCAAGGTGTGGATGCAGCATCACCACCAGCTTGAAGTTGAACGCACTGACCTGCGAGAGCAAATCAATTCCTATTACGACGCAACCTTTTCTTTGAATGACGAAATAACCGATGAATTGAATCAGGAGATTGACTCACTCCAAGTTCTCGCGCGCCTAGACCCTGCCCGAACCGCGGCATACGAACAATTAATACAATCCTCGACCATGCTTTTATCGCACTTGTCGCAGATGAGGCCAATGACTGAAAGGAATCTGCCCGGCATTCTGGCGGCGAAGGATGTGAAGTACTTAACTAGCAACCGTGATTTGGCTCAGAAGTTCTATTCACAAGCCGGAGAAGCATCTAAAAGGCAGTATGTGTTTATCCAGTTTCTTCTTGGCTATGTCGGTCTGCTTCAATCTCAGCAGACGACTTCACAACTCAACGGTGCACCTGCCGAAAAAAGTGCCCCTGATGCCGCCGCGGTCAGCCGTTTGGCTGTCCAGGCTGAAGCGGGAGATGCTGAATCGCAGTTCCAACTAGCAGAAATGTACCGGAATGGATCGGGCTTGCAGCAAGACTTGTCTAAGGCGGCAAAACTGATGGAGTCCGCCGCAATGGCGGGATACGCTGGTGCAGAATTCAGCTTGGGTGAGATGTACGAGGACGGAGAGGGTGTCCTTCAAGATTTCGTGTTGGCTCATGCTTGGTACAATCTTGCAGCCCTTCACGGCGTCCAAGGCGCCAAGGAACGGCGAAATGCGCTTGCGTCGCATATGACACCTGAGCAGATTTCAGATGCCCAGAAGCGAGCTGCTCAATTGGAAGCAAAAGAGGATGAGCTAAAGCAGAAGACCGGCCCAGCAACTGAAAACCCTGTCCAGGCCGATGCAGAGCAGCAACCCACAGCGCCGCTGATTCAAACTGCGAAAATTCTTTCGTCAAAGATTGTGACAGAATCCACCGGGACGACCGTCACGCACAATCCTGCGTGTGACAACCCGCAAACAGCATTCATGAAGGGATTCTGCTCCACAGCCGGGACACAAACCCATAACAATACGAGGAGCTATGTTCAGGTCATCGCCGTGATTGGAGATAAGCAATACACGCTGGTGGGCGATAAGATTCCGCCACCCGGCATTTATGACGTGCATTTTATCAATGCATCAGAATTGGATCTTACTGGAAAAGCCGCCAACGGAGAATTGCACTCGCACAGATTCAAGGTGGTAGCAATCGATGCATCGCAGTGAAGGGCAATTCAATGCAATCTAATCAAGCTCATAGGATTCGAGGTGGTTTCGGAATTTTACGTCTACGTGCTCGCCTCTGAGAATACGCTCCACTTCCTCTATTTGTCTTGGAACCGCTTCCTTATCTAGCGCCCGCATACAGTGAAAGATGTTGAATGTCGCTCCGCACTCGTTCGCGCTACAAGTGGCGCGCAACTCCATTTTTTGAAAGTCATTCGGCATCTTCTTGCCTACCCTAACAGCCAAATAGTTACTCATCGCAAAACACCGCTCTCTTTCAGTGTTCGGCAAGTGGCCTTTAGTTTCAGAATCATCTCAGCTTCGATTGCTGCACATCTCTTGCCAAAATGAGCTTCTCTGTGATCGTTCGGGCAGAGGGCGATGACATTCGTCAGCCTGTCGGCACCTTCTTTTGCTAGAGCTATCACATGATGGGTTTCCAAATACGGTTTACCGCTTTGTTCCATGAATCCGGGCTTGCCGCAAAACTCGCATTTGCCCTTGGCGCGCCTCCTTACTGCATCTCGCACTTTTTTGTCACGAGTATACGACCATTTTTTTGAGAGTGAGCGATCAGGAGTGTCCGTCCCTAGATCATCGATGGCATTCATACTCATTGTGTACAGCTTGTGCTCTAGCGTATTCTCAGCCTCCTGATCCTCGGGCGCTAGCTTATCCCAACGTTCAACCTCGCGCTTGCGCTGCTCCTCCGACATTTTGGCTAAATCGGCCTTCCGCTTACGCCTAGCCCACGCCTGCCGCCAGAGGGCATTCCTGTGTAGCCTTTGCTCAGGCGACTCCGATCTATAGCGGTCGAGCGTGGTCTCATTCATCCGCTGTCTTTCAGCCTCGCTCAAATGTGCATAATATTCTTGTCCCTTTTTGGCCTTGTACGCTTTCCTCTTTTCTTTCTGGTCTTCATTCATAAAGGAAATCGCCCATTAATTGCGTATCGTGCTCGTTGCAATCCCTCTTGTGTGTTCGCCGCCAATTATAGACACTTCCGAAGGCGGAGATTGGATTTAGAAGGACCAATTTTGGCCTCAGTCCTGAGTCACCGGCCACCCGCCAGTTACCGGTTGATCAACATCCCCGCAGCCTTCGGCGCGGATGATCCCGCTAATTCCTTCTGGCTGCCCGTGGCAGGACTCCAGCGTACGCACCTTCGGTCCCTTGCTCCCTTGTTCCCTTGGCCCCTGCTCCTTTGTCAAGTGCGATGCCCGCAATAGACCGCCTCAACCCATTGAAAACACGCCCAAAAAACTTCCCCCAACTTTGCCGATCATTTCTCCCTTTTGGCGCACAATAGTCCCATGATCGACCAACAGAAGACTCGCGAACAAGCGA
>JBEKQO010000499.1:0-3440 GCA_049519635.1 Terriglobia bacterium | reverse complement strand
GGCCATTGAGAAACTGAATCCGATGATGAGCCCGAGCAGGGTCAGGGTGGCGGCCTGCACCACGTTGAAATCCTCGCGCTCCTCGTCTTTCAGGGTCCGAAGCCGGTGCAGGTAAATTCCAACCAGCGCCGAGAGCCAAAGCAACACCAACGTGAATAAGAAGAAAATACGCGGGTAATCCAACATGCCTTTCGGGCCTCCGTTAGATCAGTCCAGCTTACGAATTCAACAACCTCGCACTGCCGCCGAGGGCGCCTAAGGCCGCCTCTTTTCCTCGCCCAATTGTCAGTACGTCTGCACCTTGCCTATGCGCGGCGGCTTCACCGGCGCTGCCACGCCATAGATCACGGTGAAGCCCGATCCGCCGCCCCAAGTTGAGGTAGGAAGGGTCGGATTCGGGCTTGCGGCCGCTTCGAGACTGTTCCAGTTGTTCGCTGCCCAGACGTTGCCGGCCGGATCGATCGACACGTCGGTGATCATCTGAATGCTGCCACTCTGAAACATGTGGATGAGGTCGCCGGCCTTCGTTCCGGCGGGATGGCCCTTCGTGTTGTCCCCGGCCAGTAGCGTCACGGAGCGGGCCCACATATTGCCGACCCAGACATCGTCGTTGCCGTCGATGTTCAAGCCCCACGGGATGTTGATCCACTCGCCGGTGAAACCCATCGGCGCGATTTGCGTTCCATCCGGGCGGAACATATTGACTGCGCCAGTCGGTCGCGCCGGTGGCCCCATGACGTACTTGAACATGGCCGCAGTGATGAGCTTGAACTGCTCCATGATGGATATGCCCTCAGGCAGCACGGGCTGTGGAGTTTTCAGGTCCATGTTGCTCGCCACCCAGACATTCTCTTTCGAATCCAGAGCGAGGGCGCGGACACCGATGCCGGCACGAAAACTCTCCGCCTTGCTGGGATCTCCCACCGGGAACCGGACCACCGTGTCCCCTGAGGAGTTGGCGACCCAGACACGATTCTGGGAGTCAATGACGATGTCGAAGGGAGAGTGCAGCCCTGCAGGTTTTACGATTGTGCCGTCTTTGATTCGTCCGCCTGGGAAGTAAAGCAATTGATTGTTCGAGCCGTCAGCAATCCAGACGTCGCCATTCGGGGCAACACCGATGCCCATCAGCCCAAGGAATTTCTCCTTGAACGGAAAATCGCTTTCACTCGCGACCGGCTTGCCATTGAAATCCATTACCAGAATCTTCCCATTGAAGCTGGAGATCCAGACCCGGTCTTTCGTTACGGCCGTGCCCCAGCCGACACCGTCAATGCCCATGCCCCTGAATCCGAAGATCGGCGGTGACAGTGCGACCCCGTTGGGGCTGTACTTAGCCACGCCGCCGCCCGTGCTCTTGTTGACGCCAGACTGCGAGCCCGGCATCCAGTTCATGCCACTCCAAAGATTGCCTTCCGCATCGAACATGAAACGGCCATTGGCATAGTTTCCGCCGCCCGAGAAGCACAGGGAGAGGGCGAAATCATCGGGAACATAAACGAGATATGGCGCGAACGGCGCGCTACGCCGCCCATCAGGCGCCGGAAGCGGATAAGTTTCGTCGAAGATTGTGTAAAGCTCTTTCGGATTGGCCCACGGCTCTCGCGCAATGCCCGCGATGGCTTCGAGGGTGTTCTTTGGAGTGGCTCCGCCGGTAGGAGTGGCAGCCTTGTAGAAGCGCGCGCGCCAATCATCGTTGGCCACCGTGAAAGTCGCAGTGATCAACGAGCCAAGCGTGTCCAGGGTCGCCATTGTCGTCGTCATATAACTGTTGATCGGATCCATCAGCACCTTGCCCCAGGTGCCGGTCACAGGGTCGACCAGGTTGGGAACGTTTCCGGCAGCGATCTTGAGTCCGAGCGGATTTCCGGAAATGCCGTCGCTGTTGATGAACCGCGCATTGGTGAACGCCGACGCAACGGTGGTAAGTTCATTGATCGTCACGCTGGCTGGAGGATTGCTGCCCACAACCGCTAGCAGCGCGATCGCGGGATTGTCGCTACTCGTCTTGCCGGTCTTAGGCACGCCGCCGGTCGCCACCAGATAGAGAATCGCGTCACTGTGCGCGCCTTTGGCGCGAACTTCGAAGCGGCCATCATCGTTGGTCTTGGTCTGACCCAGTTGTTTGGGAGCGCCAGCGCTGGCCTCCCACAAGGTTACGGTTGACTTTGCGATGGGGGCGCCTCCGCCAAGAACCTGACCCTTGATGCTGTCGGAGGCGGATGCCGCTGTGGCCAGCCAGAGGCTGGAAATAAGGGCGGACAAAGCAAGTGATCGGAAACCGGCTCTGAGACGCATAGCTTTCCTCTTTTCAAGTAAGGTGGCTCAGCTCCCTCGAAGGGAACTGGTTCGGACATTTTAGTTCACTCCGATTGCGGCGGTTCGAAAACTGTCACTTGCGACAGGTACCACAAAGTGGGACTGCAAGCGCCGGCGAACGCGCTCCCCTAGGGTTTGCCCAGCCATGAGTACTGCCAGGCAGCCGAGATGCTCTGGTAGTTGCCGCCGAAGCGGATGTATGTCCCGTCACTGTAAGAGACCTTGAGTGTCTGGTGGCGGGTAACGGGCATCGAGAAAGTGCCGCCGATCCGCGATCCGGTCTGTTTGGTTGCCAGGTTGCGGATTCCGTTCAAAGCGGTCACCCCGCCGAACCAGAAGTTGCCATCCAATGAGACCCATGGGTAAAGCGTTTTCTTTCGCGCGACCCGGCTGAGGTCGTAACTTAAATGGCCCTCGAAACTGCCAATGGGCTCCTCGGTCTGCGGCTTAGGGACGGGTATGTCGTAGTAGGCGCTGTTGGTGGTGTAGAACCAAACGCCGCCGTAGCCGTCTACCACCCAGTTGCCGAAGCGCTGTGAGTATCCCAGTTCCGGCTTGAAGGCCCAGCGATTGATTCCCCAGTTGATGAGCTTGGTGGGATCATACTGCCCTGTGGGAGCAATGATTTTCAGGCTGGCGCCCAGCAGCATCTTCTGCTTCCATTTTGAGAACTCCTTGGCGCCCATCGACGGCCCGCCCTTCAGATTGACCGATAGGCGGGCGGACATGTCGAGCAGTCCGGAGCGGTAGAGGGACTTGTTTACGCCGAGCAGCTTACCGCTGAAATTTCCGACCGCATACGGCAAAGAGGCAGTAATGTTCGCCGAGCGCCCGAAGAAGTTGAACGCATGATAGTAGCTGAAAATGGGGACGCTGTAGGTCCCGGTTGCGCCGGTAACGGGAATGGCGCCGTTGAAGTTCAGCCCGCCGTCATAAAACGCGTAGGTCAGGGTGATGGCATTTGAGTGATTCGGAGTAATGACGTAGGCGCGTGGCGCAAGGTCCTGGGCGCTGAGCAAGTTCAGGCAACCCAGCGCAGTCACCGCCAACAACCCGAGCTTGAAGAAACGTCTCATCTACTTGACAGAGAAATAAAGATTGAGCATCAGTCCCAACTGGTT
>JBEKQO010000498.1:0-3454 GCA_049519635.1 Terriglobia bacterium | reverse complement strand
GTCGGATGCCGACGTAGAGCAACGCAACCAGCTTCTGAAGGTCGAAGACTGGACGTTGGCTGCGGCGATTGAGTGGATATTGTTGTGCAAAGACCGGGTTCCGCAGTCTGTCGGACAAGTAATCGAGTTCATCCAGGACGCCCTGATTGTGCCGAAGGGTGATTTGGAGAAAGACCTTTCCGCAGCGCTAGATACCCTGAAGAAGCTCTACCAGCGATCGGGCTCCGAAATTGTCAAGCTCAAAGTCGAGCAGACCGAGGAACGACTTTCCAAGATGCGGAAGGCTAGCCCGTCTCGGCCCGAGGAAATAACGAAACCTGCCAGGGCACCGACACCCGAGTCTAAGACGGAGCCACAAGCAAGACCTGATCGGTCGGCTGGAGTTCAGCCCCAACCCATGCCGGCGCCCCCACCTAGGCCAGAACCCACTCCGGAGCCGCCGCCCAAGGTCGGGCCGGCTCCCCCTCCACCGCAGCCCCCCCCCAAGGTTGAGCCAGTTCTGCCTTCACGGCAGCCAGCCCCGAAGCCGGCCTGGCGCTGGAAGGTCGCGTTGGCTATCGGCGCGATCATCGGAATATTCATGATCTACTACGTTATTGGCGGACCTGTGCGGGAGTTCAATGACTACTTTGACAGACAGGTGATCGTCAATAGCAATGGGCCAAGCGCGTACTCGGTTTATCAGAAGACGCTCCGCGAGAAAGGCCCGGAGAGCAGCGCAATCAAGTCGATGAACGAAAAAGCGTTGCCTGTGCTTCAGAAAATCAGCAAAGAGGCCTTCGACTCCTGGTATAAGGACAGCGAGTTGAGCAAGTCGCCCGCCCAAAGAGCAGCGGGCGAGATGGCTTTGACGAACTGGGCCGAAATGGCCCAACTCCAAGAGTGGCTGTCGAGTATCGAGAAGAGCCCGGCCTCAAACGCCCGACTGGCTTACGCGCGGGGCATGGCAGCCCTGGACCGCCATGACTGGGAGGGAGCCCGCCAGCAGTTTGAAGAAGCTCTTAGCTTCCAGCCGAACTGGTCCCTCGGGTTGAATGGACTAGGTAAAGCCTACTTCGGTAAGAAGCAATACGACCTGAGCGAGAAATACTACCGGCAGGCCAGTGAGGCGGACCCATCCTGGTATTACCCGCACTCAAATCTGGGGACGTTGTACCGGGACGTCCTGAGGAACTTCCAGGGCTCTGTGCGCGAGTACCAAATGGCTATTCAACTGGACCCGAATCGCGCCTCATTCCATTTCAACCTCGGACTTCTGTATTACATGAACGGCAAGCAGTACTGGCCTTCAGCCTGTTCAGAGTTTCGGACGGCACTCCGTGCTACTGGCGGCAGTCTCTCGCCCTCCGAGGTGAACTTCGCTACTCAACGCGGCGATAGGGCTTGCCAGGGGCGATAGATTATGCCGGTACAAAGCCGATCACCGTCCGCAGCCAACCGATTCATCCAGCGCTACTTCTGGTGGATTCAGGGGCTGCTTTTCGTCTGTCTCCTGATCTCGTTGTTTCTGATTTGGCAGACGTTCAAGCCACCCTACGATCTAGTCATTCAAAATGCGCGGGTGTTCGACGGCGAGCGCTTCCTGCCCATGAACAGGGACATCGGAATTCGGGGCGGCAAGGTTGTGGCGGTCGGGTTCCTTTACGGCGTCTCGGCAAAAGAGACAATCAACGCGCGCGGACACGTCGCCGCGCCAGGTTTTATCGATACTCACGTGCATGTCGAAGCAAACATGATTTTGGGCCGGCCCTTTCGTGCCCCGAACTTCTTGCAGATGGGCGTCACCACGGTCGTTACAGGCAATTGCGGTACATCTCACCAGCGGTTGAGAGATATTCTTGATTCACTAGATAAGACGGGTGGCCACGTCAATATCTTGACTCTCGTGGGTCACAACACGATTCGGGAGCAGGTAATGGGGCAGGCCCCCGATAAGCCATCGCCCGCACAACTTCAAACCATGGAGGATCAGGTCGAGGATGCAATGCGTGCCGGCGCTTTTGGGCTTTCGACTGGTTTGCAGTACGCGCCGGGAATCTACTCAGACGAGGACGAAGTGGTTGCGCTCGCAAGAGTAGCTGCGAAGTATGACGGGGTTTACGCCACTCACGTTCGCGACGAAGGGAATGGACTGATGGATTCCCTGAAAGAAGCGGTTGATATCTGCGCGAGGGCGCAAATACGGCTGCATGTGTCGCATCTCAAATGCGCATCCAAGCGGGAGTGGGGGAAGATGCCGGACGTGCTCAAGTTTCTTAACGACGAGCGCCCTAATCTACCCGCCCTCACTCATGATGTTTACCCCTACACCGGCAGCTCCAGTTCGCTAGACCTTTTGCTGCCCCCGGACTTCCGGGGCATGCTGGCGCAGTCGCACAGAATTTTGAGCGATCCAGTGCAACGAAAGCGCTTGGTCCAAGGGATGCTGAATCAGTTGAAATCCGAGGGATTTACCGACTACCGATTCGCTCGGATCGCCTGGTTCCGCGATGAACAGTTCTGGGGCAAGAAGATCCCTGATCTTGAGGTGCCGGCCTCGTGGTACGACCAGACCGCCTGGGTTCGTGACATCGTCAAGGATGGGGTCCCACCGCAAGATGTCCAAAATGTGCTGTACGTCTTTGGACATGGTGGCGCCCAGATGATCTATGACGTGATGGACGAGTCCGACATGATTGCATCGCTGAACGACGCTTACGCTTGCGTCGGCAGCGATACCGGTGTTTGGACTGAGGAAAGGAGGACGTCCCACCCGCGCAGCATCGGCACTTTTCCGAAAATTATCGGAGAGTTGGTGAGAGAAAGAAAGATCAGTCTCGACGCGGCCCTGAAGAAAATGACATCGGAACCTGCCAAGATCTTCGGCCTCACAGATCGCGGAAGGCTGCAGGAAGGCATGCCGGCCGATCTCGTTGTATTCGACCCTGACGCGGTCTCTGGTCCTGCGGATTACAACCGGCTTGTAGAGCCCCTCGGAATTGATTATGTACTGGTGAACGGGACGGTCGTCGCCAGATATGGCAAAATCGAGGGGAAGTTTCCAGGAATACTCATCCGGAAAAGGAACGAAAGCCCACGCAAGATCGTTCAGGAGCCACCCGCCCTGGAAGAGAAATCGGACGTCAAGACCGCTCCGGCAGGTGCCAAGCATCACGATGTTGTTTCTAGAGACAAGAAAAGTAGGGTTAAGGCACCGCACACGACACGGAAGGCCGGTAAGCCCCTCCCGCGTTAAGCCCAGTGCGAATTCAGGCCTTTGCCAAGTGACGTGAAGGAGAGCGATGCGGTGTTTGAGTCCTCTGTTTCTGTGTATGATTTATGAAGCCGGATCTGCGCGATGCGGCCAGCATACACCATGCTCATGGTCCGGTAGGGTCGAGGACTGGCGCCGTAACTCCGGAGGACCGGCCTATCTGTTGCTCCCCGTTTCCTCTGGGAATGCCTCACAGAACGC
>JBEKQO010000497.1:0-3477 GCA_049519635.1 Terriglobia bacterium | reverse complement strand
TCACACTGACGGTGTCGCAGACGGCGCCTTCCGGCGGGCTTTACCTTCAGCAGACCAACCCGGACGTCAACGACAATCCGCTGGATCCCAATTCAGAGAGCGAATATTTCACGCTGAGCGCCCAGTATGTGCCGGCGGGCTCGACGCCTCCGACGGTAACTCCCGAGCCTTCTTCTTTGTTTCTACTCGGCACCGGCTTGCTTGGCCTGGCGTTCGTCGCCTCTCGGAAGGCCAAGGTGGCCAGCCTGAAGATGGGCCTTTAGTTAGCACCGTCGACCATTTCACCACCCCAAGAGGAGATTCTATGAAATCCCGAATGCTCGTCCTGTTGGCCTTGGCAGCCGCTTTTCTGCTGCCGCGGACAATGATGGCAGACTCATTAAGCTTTTATCTCAATACGACCGACGACAATACAGGCACCGCTCCCACCCCGGATGCTGTTTTGGTGACCGTGAACCAAACTGGCACAGGTGACGCCAAAATCACTTTCACCGGGGAAGTCGTCAACGGCGTCCAAACTTACCTATATGCCGTGTTTTATAAGATAGATGGCAGCTACAGTGTGAGTGGGGAAACAGGCTCATCTCAATCCACCTTTGCACAGACTTGCGTAGGCGGATCAATCGACTCTTATGGGCCATTCACCTGCGAGACCAGGGCTAGCGGTACCGAAAATGACACATCGATCGCCATTACCTTGACCGGCGGCGACTGGACAGACGCGAGCGAAGTGCTCACCGAAACGACAGGGTATGGCAGCAGCTACACCCATGGCTTCGACGCCGCAGCTGAAGTTGCGGTTGCTGAGCCGAACGGGGTGGTTAGTTCCAAGGCGGCGGATCTGGCCGGCTACGAGACCCCAGAGCCCTCAAGCTTGCTCCTCCTCGGCACCGGCCTTCTTGGACTGGCATTCGTAGCCTTCCGGAAGGCAAAGGCATCCGGCGTAGCAATGAACATGGAGTCCGTTTGATCCTCTTGTTTCTCCCGGCGCAATCACTGAAAAGGGCACGGAAAAGTGCCCTTTTTCTTGCGCAGGATCATCTGATTTGGGACCCCTTGTGGCTGCGTCGGTACAGGCTCCGCTCGTGACAGCTTTCGCTGCATGGCGTGGCCGAAGGAGCATTTGCGCCGTGCAAGGCGATATCCGAGTCTCATTCAGAAGCGATTCCGCCGCTCCCCGCACGTCCACCAGCATTTCCATTCCCAGTCCCGGTTGATCCGTCGAATAGAGAATCTATTTAGTACATAAATGCGCAAGATGTTGCATGTTTCCCAGGCTTCGTGAGCGCACGTTGCTGTATCTAAAAGCGTTCTCTTTGGCTCTCCGCGTGCACAGAATTTTGCAAGTTCTCTGTGTGCAGAAGAAGAAGTGCGACTGCGACCCGTGTTTGAGGGTCGGGTCTGCATATTCTTTTCGAGCGGGCGCGTAGCTCCCGGCCCCATCAAATCTGAGCCAAAACGCCCCTGGAAATGCGCAGGAAAACCTCGCGCGATCGCCGGTGGCATCGGGTGCTTTTTGAAATTTAACGCGTAAACAATTGAGACCGCGGTTCGACCAGTGACCCGTGGTCGGCCCCCGCCAGGGGGCACACGCAGCGCAGACGCCCGCAAGGGCGGCTTCAGGAGAAAGAAATGAAGCAATCTTACATAGCTTTGCTCGCAATGGCAGCAGCCCTTGCGATCACGCCGGCTGCCTTGGCCGACTCAACTACGTATTCAGGAACTGGCCTTGCCGGGTTGGACTACGTTGGCAACACAGGAGACGCGCAATATGTGGCCGGGTCCCCTGCGTACGCCGATCTGTCCACCCCGGACTCCGGGCTCAACGGCGATTCGCCAGCCGTATTCGCCCCGGTTTCGGATTGGGATTTGGACTCCGTCTCTGCAAGTTACGATCTCTTGAGCTCCATCGGCGGCAACGGAAATCAACCGTATTTGAATCTATGGCTGTACGACGGCAACCCAAGCGACAACTGGATCGAGATCATCGGTATGGGAGGGCCCACTATCGACGGTTCTTCAGCTATCCACGTACTTGATTGGAACGGCGTCGCCGGTAGTTACTGGGGCGATTCGCTGTCCAGCGTCTACAACGACATTTACAGCCCAACCGGCATCACCTTTGGGGATATGCAGGTTGAGTTTGTCGGGGTCGAGCTCGGCGATTGGGATAACGGGGATGCAACGATTCCCGCGAGCGCGGAAATCGATTCGATTACCGTGTCGCAGACTCCCGAGCCATCCTCTCTGCTGCTGCTCGGTACCGGTCTGCTCGGCCTGGCATTCGCAGCCTTCAGGCGGGCCAGGACGGCGGTCTGACGTTGGCGGCATCGGAAATTATTCGAACTTTCTTAACGCGTAACCAATTGAAACCGCGGTTCTACCCGTGGTCAGCCCTCTCGAGAGGGCACGTGCAGCACAAACGCCCGCGAGGGTGGCTCCAGGAGAAAGAAATGAAGAAATTTTACCTAGCATTTTTCGCAATCTTAGTGGTCCTAGCGATCGTGCCAGCCGCGTTGGCAGATTCATTCGACTTCACCTACTCCGATTCGCAAGGAGTGGCCGCGACGGGAACCCTCACCGGCAGCTTGATCTCGCCGGGAGAATACGCCATAACCAGCGGAACCATTGACATCACGGCAGGTGGTGTCGTTCAGGGATCCGGGACTCTCTACGCGGACCCCATCAGCCCCGCGGTGGAATTATCAAACAATATTGGCGGCGCATTGGAGACGAGCTTTGGGGGAACGAATATGACCTTCGACGACCTCCTTTTTGTTGGTACCGATCCGCAACTCGACGACAACGGCCTGATTTTCGTAGTCGACGGAGTCGGCATCTCTATTTGGGGCAACAATGCCGACAATTATGAGCTGTGGGAGGGCAATTGGGCCTTTGACGATGGCGGCGGAGGCACCTTCGCAGCCGCTGCTCCCGAACCCGGTTCTCTGCTACTCCTCAGCACCGGCCTGCTCGGCCTGGCACTCGTAGCCTTCCGGAGGGCCAAGGCGTCATGCCTGACCTTTTGAGCATGTAGTCAATTTGTTTGTCCCGGCGTAAAAACTGAAAAAGGGCACAGAGAGTGCCCTTTTTTTCTTTAGGTCGGATCGTCTGATTGGACCGTATGCGGCTGCCAGGGAACCTGCTTGGCTTGTGACCGTTCTTCCGGACGCGCGCCGCGGAAGAAGCACTCGGGGGCCAATGCGGCATTCGATTCCAAATCAGAACTAATTCTGCACCATTCCCCTCCGCCCAGAAGTATTTCCACTCCCGATCCCATTGAGGCTGAGGGAAAAGGAACCTTTTTAGTACATCGATGCGCAAGAACTTGCATATCCCCAAGACATTGTACAAGTAAGTCATTGAATATAAACCCAATATCTTTGGCCCCCAATGTGCATAAGAACAAGCGCACACGGTTGATGTGAAGGTTCAATCTGCATGCTCCTTCCCAGCAGGCGTGTAATCCCCGGGCTC
>JBEKQO010000496.1:0-3515 GCA_049519635.1 Terriglobia bacterium | reverse complement strand
AAACAGGTCCGCGCTACGCCTGCTCTTTAATTACTTTGTCAGCACCACCCCGGCGCTCGTCGCGCTGGACGCCGGGGTGGTTGTCCGCAGTGGGGCTAAACAGGCTGCACAGAAATGCTCCAATGCTGTCATCCTGAGCGGAGCGAAGGATCTCGCTCTGAGTATTTTCCAGGCAATGAGAGATTCTTCCTTCGCAAGGCTCAGGTCCGCGCTACCCTTCCTCGGCCCGAGTTTCTGCCCATCATGGGCAGCCGCAAGGCTGTCAATGCTCAGAATGACAGCGGACGGGTTTTTCCGCAGCCGGTAAGGCCCGGCGCTTTCAGGAGCCATCAATAATTGCGCTTATTATTGCCCTTCGGCACGCGGGGGGCGGCCTTTCCCGCCCGCCGGCAGGGGCGGGCGCCAGAGATCAGTATACGTACAATGCTAGCCAATGGCAAGAAACATCGTGAGGCTACGAGATAAATCCAACAGGCGAGACAAAAAATGGCAAGCAAAGTGGGGGCGGTTCGCGACCCGCCCCTACGGTTCATTGTCCCTGGGGGCGCACCTTCCGGGGATTGGGGATGAGACGGTGCCTACGGTTTTTTCCGCACCCGGTAAAGCCCCGCCCTTCCGGTAGCCCAATCCAAGTGGGGCGAAAAATTCGGGTTAGAGCCTGCCCTGAGCCCATTCGATTCACTCAGGGTAAACTTCGCGAAGGGCCGGCGCGTGCGGCGCTAATGCCACTGTCTGCGCCAGCCCGCGGAATGAAAATTCCTGCCGCCTGAAACGATGCGGGTTCTGCTGTCACTATTTCTATGAAAGGAGATCGTGACTGTGGCGGTGGTCAACAATCGTCTATCCGCGGCTTCTCCAGTCCCGGTCGAAAGGTGAACCGGATGCCGAATGCGGGTTTTGGCGGGGCGGACCCTATTGGTCCGAGCCTTTATTTGTGGCAGTGGATTGAACACTCGCTGCTTGGGTATGCGGGTAGCGGGTCTGCGCACCCTGCCAGCGAAGCGAGGGACCGGCTTCGAGGGAACCCTGACCCGGTGCCGTGGTCGGTGGCATTCCTGGTATCAAAGGTGAGCTCGAAAGAGGCCGCCTCCAACATGACGAACAAAGCCGCGGCACAACAGATCATCGCCAATGCGGACGAAGCGATAACGGAATTTATCGACAGTGATGACATCTGCCCGCGTTGGCCGTACCCGGGGCCATCGCCTTGGCTGTCCATCATCGCGTCCGTGCTGACATTTGTCGCGAACAACCTGCAAGAAGGGAATCTGCGAACCGGCATCCTCCAGGTTGCAGGCCAGGTGCTGGACCGGGCTCAGGCGCTGGGCATGGGCACGGCTGCGGCCGAACTTATTGCCGGGCGTGAGTCCGCGGCCTAGGCAGTCCGGGCCGGTCTGATCGTGACCCTGGCTTCCGCCGGCGCCGGCGTTTTCAGCAAGCGCGGCGGGACGGGGGAGGGGGTCCAAACCGTGGCGCCTCATTCCAACTTGACCTCGCCAATTCGTGTTTGCGCCAACCCCTCTCACCCCCACGACCTGCAAAGTGTGGGACCCCATCCGCCTGGTGGTTGACTCTCTCCCCCCAGGGGGGCGAGGGAATAACGATTCCTGCTATGAGTGCTGTATTGATTTGTGACCTGCACCGCCCGTCGGAGTCATAACCAAACAATTCAAACGTTCTTGTTCTCGTAATACTTCAAACCACAGCAAAACCTTTTTTTGACGAGATTGTTTCGGACTGCCTTAAGAAAGGTGCATAAACAGAGCCCTAGGGCGGGTCAAAGGCCGAGCTTGTCCAAAATGCGCAGCGTTCAGTGAGGCATGGCCTGCGGCTCGGCCGCTTGCTGTGCGGAAAGGCTGCGCCTTTCCGCACAGCGGAGGGGCAGAGCCGCATGAACTACTCAGGACGTTCGCTAATTTGGACAGCCTTGGCCAAGGGCTTACCCAAGAGAGTTTATTTTTGGTTCCTGCCACAAGGCGGCGCGTTTGGTGAATGATGAAATGTCTTGTACACTCTGGGGCGCGGCAGAACCTCGGGAGAAAATCGAGTGAAAATCACCATCGACGTAGACAAATTGCTGAAGGAGGGGCGGATTACGAGCGAGGAGTCTACGCGCCTCAAATCGCTCGCCCAGGAGGACACCCGCCGGCTGGGGTTTAACGTCCTGGTAGCCTTCGGAGTTCTTGCCACCGCCGCCGGGACCATGGCCCTGCTGCCGTCGGGAATTACGGCACTGGTTCTGGGCTGCGCCCTCTGTGCCGCCGGCGTTTGGTTGCGGTCTGCCAAGTTCGCCAAGGAGTGGCGCCTGCTGGGGTGGACGTTCCTGCTGGTAGGAACAATTACCGCCGTGGGCGGCTTCTACTATGTACTTCCTGATTCGGCCCACAAGGCAATCATTGCTGCCGGGGACGCCCTGGGGGAATTCTTCTACCGCCATACCTTCTTCTGCTTTCTCCTCATTAGCGTGCTTTTTCTGATGGCATCGGTGTTTGCCAAAAACGGATTCCTGGCCGTGTTGTCGGTATTGGCGTTGTCTGCCGCCGTGGGGGCCGGTACCTTCTATGGACACGCCACTTACATTCTGGAAATTGCCAAACCTACGGTCACGATCGGCCTTTTCAGCCTTCTGAGTGTGGCCGGACTGCTCGTGAGCCAGCGTGTCCCCTGGGATTATGAGCGGATCGCGATCGTCATTTCGAGGACGTCGCTCCTGCTGGTGAACTTCGCGTTCTGGGTGGGGTCGTTGTGGGGTGATTCCTTCGAACGTATCATCATCGGCTACGGCCGAGTGGTGAATGAGATTCCAGATTGGGTCTTCGCCATGGGCTGGGCCGTAGGCTTGCTCGTGGCGGGCATCTGGGGGGTTCGGAATAATAGGCGGTGGGTGGTGAACCTTTCCACCGTCTTCGGAGCCATCCACCTTTACACCCAGGTTTTCGAGCGCCTGGGCGCTTCGCCGCGGTCATTCCTGATTTCCGGTCTCGCTGCCCTCGGAATCGCCTTTTTCATTCTTCGCTACAACCGGAGGGCAAAGGTGGCAGTGCAAGGTGGCGGCGCATCCCTCCCAAGGTGAGAGGCTGACAACGCTCACGTGCCCCTGAGGCTCCAGAAATTCGGGTTAGGGGGGTTCATCCTGTGTCGGGAAAGGCTTTCAACCTCGTACGCGCGATGGGTTGTACGCCTTGAAAATCCGACTCGAAGGGTGGAATATACCTGAGGCAGGGCGAAGACTCTCCCTTTCAGGTTTGCGCAGGGTAAACGCCAATTGCCAATAGGGAATGAATAAGCCGCGTGGTATCCCCGTCGCGGAATCAAACAATCTGATAGATTTCTTTGGATCTGGAAACCAAGATGCAATTTCAAGGCTGTCCAAATTAGCGAACGTCCTGAGTAGTTCACGCGGCTCTGCCGCTCCGCCGTGCGGAAAGGCTCCGCCTTTCCGGGCCGAGTCCCATGATTATTTCTCATCCGCGCCGCCTGGAAGGCATAGCCTTCCAGGCGGCGCGGATGAGGTT
>JBEKQO010000495.1:0-3521 GCA_049519635.1 Terriglobia bacterium | reverse complement strand
GGAATCAACCGACGAGTGCGAATTCGGGAAGGAAAAGATTTGGTCGGCCCAGAAGACTCCAAAATGTGAGGCCAAATCCTTGAAACACGTCGGGCCGGAGCGGTAATGAATAACATTCTTGAGGGACTCGAGCGGAATCGGCGCCGGTCGCTCCTGTGCGAGGACCACCGTTGAGAAGGTCAAAACTAGGGCCACGGACAGCAGCCCGCCTCTGTGCGGTCTCAATGCTCCAATCGTCATGGCAACAGCCTCCCGAAAACATCCGGTCCAGCGAGTTTCAGCCGCTTGCCAGGACGAGCAACACCCTCATTCCCTCCGTTCGTACCTGGCGCAGAAAGCCTCACACCCTGGTCAGCCCCGCCGGAAAATCCTTTGCCGGATTGTTCCGGACGCGAATCTTCACCGGCTTGCCGGCGCGCACCTCAAACCGCACTTGATCGCCCACAAACTCTACGTGCCGGATCTCCACCGGCGCGTTGGCAGCGAACAGCAGTTGGCCGTCCTTGTGGATCTCAAGTCCCTCCGATGATTGCGTGACATCGTAGAGCGATCCGCTGACGAAATAGCGTCGAATACTGGCCGGCGCGACAGGCTCCAGATTACCGAAGCGGAGTCCATTCCATGGATTAATGTCGATGAGTTCCTCGATGGCCAGCAAGGCCATTAGCGCACCCCAGGTGTAGTGGGGATCGCTTTGCCCCGTGCCCTCCCCGGTGATGGCGCTGAAGTTCTCATGACATTCTCCCTTGTCGCGCCATGCCGTCAAGAACATCTTGGCGGAAGATTCCGCCAGCAGCCGCGCCTCGTGATCCCACTCGTAGAGTTTCAGCCCTTGATAGAACAGCCAGTTGTGCGGCGGCCAGATCTTGCCGCGCCAGTAATCCTGCCGGGGAAACAGGGGATCATCGCGGCTGATCGTGGGCAATATCCATTCCCCGGCAAATTTCTTGGGATCGTGGAAGACCTTCCGCAGAGACTCGGCCTGTTCGAGTGTAGCTACCTTTCCGAGCAGTGAAAAGAAGATGTCCGGACCCATCTGGGGAAAAAAGGGATCTCCGGCGAAGTTCTCCCAATGGCGATTGTAGTAACACCCGCGGGAGGGATCCCAGAGCAGGCGGTTGATCGTCTGAACGATGCGCCGATGCTCAAGGGTGAGAGCGGCGGCGTCGGCGGGCCTGCCTATCTGGTTGGCCATCCACGCCAGAATCCAACAATCCAGGGCGTACAGGCAATTACGCTCAACCGTATCCTGCTCCAAGGTCTGGGTTTGGTTGTTGTAGCGAGCGACGTGCCACCATTGCGGGCTATCGTCGTTGGACTCGAAATAGGCAGTTTGCGCCCGGTCCTCGTAGGGAATCTCTTCCGGGTAATTTGAGCCCAGCTCGAGCAGCCCGTTCTTGTTGCCGTCGCGCCAGGGTTGTCCGTCCCCACGGTCGGCAAACCACCAGCGCTGGTTTTTCAACAGCCGTGGGTAGATTTCCTCGAGGAACGTTCGATTCGGACGGCGAAGATAGATCTTGGCCATCAACAAGCTCCCGATGGGGTATTGCGTGTGACCCCAGGCGGCGGGGAATATCCAGCGGTCCGGGTGGGTCGGCCATTGGCCGTACTGGCAGAACATCCCTTGGTCGTTTTGCCAGGAGGTGATATCGCGAATCAGTTCATAGGACTTCTTTTCGTCTTCCTGGCAAACCAGCAGGCTGCTGAAGAAGCTGTCCCATAGGAAATCCGGAGCGGAGTTGTTGGACTGCGCCCATTTCCGGCTAACGGTTACGTAGGTCCTTCGACGCGACGGGGTGTAGACCTCGCTCCACTCAAGGTTGTCGTTGATGGCGGAGGGCGCATCGGCCAGCCAACCCGTTCCTTCCGGCCTCGACTGCAAATAGCGCTCACGATTGCCATCTAGCAACTGGTCAATCTTTCCCGCTGCCAGCCAGGCGCTGGTCGCCGCCTCAAGCGGCTCGTAGCTCTGGCCCTGCCGCCCGCAGAAATAGAGCTTCTCGATCCGGTGGTAGTATCCGTGCCATCGCACCGCGCCCGTCCCGTCCACGTCGTCTGGAGGTGCACTCAATGCCAGCACCCACCGCATGCCGTCGCGGGTCTCAGGAATCCACGAACGCCCGCGCAGGAAGCGCCGGTCCGGACCTTCCGAGTAGAGGACGGAGAACTCCGGGGGCGCGGAATCCCATGGAATGTAGCCCTGCAACACCAGTGCGGCGGGTTGAGAGTGCGTCAGGCGTCCAACCACTTCGTTCTTCGCAGTCTGGGCCCACTCATAAGTGACCTCAGGCCCCCCATCGGGCATCTGCCAAACGAGCCGGGCGTAAGAGTTGTCCCACACTTTCGGCCCAACGAATTTCCACCATCCCGGGATCCCTGCGGTACCGGGTTGCTCCACGCCCGCCCAGCCTGACCACCATCCGGCGAAATGCTTGGCGCAGTATTCAGCGGGGTGTGCAGTCGGAGAATCCTTCATCCAGGCATCGGGAAGTGAAAGGGTTCGAAAGGCGAAGATGTCGCGGTCGTCGGCCACAAAGACGCTGCCGGACCAGCTATCGGGAGAGAGAGGGCCGACCCTCCAATTCTGCGTGTCCCTAAGCCGCTGCCAAAGCTTGAGCGGGTCTTCGCCACTCATCGTCGCAAAACCGAGCAGACGGTAGACTTCCTGCTTGTCCAGTGTGGCGTCGAGAGCCCCCGCCCCCGCCAGCGGCCCGCCGGAGCTAGGTAGCGTACTCCCTCCGCCTATAAAATCCGCCGCCTTGAGCCGCGCCTTAAGCTGCGCCACGCTTGCCCACAATGCGGTGGCCGCTGTTCCCGCCCACTTCCCAAAACCGCGCCTGTTCAATACCAGCATTTCGCTCTCCCCTCCCGGAGGTCAACACTCGGTCGACATCCCTGTTTATGAGGTGTTGCGGCTCCCAAATATCGCAAATGCTCAGTGATGTCAACTGCTATTTCGATGGTGAATTCTTCAAGGGTGATCCGCTGAGTTGACCCCAAGGGCAGGGTAGCCCAGTGCGCGCTCGCCGGCGCTGCGGCTTTTCCCGCGGCGCGGGATTTCTCCACGCCGCTACATTTGCCGGAACGGCGGGGCTAAACAGGCTGCGGAAAAACACCCCACCGCGGATAACCACCCCGGCGCCCAAGGCGCCACCCCTCCTGAATCAGGAGGGGAGCGATTAAAGAACTCCCCTCCTCAGATGAGGAGGGGTGGCGCGCCGAGCGCCGGGGTGGTGATGAATAGGATCCCAGAGGTGGTGCGGAACAGGAAATCCGGGGTGGCGCTCACAAGGGGAAAAGAGGTAGCGTTGAGAATGACAGGACTTTCAAGTCTTTCCGCCGCCTGTAAAGCCCCGCCCTTCCGGTCGCGCCCAACCGTGGTGATAAGTCCGGATTAGCACCATAGTCGAAAAACGGATGTCAAGTAATTTTTTCAAACTATGTGATGTAAGAATTTCAACAGATCCCATGGCGTTTCACTTTGACGTTGGGGGAAATTTCATGGCCTCTGGACGCCACCA
>JBEKQO010000494.1:0-3524 GCA_049519635.1 Terriglobia bacterium | reverse complement strand
GCGTGCCCCCGCGTAGGGTCTCAGTGAATCTGAAATAACCTTCCATCGGCATTAAACGCCTGGCGCAAAATAACTCTCGCCTGGCAGAGATAGCGATGTACATCCCGCTTCGGAATTCCCATGGCCTCGGCTATGGCGTCAGGATCGAGGATCGGCCTTCGGTCCCTATCGCGCTTCCATTTGTCGGGGTCACCCGAAGCAGTGTAGGCGTGCTCCTTCAGGGCCAAATCCGGGCCGAGAGCCGCAATGCATTGCAGCGTCGCCCGAACTGGGGGGCGCAAGTTGGCGTAATTGGTCACCTGGTCCAGCAGTTCCCTCGCGATAATTTCCCGCTCGACCGTGTTAGGGATAACCCTCTTGCGAGTGCGAACGGCCCTGACATCCCCCACCGGGCGAATCCGGCAGTTTTCCTCTCGCGCGAAATAGCTCCGTAGCATCCCGCGGGACAACCCCCGTACGAGGTAGCGCCGAAAAGCGTTGGGGATGGAGCGCAGAGGAGGGTGGAGTTGAAACATCTCAATGGCTGCGGCGACGGCACCGTCGTACATCAATTCCACCTGCCAATCGGAGGGATGAACAAATAACTTTTCCGCCTTCCGCCGCGCGCCCTTCACTGCCGAAGGGAGAGTGCAAGCAAGAAAGAGGTCCTGAGCGTTCGGATGGTCGTGGTCATAGCGGTAAACCACCTCCGCAACCTGGAAACGAAGCGGGCGGTCGGCGGCGTTATACAGATCGTGCAAGAGGGCCAGCATTTGTACCTCGTCGAGCGGTGGAATTTTCTTACTTCCGAGCAATTCCAGCAGAGCCGCCTCAGAGACCGTCGGTTTTCCGTCGTTTCTCTCAGCGCCCCACAGCGCGCTGCCTGTGTGCCCCTGCGGGATTGGGGGAATCGCTACGGCTTGCTCCCCTGCTCTCGGCTGGTTTTTGATTTCTTCGGTCATGGTTTTTTTCTCCTTTTCTGCCCCGCTTCTCGCGGCGCACCCGAGGGCAGGGGGCGTGGGCTCCTGCGGCGGCTTTGGCGGGGGAACCGAAAAAATCTCGCTAGTTTCGGCTGATTTTTTCGGGGGGACCGCCACCCGGAGGGACGGCGCAGCCGGAAGCCGAGCCGGCGTCCGCAAGGCGCACGGGTATTCGCCCGCCTGCCGTGCCCGCGAGAAGAAGGGGCGTCAGAAAAGGGAAGTGATCGAAGAAATCAAGCCCGATAGCAGGGAAGGGAAGAGGCGGTTCCCCCAAGACCCAGGGGCTAAGAGAAGTTAGCGTTTTTGGCTGTTGTTAGAGCGGGTACGCGCTTGGAGTGAGTCCGTATAGTCTCTATCAAGTAAGGGAAAGATTATTTGGCAGGTGGTTCTTGAGGGATGCGTCTTAGAGAGTTTAGGACTCGCGATCATGCGTGTTGGCGATAACGTCCTTTATCATTCACTACGTGGGTTGGCAAGGTGCAATCGGTTTTCGGGCCCACACAGGTATTTCCCGACTAAGTTCACAGCGGGCGTGCCATCCACCCCCCGCCATTTAGGGCCAACTTCCGGATGGCCGACCATCCACGCAGTGGGTTTCGACTCTTCGGAGGGAAACAGGGACCTATAGGTTTCGCTTGACGCATGGCTCTGGTGTCCTACAATTAGTTATCAAGGGTCCTCCTGAAACGAGGCTGATACGTTGACACGCGATACAGGTCAGCTTCCGCAAACAACTCCGGCCGAAGATCTACTGCGGCGCGTTATTGATACTACTCCTGCGTTTCTGCACAGTTCCGGCCCTGACGGGAGTTACGGTTTCTTCAATCAACGCTGGCTTGAATACCTCGGCGTTACTGAAGAAGACCTGCAAGGCTGGGGCTGGACTGCTTTCATTCATCCTGAAGATGCAGAGGGAATGCGGACACAGTGGCGTGCTTGCCTGGCTAATGGGGAAGTCTTCCAGTACGAAACCCGCGTGCGGCGCGCGGACGGACAATACCTCTGGTTCCTGCATCGCAACGTCCCCTTGTGGGATGACCAAGGGAACATCGTGATGTGGTATGGATCCAGTCTCGAGATCGACGATCGGAAGCGTGCCGAGGAAGAGCTCAAGAAAGCCTTTGATGAAATCAAAGCGCTTAAAGACCAACTCTACAAGGAGAACCTGGCGCTCAAGGAAGAGATTGATCAAACATCCATGTTCGAAGAGATTGTAGGAGCATCGGATGCGATCAAGCGAGTTCTCGTTTTTCTGTCCAAGGTTGCACCCACCGATTCCACCGTGCTGATCACAGGTGAAACGGGGACCGGGAAAGAGCTTGCAGCCCGTGCCATCCACAAACGCTCGCCCCGTGTCCGGAAAGCGTTTGTGGCAGTCAATTGTGCCGCCATTCCGGCTTCCCTCATAGCTTCTGAACTCTTCGGCCATGAAAAAGGAGCCTTTACCGGCGCCACTCAAAGGCGTTTGGGGCGATTTGAAGTTGCCGACGGCGGAACAATCTTCCTGGATGAAGTGGGTGATATCCCGGCTGAGACCCAGGTGGCGTTGCTCCGAGTGCTGCAAGAGCGGCAATTAGAGCGCGTGGGTGGCACCCAACCGGTGCCGATTGACGTACGGGTGATTGCCGCCACGAATCGCGACCTGCAAGCCGCGGCAGAGGCGGGTTCATTTCGGAGCGACTTGTTCTATCGATTGAATGTGTTCCCCATTCGCATGCCGTCGCTGCGGGAGCGCGTCGAAGATATTCCGATGCTCGTCGCATACCTTACTCAGCGCTATGCCGGCAAAATGGGAAAAAAGATCAGCGGGATTGACAAAAGAACCATGGAGCTGTTTCAGACCTATCATTGGCCCGGGAATGTGCGGGAGCTGCAGAATGTGATCGAACGAGCCGTCATCCTGTGCGAGGGAGCCACGTTTGCAGCGGATGAGAACTGGCTGCTGCATGCATCGCCCAGGCCTGCCCCGAGTGGGGTTGCTCTCGCCTCGCTTGTCGATCGGGAAAAGGAAATGATCGAGAACGCGCTGACCCAGAGCCGCGGACGGGTATCCGGCCCGCTGGGTGCAGCGGCCCGCCTGGGAATCCCCCGCTCCACCCTGGAATCGCGAATCAAGAGCTTGAACATTAACAAGTCCCGGTTTCGGCCCGCCTAGCAGGCTGATGAAAAGGTCGTTCGGCGGACCGTCGCGGCGGGTTTACCCCACCATATCTGCGCGATGGCGGGGTCACCCCGCCATATCTCAATTAATTTCAATGCGCGATGGCAGGGTAAAGCCGCCGCTACGGCCTTTCAGCGGCATTGCCGAAAACTCGACAACTCCCGAGATCTCGCCACCAGAAACTCTCACCATCATCAATCATCTCAGTCATTTGCGAATGGCGCTCAATTTGCACTAATACCGGTCGTAGTGAGTGAGCGAGGTCGAGGTCCACAAATGTTGAGACTTGAAAGCAGCCAGGATTCACACCTTTTACGAGTGAGTGGGCGCATCGACGCGGAGAACCTTGGGGAGCTGAAGGTGCAAATGCAAGCTCACCCATCGCCCATGGCTCTCGAACTCGC
>JBEKQO010000493.1:0-3527 GCA_049519635.1 Terriglobia bacterium | reverse complement strand
AGTTGAGCAGCGTTTTGAGCGCGACGTTGATGTTCCGGTCCCGGTCATGCGCTTCGTAGACCACCCCCATGCCGCCATGCCCCAGCAGCCGCACAATGGTGTAGCGGCCCAAACGGTCGCCGTGCGCGAACGACGATTTCCCAGGTTGTTTTTCAGGCGGGATCAGAGGCGATTCTGTCAGGAAGCCGTGCGAGCCATCATTTTCCTCGAGCAGCGCCTCCACCCTCCCGCGTAGAACCGACTGACCCTCACATGCGCGATCCAGGAAAGCAGGCCGCTCGTCCGGACGCAGATTGAGCGCTTCTCCGAAAAGTCGCGCTGCCGTTTCTTCCTGATTCTTCATGGACACGGCCTCGAACCGGCGCAGTGGTTCTGAGATTTGGCTTTAGGCTGCCCCCTGTGCTGGGTCCGGGAAAGTTGGAGCACCCGTTTTTAAGTTTAGCTCGAAATCTTACCCGTTGAGAATTCCACGCCGCTCCCCGCGCGGGTGACTCAAGGCTCTGTGTGTAAAGAGCGAGAGGTTGTGAGGTGACTTTGGCTGGTCTCCGGACGGAACATACATCGCAGGCATCAGCTTAATCACGACGCATCTGATGCTTTTCGGCAGGGTTGCGGGAGTGTTGTCGCCTATACGGAATTGTCGCTAGCAAGTGAAAATGTCCGCTTTTGAGAACAAATGGATTGTCCGGTTGTTAATAGTCAGCCCACGGATATGGACAGCTATGGAGAAGGAGTGGCGGGAGAGGGGGATTCGAATAGACACCTAAGGTTCATAGAATGAATACAATGCTAAAATTTGGATTCGAATCTATACCATAATCTATACCCATCAAATTTTTCGCTAGGGTTTACAGCAAAACGATAATAGACTATCCTTTCGTTAACGAAAAATCAACGAAAGGATGCCGTGCCACACACCGACCACAACACCCGGCAAGGACGTTACGTCCTAAAGCAATTTCACGGCGAAACTGTCCGCGCCTTCGTGCCTCCGCCATTGCCGCCCGATCCTCCGGTCGATCTCGCGCGTTTCCAGATTCTACTGGAACAGGCTAACCAAGCCATTGGCAGGCTCGACGGTCTGGCATCGCTTTTGCCGGACCTTTCGCTGCTCCTCTATACCTACGTTCGCAAAGAGGCCGTGCTCTCTTCGCAGATCGAGGGCACGCAGTCGTCGCTCTCTGATCTTTTGCTGTTCGAGAACGATGAGGCGCCGGGCGCGCCCATCGAGGATGTGCAGGAGGTCTCGAATTATGTCGCGGCAATGAACCACGGCCTGGAGCGAATGCGCTCAGGTTTTCCGCTGAGCCTGCGTCTCATTCGGGAGATTCACGAGATCCTGCTATCGAAGGGACGCGGCAGCGGCAAGCAGCCCGGCGAGTTTCGCCGCAGCCAGAATTGGATTGGCGGCAGCCGTCCCGGCAATGCTGTCTTCGTTCCCCCGCCGCCAGAGCTGCTGGATGACTGTCTGAATCACCTTGAACTTTTCTTGCACGACGAGCAGACGGGGCTGCCTTTGCTAGTCCGCGCCGGCCTTGTGCATGTGCAGTTTGAAACCATCCACCCATTCCTGGACGGCAACGGAAGGCTTGGACGGCTGCTCATTACGTTCCTGCTCTGTGCTCAGGGCGCGCTGAGGGAGCCTATTCTTTACCTCAGCCTTTACTTTAAGACGAATCGTGCAGCCTACTACGAATTGCTTGAGCGCGTGCGAACCAAGGGGGACTGGGAGGCATGGCTCGACTTCTTCCTCATCGGCGTGCGCGACACCGCCGAACAAGCAGCCAGCGCGGCGAGAGAGATTCTGGAACACTTCAGCCAGGACCAGAAGAAGATCGAGACCCTCGGTAGACCAGCAGCTTCGGTCCTCAGGGTATTCCAGCACATGCAACGCAACCCTATCATCGCGATTCCTTCGGCAGCAAAGAAGATCGGCATCTCAGCTCCAACCGTCGCAAAATCTCTGGGCCACATGATCGACTTGGGCATCCTTGAAGAAACAACCGGGCGGGAACGTCACCGCCTCTTCGTTTACAGAGGCTACCTCGACATCCTCAACGAAGGGACTGAGCCGCTGTGATAGTAGATCGAACTGGTTTCCGCATATTGCAATGAAAGACGGTTGATACCCATGAATCTACGTGCCGCGCTTGGCGGTAAAGACGTTATCTTGCCACTTGAAGACTCTGAGTGGGAGGAACTACAGCAACGGCTTCGCTCCAAAATGATCGAGTTGACTATGCCATGCTGCAATGGCAGGGCCTACATGCGCGTCAGCCCAGCCGGTACCCAACACTTTGTTCATCAAGTAGACATCGGATGTAAACAGTCCGAATCGGAAGTGCATCAGCTGGCTAAACTGGAGATTGTTCGGGCGTGCCGCGACCTCAAGCTCCAAGCGATCCCTGAATACGAAGGAGACGGCTGGCGCGCAGATGTCTTGGTGAAGCGCCCAAAATGTGACGGAGTGTTTGAGGTTCAGGTCAGCCCACAGACCTTCCAAGAGACTATTCGGAGGCAACAAGCCTACACGAACGCTGACATCCGTTGCTGTTGGCTCTTCACCTCTGTTCCAGAGCGCCAGGCACTTAGATACGAGCAGCTCTCACTGTTGTCTCAGTATGCAACCCCGATGTTCAAGCTGCACTACCGTGAACAGAACGCAAGCCCGTTTACCGTCGAGGTGAACGGCGCAGAGCGGCCCTTGAGAAAGTTCGTGCGCGATCTTCTAACAAAGAAGCTGCGGTATTCACAGTCTCGAACGGTAGCAGGAATAAAGGCGAGGGTTGACCTCTGGAGGACTCATTGCCCGTCATGCGGGTTCACAATGTACATCTTCGGCGTGGTTGATCTTCAGGGCAAATCCGAATGCGGCGCCGAAATCACACTCGGACATAACCGCTACTCCCTGCTCTACCCAGATTCCTATTCCGCTTTCCTTGATCGATACATAAAGGGAATCCCCCACGAATTGCACGAATTCCTCAATATTCAGAGACAAGAGGGCCTTCCGTTGCGCGAGTTCGTATGCACCGGTTGTGGTAAGACACACGTTGCAGAGAAACCGGCAGACTGTTCTCGTATAAAGTGTCTAACGAGCCTCGCATTCACAGCAGGCTTGGAAGGGAACGCCGAAGTGCCGCTGAATCATTGGTGCGACAATCCAGCCTGCACTCCGGTCCAAGGGAATTCGGTTGGCGAAATTCAGGACGCCCTTTCAAAATCGGACCTCAATTGGCGTTGTACGGGCATTTTCAACTTCAACAAGACTATCGATTACAAGTCCAAGCTTCCGTTTCGTCACTATGCTGCCTATGGCGGCAATTTTTAGAGCGCGACTTTCCGATACTGGCACAGTGCCATTGACAGCGTGCCCTATTCATCAAATTGGATATTGATACAGTGGATCTTTGCAGTTCTGGCCCTCTTCAAATAGGCTTGGAACCCGCTCCTTTCCCCAAATCTTCTTTCCCGCTCTTTGATGATGGGTGGAAAAGTATTCATTCCTGCCCTTGATGTACCGGTCA
>JBEKQO010000492.1:0-4098 GCA_049519635.1 Terriglobia bacterium | reverse complement strand
CAAGCCTTACCGAGCCGCGAGCGTGAGCGAGCGGAAGCGTGCAAGCCTTACCGAGCCGCGAGCGTGAGCGAGCGGAAGCGTGCAAGCCTTACCGAGCCCGCGAGCGTGAGCGAGCGGAAGCGTTCAAGCCTTACCGAGCCGCGAGCGTGAGAAGCTGTGAAAAAATGTCGGTAATGTTATAAAGTTCTTTGTATTACGAAGGACTTGCTTCATAATAGCGTTATGGACGCTCCCTCCCAGGCCGTTTTGATCGACATCCCCGAGCAACCCGCCCAACAGAAACCCGAGCCCAAGGCGCCGCCGAAGCTGAGAACCGTCAACCGCCTCCAGACCATTCTGGCCCACATTTGTGTCGAGGAATTGATCGCCCCCGATCATAAGGCGCGGGCCATCTGGCAGTTGGTGGAACGGATGGACTTGAGCCGCTTCTGCGAGCCGTTGCGCACCACCCTGGGCGGCGCGGGAAGAGCGGCCTGGGACCCGCTTCTGTTGGTGAGCGTGTGGATCTATGCCTATAGCGAGGGGATCAGTTCGGCGCGCGAGATCGCGCGGGTGATGGAATGGGAGCCGGGGTTGCAGTGGCTGGGCGGACTGGCCAAGGTCAATCATCACACGTTGTCGGATTTCCGGGTGGAGCATCGGCAGGCGCTGGACGAGTTGTTTGCGGAGTTGCTGGCGATGTTGGAAAGCGCCGGGGTGGTGAGCCTGGAGCAGGTGATGCACGACGGTACCAAGATCCGGGCGGTGGCGGGAGCCGATACGTTCCGGCGCGAGAAGACTTTGCGGGAGCGGTTGCAAGAAGCGCGGGCGCTGGTGGCGCAGATGGGAGACCCCCGGGCGGAGGCGCCGAGGAAAGATCGCCAGCAAGCGGCGCGGGAACGGGCCACACGGGAGCGTTGGGAACGCCTGGAAGCGGCGCAAAAAGAAATGAGCGCGCTGCAGGCGGAGAAGAAGACCGAAGCCGAAAAAGCCGCGGTGCGGGTAAGTCTGCAGGAACCGGAAGCGCGGTGGATGAAGCACGGAGACAACGCCATTGCCCCGAGCTACAACGCGCAGATCAGCACCGAGGGAACCAACAAGATCATCGTGGGAGCGCACCTGAGCCAGTGCAGTAGCGACGCGCAAAGCTTGCTGCCGGCGATAGAGGAAGTGGCCGGGAATCTGGGAAAAACGCCGGAGCAGGTAGTGGTGGATGGCGGATTCACCAACCGGGAAAACATTGTAGAGTGCGCGGCCCAAGACATCGACCTGGTGGGATCGTTGCCGGATCCCAAAGAGAGGAGCGCGGCGGCGATGAAGTCGCTGGGGATCGCCGAGGACTTCGCGCCGTATCGGTTCCGCATCGTGGGCAACGGGGAGGGGTTGGAGTGCCCGGCAGGATGCCAGTTGGAAGCCTTGCGGAAGAACCGGAAACGGGGCGATCTGTACCAGCAGTATCAGGCGCAAGGAACGGATTGCCTGGCCTGCCGATACCAGGCGCAGTGTTGCCCGAGGAGTCCGGAGCGGGGACGGACGGTGTCGATCCGTTTAGAAGAACAGGCGGAAGTAGCGGCGTTTCGGAAGAAGATGGCGGAGGAAGAGTATCGGGCGACCTACCGGAAACGGGGGGAGGTGGCGGAGTTTCCCAATGCCTGGATCAAAGACAAGCTCGGGGTACGGAAGTTCCGGGTGCGGGGCTTGGCGAAGGCGGGGAGCGAACTGCTGTGGGCGTGCCTGACGTACAACATCATGCAGTGGGTGCGGCTGATCTGGCGGAAACCGGCGATGGCGTAGCGCGCCGGGTGGATTGGCACGGCCCACCCCGAGGCCGATCTGGGGAATCGAGAAATAGCGCCGCAGAATCAATTACTCAGCATGGTTTGGCGCAAATCGAGAGTCGCCCCGCAGAGTGGCGCCGCCGGTCGAACCTATATAGGATAAGCAGATTGCAATATCTTAAATAGTAACAGCTCTTAACCTATCTTATGCTGCCAGGCGGATCACCACCCGCCGCTGTTCATCGCCACCGCACCCCCCCCGGGGGTCCCCTAGGCTGGCCAAACCTCCGCGGCAAGTGCTCCTTGGCGCGAAAACTCAGGCTGGGCGATTTTTTCACGCCTTCTGACGGTCGTGGCTCCTCACGGACAGGGCGTCTCACGGTCACCGGACGGGTGGACCGCCGCCTACGATCAGCCGGGCGCCCCGGTTGCGAGTGAAGTAGTTGTACACCCATTCGACGAACACCAGCAGGCGGTTCTCGAACTCCACCAGGTACATCAGGTGCACGAACACCCAGACGAACCAGGCCAGGAACCCGGAGATCCGCACTTTTCCAAAATCGGCTACCGCTTTGTTGCGCCCGATGGTCGCCAGCGTGCCTTTGTCGAAATAGTGAAAGGGGCCTGAGGTTTTGCCGCGCAGTTTGCGGACGATGGCCTGCGCCACGTAGCGGCCCTGTTGCATGGCCACGGGCGCCACTCCGGGCAGCGGCTTGCCGGTTTGGTGGCTGAAGTTAGCCAGGTCGCCGATGACCCGGATCTCGGGATGGCCGGGCACGCTGAGGTCCTGCGACACCAACACCCGGCCGGCGCGGTCGAGCTCTGCGCCGGCGCGATCCGCCAGCACTTTTCCCATGCGCGAGGCGCGCACACCCGCCGCCCACAGCACCGTGCGGGCTGCGACCCTTTCGCCGCGGCCGGCGGCCTTCACCGTGACGCCTTCTTCGTCGATGGCCGTCACGAGGGCGCCGGTGTGCGCGCACACGCCCAACTCCCGCAGTTGCTTCTGGGCCTTAGCGGAGAGATCCGGCGGCATGGCGGGCAGCAGGCGCGGTTCGCCATCAATCAGCAGAAACCGCGCCTCGGCCGGGTCGATGTGGTGGAAATCGTGGCGCAGCGTGTCGTTCGAGATTTCGCCCAATGCGCCGGCCAGCTCCACTCCCGTGGGTCCGCCGCCCACGATCACGAAACTCAGCCACGCGCGGCGCCTCCCGGCGTCGGGCTCGCGCTCGGCCCGCTCGAAGGCCAGCAGCAGGCGCGAGCGGATGGCGGTGGCATCTTCCACGGTTTTGAGACCGGGCGCCAGCGCGGCCCATTGGTCGTGGCCGAAATAGGCATGGGTCACGCCGGTAGCCACAATCAGGTGGTCGTAGGGCACTGCGCCTTCGTCCAAAATCACGCGCCGATTGGCCACGTCCAGGTCGCGCACTTCGCCCAGCACCACTTCGGTATTGGGATTCCGGCCCACCACCGCTCGCAAGGGCGACGCAATCTCGCCGGGCGAGAGAGCGCCGGTCGCCACCTGGTAGAGCAGCGGCTGGAAGAGGTGGAAATTGCGCCGGTCGATGAGCGTCAACGATACCGGGGCGCGGCCCAGCCGCTTGGCGGCATACAGGCCGCCGAAACCGCCGCCGACGATTACCACGCGAGGCTGTGGATCCATCAAGTATTGGATGCCGGCGGATCGATGGCGGATTTCAGTTCCATGCCCGGCGCAAAGCGCGGCACTCGGGGTTCCGCACGCGGCGGGCCCTGCGCTTGAAAACGCCGAAAGTTCCGAAGCCCGAAATGGTCACCCGGTCGCCCTTCACCAGGCTGGCCTGAATCCCCTCGACCAACGCATCCAGCGCACGCGAAGCCTGCGACCGTGTCAGACGCGCATCCCGGGCGATCTTACCCACAAGGTCTCGTTTATTCACTCGGTTCTCTCAATGCCAGCGAGTTGTATCAAAGCGGGAGACCTGTGTCAACCATCACATCGGCCATCACATCGGCCACAGCGAACCTGTGGACGTGAATGAGGCGGGTCTCCGGGCCGCTCCAGCGCAAGCGGGCGGCTGAGATCGAGCAGAAGCTAAGTGGCGCCGCTTCTGCCGGCGGTACCCGATGAGCGGCGGGCGGCGCATAGTAACAGTGGAAAGGTAAGCGTGCGGTTCAGCGGTCAGGTAGATGGTTGCCTTTCAGAAAGATTCGGCATATTGCTTCTTTCCTGCGCCTCGGCAGGACGGGCGGAAACGATCTTATCGCGAACACGCGGCGGACTCCTTCAGCCCTACCCCAGCAGCGTGCCGCGGCCTAGAAGATTGCCCGGATCGAGGCGCCGCTTGACCGCGCGCATGGC
>JBEKQO010000491.1:0-3534 GCA_049519635.1 Terriglobia bacterium | reverse complement strand
ATGCGTAGAGCCGCGTTGAGGCGCGAGCGCACGCCGGTTCTCGTCAGGCGCTCACCACGGCGATTGGGGAAGAGGGGACACCCAAGGGCGTTGCGGATCTCGCGAAGCCAGTCCTGCAGCTGATGGCGGGTGCTCTTCCATAGCGGGATCACGCGTTCTTTCCGCCCTTTTCCATGGACGCGTAGGGGGGTGGTAGGGCCGAACTGCAAGTCTTCGACATTCCGCTTGGTAATCTCAGAGACTCGCGCGCCGGTGTTATACATGGTGGCGAGCATGACTCGATCCCGGTGACCGCTCCAGGTCGCGCAGTCGGGAGCATTGATGAGAGCGATCATCTCTTCGCGGGTGACATAGGAGACCGGCCCCCGGTCGAACCGTTTGACCGGGATGGCGAGCGCACGGGGGATAGAAGCGAGAGCGGCTGGATCCTGGGATGCCGCATAGCGGAGAAACGAACGGAGGGCGGCGAGGCGCAGATTCCGGCTTCGGACGGAATTATGCCTTGGGTTCTCGAGGCCGTCGAGAAATGCAAGAATCTGCGGAGCGTCGAGATCAGCGAGCGTCAAGGAAGAGGGCATCTTTCGAAACCGCTGCTCGCTGAATGGTAAGAACAAACGAAATGTGTCCCGGTAGCTGGAGATGGTCTCCGGGCTGGCATTACGCTGCGGACGCAAGTAATTGCAGAAGTATCCCTCCAAGATTGAGGGAAAGTCGGTTTTGGGAGGCTGGGGTTTAGCGGAGTTCATAACGAGCCTCCTCACCCTTCAAGAAGAAGCGCTCAAAGCGGGCACCCACGGTGTTCATCAATTCGGGGATGCCGGTCACGTACCAGTAGGTATCGGTCACCTTGAGGTGCCCGAGGTAGGTTGACAGCGTCGGCCTCGCGACGTGAACATCGACACCGTCTCGATGCCAGGCCAGCAAACGACGACAGACGAAGGTATGTCTCAGATCGTACAGACGAGGCAGCCTGTCGCCAGGGCGTGGCACCCATCCCAATCGACGACGCAAGAGCTGGAAGGCCCAGAGCGCTTTCTTGTAGGTGAACGCGCTTCCGTCGTCAAACAAGAAGAAACTTGGGGATTTCGGATATTGGACGTGGACATCGCGGACCCGTGCGTATTCTTTGAGCGCCTGGGTGGCCGTGGGGGGAAGCGCCACGATACGGGATTTTGAAAACTTTGTCTGGCGCACAGGGAGAGTATGGGATTGGAAATCCAGGTCGGCACCGGTCAGCCGCAAAGGCTCCGCAGGACGCATGCCCGTGCAAAAGAGCAGACGAAGATAGGTACCGACAGATTGGGCCCGCAGGCCACCCTGTGGCCTCCGCTTCGAGGATGCCTGGAGCAGGGCGCTGATCTCTTGGTCCGTGTAGATATGTGGGATGTATCGATGTTGAGCCGGCCCGAGTAATCGCAGGGGAGGGATCTCGGTCTCAGGCTCGATGGTTCGGAGGTATCGGGTGAACGGCCGCAGGATCAGCAGGCGTCGTGCGGCGGTGGTCTGCTTTCCGGTGGAGGATGACGGAGCCCACCGAAGCGCCCATTCCATCGTGAGAGGCTTTCCGCCGGCCGTGCGGTCCGCGAAATGTGCAAAGCCTTGGAGTTGTTGCCCAGCGATGCCAAGCTGGAAACCGAAGGCTCGCCGCAGAGCAAGGTACTCTTTTACATGTTGAATCATGCAATTCCTCCGGTTCATTGCGTCACCTCCTGGGGCCAGGGGGCCGCAACGCGGGCGCGGCGCGGCAGATCGACCTTGGGGTAGATGGTGGTAGTGTCCAGCGACCGGTGGCGAAGTACGTCGGCCACTTCTTTGAGAGAGGCTCCGCGACGAAGCATCTGAGTGGCTGCGGTGTGGCGCAGAATCCGATTGCCGGTGACGAGGGACTCCAGCCCAGCGCGAGCGGCGGCTCTGAGGATTACGCCGCGTACCGTGCGGGGCGTTGCCCCCTTCCCCATGGGAGGGTAGAGGCGAAGAAAAACCTGCCGCGTGGGCGTCTGGGGCCGTCCTCGACGGATGTAGGCCGCGATCGCCCTACACACCGAACCGCGCAAGGGCAATGGATCGTCGCGACGCGATTTACTGCCGGCGATTCTCAGTGTGCCTTGGCGCCAGTCAATATCGTCGAGGCGAAGTCTTGCGACCTCCTCGGCCCGCAGTCCCAGGTTCGTGAAACATTGTGTGATGGCATAGTCGCGGCGGCCGGCGACCGTCCGTCGATCAAAGGCGGCAAGCAGGCGCCGCACTTGCGCATCGGTCAAGATCCGAGGCAGCGAGGCTAACCGGTGCGTGGCGGGAGCCGGCACGGCCAGGGCGAGTGCTTCCTCACATTTGCCGTGAAGCCGTAGAAAGCGGAAGTAGCTCCGGAGAGATGAGGCAAGAACTTTGGCACTTGTCGGTTTGAGGCAAGCGGCACGTCTCGCCACGTACCCAACCACATCTCTGGGCGCCAGGCGGGACATCTCCACCGCGCCATCCGCGAAAAACGCCTGGAGGAACTCGCGAGCGTAGCGTCTTCGATAGGTGCGAGTCGCCTCCTGCAGACCCGCCACGGTGCGCAGGTAATCATCGAAGCGCTGAATCTCGAAACGCAGAGGATCCGGCTTATTATTCGGATTCGAGACTCGAAAGCCGGCACTGCTGAGAACAGCATCAAAATGCCGAAGGGCTGCACGAACGGTCTTATCTTGCCGGACACCACCAAGTGGGCAGCAACATCTGGCCAGATGGCGTGACAGGAAATTGGTGAGGTGAGCTTCACTAACCTGCGACGGATGAAGGTGTCGACGGGCTACCCAGTACGCGAAGTGAACCGCCGCTTGGTCGTAGAAGGCGAGGGTCGCTGCGGCGTATCCTTGAGAATGAAGTTTGGTAGCCAAGGCTTCGAGACAGGGCTTGAATCCCGCTGTTTCGATCGCTTGGCGAACCTGTGGGTACTTAATACGGTATTCAAACATGGACGCTCCTTTCCCCACCCTGAGGGTGGACGGGCGTCCATTGTTATGTGCAGGAACCTACAGAGGAAAGGATGGATTCTTCTGCAAACTTCGTGGCTTCGCTCGAACTTGTTTCCGTAATCGACTGGTGCACATAATTGCGATTCAGCACCACGCGCTTCATCTCCCGTTCCGACACGTTATTGTCGATGGGCACGGCGCCGTCCGAGCAGAAGACGGTGAGTTCGTTCCATTGGCCGAGCGTGTAGTTGACCGCCTCCGCCATGGGATGCTTGGGCAAGAGTTGTTCTTTCCAGCCCAGCAGCTTCTGCCGCAGTTCCGCCAGGAGGGGCACGGACTGCGCCTGGCGCCGGGCTAACCGTTCCGCGACGGAAAGTTCCTTGGCCTGCTGTTCGAGGGCAAACAAGGCGCGCAGCAGGGCGACGGCGGCGCGGGCGATTTCCGGCGCCGTCTTCTCCGCCTCGATGAAGCGCCGACGCGCATGCGCCATATCTGGAGCTCCAGATATGGCGCATTATCCAGACATGTGATTTATCCAGAGTGCCGCATGAGGAGCGCGGACAGGCGCACTTTCAAT
>JBEKQO010000490.1:0-3546 GCA_049519635.1 Terriglobia bacterium | reverse complement strand
GATGTGCCTCATGACGATCATTGCGTTTGTACCTGACCACGGGAAGGACCAGCAACGACCATGGTTGAATCTGACACGAGAAGCGCCGGAGGCTTCACCTTCTGGTTACCCGAATCCGGAGCCGCAGGCTATGACAGGCCGATATGGGATCGGTGTAGCTTTGCAGACGAGCCCCAATGCACTCGTCATTGTCAGTATTCGACCTGGAGGCCCGGCTGAACAGGCGGGTCTGAAAAAAGGCGATGAAATCATCGCGGTTGATGGCAAACCGGTGGCGTCCGGCGGGGGAAGCCTTCTCACCACCACGCGGGGGGCACCAGCGACGCTTCGAATCCGCCGTGGATCGCAAGAATCTGACGTAACAGTGCAGCGAGCGTCCATGGAGCGGATTTTTAATCTTCCGCCGCAAGGAAAGCCGGCACCCTCGTTCGCTCTGCCAGGTATGAATGGCACGACTGTTTCGCTGCAGGAATTCAAGGGTAGACTCGTCATTGTGACTTTCTGGGCCACTTGGTGCGGACCATGCGTGGCGGAATCTGATGAGTTGAACAAATTATCTCGGAAGTACGAACGCCTTGTCATCCTTGGTCTCGACGTCGATGACAAACCCGATGCGCTACAGCAATTCCTGCAAAAACGGCCGATGTCCTATACCGTGCTGAAAGCGGGAAAGATTGACGGACCGGTGGCCACGAGCTACGGTGTAACCGGACTCCCGCTCACTGTAGTCATCGCAGCGAATGGTCTGGTTGATTTCGTGCAGGCTGGCGGTGTAACCGAGGACGCCCTGGAAACCCTCGTCCGCACCGCGATGAACCATTAGCGGGTAGAGCGGCGTAGCGAAGAGTAATTGTTCTCCGAGAAAAATTACTCTGATTGCGGTACGCCTCGAAAGCGCCGCGACTCACCGTGATTAATGTAGGATAATGGTAGTATGAAAACGAAAATGAAAACCTCACTTACCCTATCCCGCGAAGTCGTTAGAGGCATCGACCGCGTGGCGGGGAAAAAGCGTTCCCGGTCGGCGGTGGTTGACGATGTGCTGCGCGGGTATCTCTCCCACCGCGAACGCGCCGCCGCCAACGCCCGCGACGGGGAGAAAATCAACCGCTTTGCCGACGAACTGAACGCCGAGATGCAAGATGTGCTCGCTTACCAGTCGCTCGACCACCTCTGGGAGGGGCGGTGAAGCGCGGAGATATGTATCTGCTGCGTCATCCCGGAGGCGGAGACGCCAAGAAACAACGGGTGATGACCGTGGTCAGCCGCCAGACCCTCGTTGATTCCCGTTTCCCCACGGTCGTCTGCGCTCCCGTGTTCACACGCGGTCACGGACTCGAAACGGAGGTCTCCGTTGGGCCGGAAGATGGATTGAAACATCCGAGCTGGATTGGCTGCGACGGCATGGTCAGCATCCCCAAGAGCCGGCTTACCGACCTCGTCGGTAGCCTCTCGCCCAGGAAGCTCTCGCGCCTGTCGCACGCATTAAGAATCGCTCTGGAGATATAGGGGCGGCATAAAAGGGGGACAATGCCTTCCCGCCGAAAGAGCGCTCCCCCCCTCCGGGCCATCGTGGTGCGGCCGGCCGCACGCTCAGCCGGTGCGTCGCGCGCTGCCCCACTTGGTGGCATACGGCAGCACGAACAAGTACAGACCGGTGAACAGGAGCAAGGCGAGCGGGAACACGGCCAGGAGGCCCACCTTAGGGGTATATTTCCCCTGTACGACGACGACGATGTTGACGATGACGGCCACCGTAAAGGCAATGGACAGCCAGCGGTGGGTCTGCCGAACCCATTTGTTCCAGTTCAATGTGACCTCCTCTCGAGACGAGCCCGAAGCGGACCAGGCTCAGCTACAACTTTTGAGCCGCCGGAGGCGGCCAGTTGGGCGTTTCCATACCGAACTGCTTTGCGTACTCGGCGTTTAATCGCTGCCAGGCGCCGAACTTCATGGCCTCGGGGCCGACGATGCGGCCGATGGGAGTTCCGCTGAGCAGGCGATCCAGAACGTCGAAACAAATGTGCCACCCGGCAGCACCCATGGAGATGAAGCGGCGACCGATGTTGGTCCACAGCGTCAGGCGCGTGCCGCCACCCAAGGCTTGGAGTTCCCACCGCATGTCGAAGCCACCCCAGTTGTACTCCAGCACCTTGGGAGCGTCGGCTCGCGTCACGGTGGTTTCGGTAACGTGCGGTGTGGGCGCTCCCACCGTGGTGAGCTTCACCGTGGTTCCAACCGTACCCAGGCTGCCATCGGCGTCGAAGGGCGCCCACTCGCGCAGATGCGCCGGGTCGGTGAGCGCCTGCCAGACTCTTTCCGGCGGGTGGCGCAGTTCTCTGGTGAGAATAAGCGTCCACTTCTCTCCGTCCTTTCGTACCTGCGCCCCGCCGGCCGGACCCGGCGTGTACTGCGCGTGATCGGTCACCGTCTTCTCCTTCGCGTCAATATCGTGCCAATTGGGTGAGCTGAATGAGGTTGCCACAGGTGTCCTTCAGCATCGCAATGGTCGAGCCGGTCACGCCGGTGGGCGGCATCGTGAACTCCGCGCCGCGGGCCTTGATCCGCTCGTAGTCGCCCTTGACGTCGTCGGTGAAGAACATGGCCGCGGGCTGGCCCTGTTGAAATATCGCCTCCTGATACGTTTTGGCCGCGGGGTTGTTGTTCAGCGCCAACTGAAGTTCTGTGCCGTTCGGCTCCTCGGGCGAGGCCACGGTCAGCCAGCGATAAGGGCCCTGGCTGAAATCGGTCTTCTTGGCAAAGCCCAGGACCTCCGTATAGAAGCGCAGGGCCTTTTCCTGGTCGTCCACGTACACGCTGGTCACTTTGATTTTCATTTCGTTTCTCCTTTGCTATGTCCGCGGTTGGAGCCGCGTCGTTTTTTCCCTTTCTTCCCTTTGGTGGGTGTTGACTGATCCATGCGGTCGAGGTGGCGTTCCAGAGCATCCACATGAGCGGACCAGAACCGGCGGAACGGAGCCAGCCACGCCTCCACCTCCTGAAGTGCTTCAGGTTTCAGCCGGTAGAGCCGGCGCTGCGCGTCCACCGTGGATTCCACGAAACCGGCTTTGCGCAGCACTCGCAAGTGCTTTGACACGGTCGGCTGCGTCATACGAAGTTGGCGCTCGATCTCTCCCACCGACTGCTGTGACGAGGCCAGGAGGCCCAATATCGCGCGGCGGTTCGGCTCCGCAATGATTTCGAACACAGATTCCACGCTTTTGATATACTCCACAGAGCATATACGTGTCAAGGTATATTAAAGCAAGAGGGCCCGGGCAACGGTTTCAGCCGGCGTGCGGGGATGCACCGTCTGATGCGTTTTTGGCGGGTGCGATTCAGAGGACTATGCGCTCCGGCCGCTTCAGCGTTGAGGTGGGGATAAGGGCTGTCGTCCCATTCCCCGCACCCCTTTCTCCGCTAGCCGGGACTTCTCACCAGGTTTGGACGATGCATGGAAGGGCGGGGCTTCAGCCCCGCCGAAATCGCGGCTCCCGCCCTCTATTCCTCCCGCACCCCGCGCAGCTTGCGGCTGCAAGCTGCGCG
>JBEKQO010000489.1:0-4662 GCA_049519635.1 Terriglobia bacterium | reverse complement strand
GTCCCACGTAAGAATTGACAATAGGCGAGACCCCCTCACCCGGCCCGCCCCGGCTGGCGATTACGCCGGATGCGCGCCACCCTCTCCCCCAAAGGGGCGAGGGTAATAAAATCCATCCTCCCATCGCTGGCCGTGGCGACCGAGGGGCCCGGGGGTGAGGGGGTCATTGCAACATGCCATTGTCAAATCTTATCCGGGACACCACTCTAGGTCTTGGGTCAGAGATTCTAGAATCTGGAGGCAACAATGAATCGTGAACCGATCGCGACCAGGGCGTGGAAGAGCCTTAGTACAATCAGGTGTGCGGTGGAGCGGTGCGCGGGCCCCCCCCGGGTTGAGCTTGGTCCTCCGTTTCGGTTGACTTGCTGCGCCTGGGCGATCTTCATAGTATTGTCACTCTTGGTCGTACCACAGGCTTGGAGCCAGCAACAGGCAACCGTCTCAGGCATAGTTAGCGACCCCTCGGGAGCGGTCATTCCCAGCACCACAATTCGCGTGGCCAATCTCGAAACGCACGTCGCGACAACAGCGGTGACAAATTCGACCGGCTACTATGTGGTGGGTAACCTCATTCCAGGGACGTACACGGTTGCGGCCCAGAAGGAAGGTTTCAAGACCGCGACGCGGCCAGCGTTCACCTTGGAGGTTGCCCAGTCTGCAACGGTAGATTTTCAGTTGGAGCTCGGCCAAACGTCCCAGGAGGTGTCCGTTCACGCCGCTGCTGCCCTGGTGGAGAGTAGCGATGCTATCGTCGGTCAAGTAATCGGACCGACAGCGATGGTCGAGTTGCCGCTCAACGGCCGAAATTACTTCAATTTGGCCGAGCTTACCCCGGGAGTATCGAGTTACGGTCTGCGCAGCTTTTATTCGACTGCCATCAATGATTATGGCACCTCGTTTAATTCCGGGAGCGGTGGCGAGGACCGGAACGGGTACACGCTGGATGGCGCTGACATCGAAACCCACTTCATCAATGGCTCCTACGTCCCTTCCATTGATGCCATCCAGGAATTCAAAATTGAAACGACACCCTACGCAGCCGACCTCGGGACTACCCCGGGCGCACAGATTTTACTGGTAAGCAAAAGTGGGACGAATAAGGTGCATGGGGACGCCTATGAATTCCTTCGCAACAACTCCTTGGATGCCTACAACTTTTTTGACAATCGCAGCCTGCCGGTTCCCGAGCTGAGGAAAAACCAGTTCGGAGGGACGATTGGTGGACCGATTATCAAGGACAAACTCTTCTTCTTCGGAAGCTACGAAGGGCAGCGCGAGCGCATTGGCGAGACCTTTTTTGGAACGGTGCCCACCCTGTTGATGCGACAAGGGATTTTCACGGAAGTCCCCCAACAGATCTTTAACCCATTTACGACTCAAGCCTGCGCCAGTTGTCCCTCCGGAGTGGAGCGACAGACCTTCGCCAATAACACTATTACTCCTTCGACTCTGATCAGTACCGTGTCGTCTGATTTTATGCAATCGCAGTTCCCGCTGCCCACGAGCTCTGGCATCGCGAATAACTTCGCTGCGAACAAGGCTGATCGCAACACGCGTAACCAAACCAACGTCCGGATCGACGACACAAGATCCAAGGATGCAATTTTCGGCAGGTTTAGTTTCAATAACTCAGGCTTGTACGCTGCCCGTCAAACTTTCGGTGGCGGCGCGCTGCCCGGCTTTGGAGATAATGACACGATCACCACCACCAACGTGACGGCGGCCGAGACCCATACTTTTAACCCTACCACAGTCCTGCAAGTTCAAATCGCCTTCCTGAGAATGTGGTATGACCTCCTCCCCGAACAGCTTGGCAATGATCTAAACTCAAAGCTGGGGATACAAGGGGTCATCCCCGATGAACCATTCATTACCAGTGTCGCTGGGATGACCAACCCCGGGTCGGACCCCTACAATCCGGAATTCCGGGCAGACAACCAATACTCGTATGTGGCCAAGCTGTCCAAGGTCTCCGGCAAGCACACCTTCCACGTGGGAGGCGAATACGATCGCTGGCAGACAATGATGAATGCCGCGCCGAGTTACCCTCAAGGTGAGTTCAGCTTCGATGGATCTTTCACCAAAGACCCCAACAACACGGCCGCCACCGGATTTCCTTTCGCCGATTTCCTGCTGGGCTATCCTGTGTTCGGGCAAAGCCAATCCGGAGATAGCGGCGGCTACTTGTTCCGGAACAACCTGCGATGGTGGTTCAACGATGAGTGGCGGGCCACCCCTAATTTGACACTAACTCTGGGGGTTCGCTGGGAGTACGACGGGCCCTTCACGGAGAAGTTCGACCGGCTCGCGAACTTTGATCCTGCCACCGGCCAGATCGTCATTGCCGGCAAAAACTCCGTGAGCTCTTCGGGCGACGTCCGCTCCGCCCTGAAAAACTATGCGCCCCGTTTTGGATTTGCCTATGCGATCCCCGGACATCGACAAACGGTCCTCCGCGGCGGTTACGGGATTTTTTATGACGTCGAACAGGAAAACTGTTGCGAGGGGACGCGCACGAATCCACCCTTCTCGAGTTTCCCACAGTTTCTTGGCGGCAATACTACAGAAGAGGTTCCCAGCGTTTCAATCCAGGAGGCCTTCTCACCGACTCGTTCGACGCCTGCGGTGCCGAGTTTACAAGGGCTCGACTTTAATCTGCGCAACGGGTATCAGCAGCAGGCATCCTTCGGAATCCAGCATCAGTTTGGGTCGAGTTTGTTGGCGGAGGTTGAATATAACTGGCAGAAAAACACCAAGTTCTTTGCCAGTCGGAACCTCAATGCTCCTACTGAGAGTGGCACCTATATTTTGCCCTACCCCCAATACAGCGGTATCACCTACTTGACCAATCTCGAGTATGGCAACTACAACGCCCTGCTGGCGAGGTTGGAGAAGCGGCTTTCGCACGGCCTGACCTCTTTGACCGCTTTTACCTGGTCTAAGTACCTTGACAATACCTCACAAGGTAATGCTGCCGGCGCTCCCGGCGATCCCGGATTCCAGAACCCCTATTGCTTCAGTTGCGACTACGGGCGATCCACCTCGGATTATGAACATCGCTTTGTTCAGAGTTTTGTGTATAAGCTCCCCACCCCCACCAACGGTGGGGCTTTTGCCAGGAATCTGATAGGCGGCTGGGAGCTTTCAGGAATCTTTACCTACCAGTCGGGATTTCCGGTATCGCCACGCATTTCCTTTGATAACAGCGAGACTGAGACGTATGCTGACCGGCCGGACGTAGTCCCGGGGGTGCCGATCTTCCCCGCAGGCACGCGCGATCCCTCCCTCTGGTTCAATCCCGCGGCCTTCGTCGTCGCCGCTCCCGGCCACTTCGGCAACGCTGGGAAGGGTATTATTGCGGGCCCGAATTTGGTCGATCTCGACGCCGCCGTGATGAGGAATTTCCGGCTGTCGGAAAGGTTCAACCTGCAATTCCGCGCGGCGGAGGGCTTCAATCTGCCCAATCGCCCGAACTTCGCGGATCCTAATCCGTTCATCGATATTCCCTCGGTGGCGGGAAGTATCACGTCCACGACCACGACATCCCGTCAATTTCAATTTGCCTTGAAACTGACATTTTAAGGCGCGGCGCAAGAGGCTGATTAATCTTCCCAAATTTTCCCCGAGCCGGGAGCATTTTCCACAGGGCCTCCATGGAATGCGATATTGACGGCAGCCCGCTCTGGGTGCGGCTTGGTGTCTTCACCTATAGGAACGAGGGAGGTGATAGGGTTCCGCCGAGACTACCCGGCGATCCGTCCGAGCTGGAACAGGGGTAAACTTGGTTTTCCCCGATCCCAATGCCTTCGGCGCGGTCGCTTTCCACGCATCTTCTGAATCTCGTGGCGGTGAAGTCGCGGACACCGGGGTGGTTGAAGGATGAGAATTTCGAGGTGGCTACTTCCCTTCGGCAAGACTAACATACCGGTCTTATGAATCATAAACTTCAAAGGTGAGGTTATGAACATGAATACCTTGCGAATTAGGGGCTGGGCACTATTCCTTGCTCCGATTCTTCTGGGATTCTATTTGCTGACCCCCAACCCCTTCTATGGGCAATCCCCGGCACGGCCGGAACCCACTGGTTGGTTTTCGGGCGACGCCCACGTCCATCGCGGTATTGGTTGTGGTCGCGCCAATGAAAAGGAGATGCTGACCCCGCAGCAGCTTCTGGAGATGATGAAGGCGAATAATTTGGCCGTCATTTCCGTCCTCGGCGATATCGGAAATGGCGAAATCAAGTATGCCGAGAAAGATATTCCCCTCATGACCGGAAAGGACGATCCCGTATCGACCCCCGATCACATCGTGCATTGGGACGCCGAATGGCACTACGATCCCCAAGGCGTCACGTTTGAAAGAAAGGTAATCGGCGGCCACTTAATCCTTTTGGGATTGAATGAGGGTGGACAGCCATTCGCACAATACACCTACCCGATTTTCGAGTGGGCGAAAGACCGCGGCGCGATAGGCGGGTACGCGCACATGCAGTATTTGCCTTTCGGCTTCTACCCGCCGCCCGACGGCATCCCGCAGTCGCTCGACTGCTGTGCGCCGCTGGTATACCCGGTGGAAACCGCGCTGGGAAGCTCTTCGTTCTTGATGGAGGACGTGCGCGGAAGCGACTCCGCGATGCAGGCTTATTATCGAATTTTGAACTGT
>JBEKQO010000488.1:0-3583 GCA_049519635.1 Terriglobia bacterium | reverse complement strand
TTTCCCACCTTGACCTGCCTTATAACCCCTGCCTCAACTCCCACCACCACCCTGGAGCGCTGGCACGTCGCTGCGCTTTGGACCGACGCAAACTTGCCGGCGCTCCAGCCCCACCGACTTCGATGAGCACTGCCTTCCAGGTTTTCGCAGATGATTGAGCTCGAAAATGCAAGTCAAGCTGGTCTGCGCCACTCTGTCTCTGTTGAGTGGGCTTGCACGCAAGAAAGGTCTCCCGCCATCCAAGCATGAGCGTCAAAGATGACGTTGCTGACCACAGCCACAGTTTGGCGACCAGCCAAATGATCGCCAACGTTGGCCAAGAAACTCCAATACACTCGGATTGTTTGGCAGCACTGGGCTATGAGGCTGGCGACATGTTGCGAAGGGATCAAAGAAAGCAACTTGAGCGTGCCAAGCAGGGATTTGACCTTGAAACGAACCGAACGCTAGACCTGGAAAGAGAAAGAATACGTGAGGATGCTGCTAAAGCCGTTAAGGAAGATTACCGGATCAAGGATTTGGAGGGAGAGAATCGCACTGGTGAACTCAAGAAGCGAATGACGTGCAAAGCTACCTCGGCCGTGACTTTCGCGAGGGACGATCCCGCGATGATTGAGTGGCCGAAGGCTCAGATCAGGCGCCTACTCCCCTCTAATGAGCCTCAGCCCGGGATCGCTTCAGGACTTGCTTTTAGGTTTTGGCTCATGTGCGAGCTTCTCTTTTTGACCGGGCCGGTTCAAACGCACAGGAATCCCGGTGATAAGGCCTTGATAATCCGTCAGGCGCTCGTCACTGATGACGAGCCCGTCGGAGGTGATTTCATATTCGCGGATATCGTTGCTATGTTTGCCGCCGCGCATCTTGATAACGACGAGGATCTTGCGAAGCTGGCCGTCGATACATACGTACCGAAGCCGGATAATGTCATCGGTGAGAAAGGAAATCGAGTAAGTACTGAACGGGAATTCGGTGAAAGACTCACTCATCTCCACCGTGCTGAGAATCGTCACCCCGATTCCCGTCAAAGCGGTGATCATCCGGTAGAGCGATTCGCGGAATTCCGAGCGGAAGCTTGGCGCCAGCGCCATCTCAAAGCCCGCCAGCGAATCAATCACCAGGCGCTTGGCGCCAATCTTTGTGACCGCGTTGAGAATCTCGTGCATGGTTTCATCCACCGAAAGATCGAGGGGACGGAGGTAGAGGATTTCGAGCTTCTTTTCGATCTGCGGCTTTTCCAAATCCAGACCAAAACTGCCGGCCCGTTCCGCATACTCCTGCGGCCGTTCCTCAAAGACCACTACGATTCCCGAATCCCCCTGGCGAATGCCCTCGGCGATGAATTGGGTTGCCAGGACCGATTTTCCTGTCCCCGAAGCCCCTGCCACTAGGACACTGTCGCCTTCGGGAATGCCTCCTCCGAGCATCTTATCCAATTCCGGAATGCCGATGGAAAGGCGCCGCGTGCTGGGTATTTTCCTTTGTTGTCCGGCCAGCCCCAGAGTACGCGAGAAGGCTTGCAGCCCGTCCTGGGTAATACGGAAGGTGTGCAGGCCGGGCACGGACGCCTGACCGCGCAGTTTCACAATCTGTAGCTTCCGCAGAATGGAATTTCGGTCCGAAGCCTGGTAGAGCCACAAGAGGCCATCGGAAACCGTGAATACGGGATTGTCACGGATCTCGCCCTCGACATATTCCCCGACGAGAAAGGTCGTTGCCTGCCAACTGGTCAGGAGCAGTGCCAACCGCTGAATGAAGGATTGCAGCTCCACTTCGGTTGCGCCGCCGAGAGCCTTCCGCACCACGGTGCGAAAGGAGTCCACCACCACGATGCCGGGGCTTGCCTTCTCCACCTCCTTCGCAATCTCCTCCAGGACCGCGTCCAGGTCCTTCTCCAACACCACCTGGCTCAGGTTGATAAAGCGGACGGCGTCGTTCAGCTTGGCCTGGTCGAAGAATGTGTACTGTTGCTGGTAACGCAGCATTTTGATGGCGGGTTCGCCGAGGATGGTGAAATAGAGCGCGGGGCGCTCCGGCGTGGCGTTGGCGAACACGATTTGGTGGGCCAGCGTGGTCTTGCCGCTTCCCGGGGCGCCGGCGATGATATTAAAAGAAAATTCCGGAAGGCCGCCGCCCAGGATTTCATCGAGGCCGGGGACCCCGGTCGGCAGTTTGTTGATGGTCACTTTATCTTGCGTGCTCAAACTTTCTGCTCCTTCCCGGAATCTCGATCGTCGAGGGCGGACTCCGGCCACACACCCTGAACCACGCGTATCGTTATTCCTTCACCAATGAAATTGAGAAGCAGCCCGAGTAACTGGGCAATGAGAATAGCTCCTCCCTCCTTGGACATATCCTTGTCTATTTGCGGCCTCAGCTCGTCCAGACCCTTCAGGGATCCATCCGCACCGATCTGCACCGCGCTAAGACTGGGAGCTTCCGCCCGGGCCAGCGTCAGAGCGCGGGAAAGGAGCGAGTGAAACCCCGCAACTCCCGCGAGCGTAGAGAGGGGCTGGCGCAGCTTCTCACAGACGCGAAAAGCCGCTGACTCCGTTAGCTCGGAGTTCTTGCCGGCAGCAGCTTCGTAAGTAAGAAGGCGCCGGGCTAATTGTCGCGACACGGGAGGACTCATTCTCTCATTTACCGGGCAAGACATGGGCGCTTCACTCAGTTCGGCCTGGGACTTCTAACCGCCACCAGCACCGCCAACACGTTGGCAGTGTTGGGAATGTTTTCCGCCACCGTCAGCAGTGCTTCGGTGAAGGGCGGGTTCTGATCCGCCAGTCCGTCCAGATGCGCAGTGACGCCGTTGAGTTGGTCAACTGCGTTCAGGATCACTTCAAAACCTTTGCGAACACCGATGTTCGGAATGGATTTAAAGGGTGGGAGAACTTCCGATGTCACCAGCCGCAACGTCATCGCTTCGCCAATGAGGTGGAGAAGCAGCCCGAGCAACTGGGCAATGAGAACTACTCCTCCCTGACCTGGTCCTTGTCCATTTGCCGACCAAGCTCGCCCAGACCCTGTAAGGATCCATCCGCCGCGACTTGCACGGCGCTAAGGCAGGGAGCTTCCGCCCTGGCCAGCGCCAGATCTCGAGAATGGAGCGAGCGAAAACCGGGCACTCCCGCGAGTGCACATACCGGCCTCCGCAGTGTGTCACAGACCCGAAAGGCCGCGAATTCCATGGGCTCGGAGGTGTTGCCCGCGGCGCCCTGGTGAGCAATAAGGCGTCGGGCCAAATCCCGGGTCTGCGGGGGAAGAATCATTTTCGTTCCGTTGCTGTGTGAAATGGGGGTGGCACTTGGACGTGAGTCGTTGCTCATCATGTTATCCATTGGGGGCAGCTTGGATAGGGAATCTGCCGGAGAGCGTTGCATCGGATTCTATTGGCGCAGCGCCTGTCCTGGATCGCCGTATCGCGCCACAACAACCCTGGCTCCTGGTTTGGAAGTCCGATGTCTCAGCCGCCACATTCCTTCATAATATCATTACGTGAGCCAGGAATCACCAGCCGGTCAAGGCGCGGTGTCGCCAAGCCGCTTGCATTTGTCAAAGAGCCGGAACATAATTGTTTCAGCGCTCG
>JBEKQO010000487.1:0-3606 GCA_049519635.1 Terriglobia bacterium | reverse complement strand
CTGATCTGTAGGTCCGCGGCTCGTCCCCTATGGGCAAGGAAAAGCCGCGGACCTACAGAACAGGTCCGCGCTACTTCCCACTGAATTAGTGAGCGAGTGAATTATTAGACCCACGGGGCAGTTCGGCTGTTTTTTCAATGACTCAGTGACTCACTGGCCCGGTGAATCAATTCCATGTCCATCATCCGCATCCTCCCTGAAGCTGTAGCCAACAAAATCGCCGCCGGCGAGGTCGTGGAGCGGCCTGCCTCGGTGGTGAAGGAGTTGCTTGAGAATTCCCTGGATGCGGGCGCGAATCGCGTGGAAATCGCCGTCGAGGGCGGGGGGAAGCGCCTGATTCGCATCGTCGATGATGGGCAAGGAATGACGCACGACGACGCTCTGCTGGCCTTCGAGCGGCACGCCACCAGCAAAATTCGCTCGGCGGAGGATCTGTTTGAGATTTCCACTTTAGGCTTCCGGGGGGAAGCGCTGCCCTCGATTGCGGCGGTTGCGCGCCTGGTGCTGGAAACCCGGCACGCCTCGGAGAATTCCGGGACCCGCGTAGAGATTGCCGGGGGCAAGCTGCGCGACGTGAAAGAGATAGCATGGCCGCAGGGAACGAGCATCGAAGTCCGCGACCTTTTCTACATCACACCGGCGCGGCGCAAGTTTCTAAAATCTGAGTCCACCGAACTCGGTCACATCGCCACGTTAGCGACCCACTATGCCCTGGCGCACCCCGAGAAGAGTTTTCGCCTGACATCCCTCACCAATGAAATTCTGAACGTCCCGCCGGTGGGGAGCCATCGCGAGCGTTTGTATCAGGTGATGGGGGGACAGATGCTCGAGCAACTTCTCGAGATGGCGCCGGTCGAGCGTCGGGTTTTGACGGCGGCTTCGCCTGAGGCGGGCGAAGATGGCGAACCCCCTGGCGAAACGGCCCCGATCCGGGTGCAGGGCTTTATTTCGCGGCCGGACGTGCAGAAGTTGAATCGCAACAATATTTACTTCTTTGTGAACAGGCGACTGGTGCGCGACCGCCTGATTCTACATGCTATTACGGAAGCTTACCGAAACATCCTCCCGTCAGGTGCTTTTCCCGTGTCGCTGATTTTCCTGGGGATCCCTCCGAGCGAGGTGGACGTGAACGTCCATCCGTCGAAGATCGAGGTGCGGTTTCGCCACGGGAGCTTCGTGCATGACCTGGTGAGGGATTCGATTCGCCAGACGCTGCTCGCCACGCGCCCGGTGGCTTCATTCCCTATGTCAAGGTCCGCGCCCCCCGCGGGTTTGGCCGTGGAAGCAGCGGACGTCGCGGATGCACTCGCAGAGGAGCCGCCGCTGATGCGGGGCGCGACGACGCCTCCTCCCCCTCCCCACTCATCAGGCGGAGTGACGAGCAGAGAGTTCCACCTTTCGCCGGCGGGCATTGAGCCTCGTCCCCAGCGCTTGCCTCTGGATTCAGCTCTTGCCCCGTATTCGCCGGTAGCGCCGTCGAACCCACTCCTCGCCGTGACGGTGACGACGGAGGAGACGGCAATACAGTCTCCTCGCGAGTTGCCATTGGACCTCCAACCCTTGGGACAGGTGCAAGAGAGTTTCATCGTCGCGGTCAACTCCGGCGGCCTTTGGATTGTCGACCAACATGCCGCGCACGAGCGCGTGCTCTTCGACCGCCACGTGCGGCGGCGACAGGAGAAGAAAGTCGACGTGCAGCGGCTCCTGATGCCGATTATCGTCCAGTTGAAGCCTGAACAACAGGTCACCTACCAGCTCATCGCTGACGAATTGGCGGAAAACGGTTTTGAAGTTGAACCGTTCGGACTGCGCACCGTGGCCATCAAAGCCGCCCCGGCGGACCTCCCGGCGGACGAAGTTGAGAAGCTCATGATCGAGATCCTGGAAGGCGCCAGCCAGGAGCGAGCGACACTTTCATTGGACGATCTGCGCGGCAGGATCGCAGCCTCCATCTCTTGCCACGCAGCTATCAAAGTGAACATGGCACTCGAGCGGAGCAAAATGGACTGGCTGTTGCAAGCGCTCGGTGGAACCGACTGTCCCATGACCTGCCCGCACGGCCGGCCCACGGTGTTGCGGTATGGGATGAAAGATTTAATGAAGGCGTTTAAGAGGATCTAGCAAATTGGTGATTGGCGATTTGTGATTCGTGATTGTTAACCCCGCCGGGCTTCGAGGCCGCCGGTGCGCATTGAGAAATCACCAATCACGAATCGCCAATCACCAATAATGGATAACTATGCATGCACCCCTAGTCATTACCATTGACGGCCCGGCAGGCGCGGGAAAAAGCACGGTGGCGCAAAAGCTCGCAGCCCGTCTGGGACTGATGTATATCGATAGTGGGGCCACCTACCGCGCGGTGGCGCTCAAGGTGCTGGACGCCGGCGTTGATCCCCATGATGAGATCGTCGTGGCCAGGCTGATTGGCGCGACCAATGTGCAGGTAACGCCCGGCGATGGCGAACCATGCGTGCTGGTCGACGGCGACGACGTGACCGGCCGCCTGCGCACGCCGGAAGTGACGCTGGCCGCAGCGCAGGTTTCGCGCTTGCCGGAAGTGCGCGCGAAGCTTATTGAACTTCAACGCGCCTTCGCGCGGGGCCGAGGCGTGGTGATGGAAGGGCGCGATATCGGCACGGTAGTTTTCCCGCAGGCGCAACTCAAGATTTTCCTCAAAGCCGATGTGGAAGAACGCGCGAGGCGGCGGCTGAAGCAGGATTCGCGCGGCGACCGCAAGGCGACATTGGAAAAGACTGCCTACGAAATCGGCCGCCGCGATCAACTCGATGCGGAACGAAAAATCTCGCCCCTCGTCCCTGCCTCCGACGCCGTGGAGATCGATTCCACGCAGCTCCTGGCCGACCAGGTGGTAGAACAGATTCTCGATCTCGTAGGGAAGAAGGGATTGGGAGAACCGGCAAGCGCGGGGGGAGAGAAATAAGGGGAAAGGGTATGCGTGGACACGATAATGTTCCACCATCCCTTCAGTGGCGAGGGTTAAGGCTCAAGCTCAGAGGAGAAATTTAAACCGGGCACATGGAGGGGGAGGTCCGCATCTGAGATTTCCGATCGCAGAGAGGAGCAAGCGAGAAGGCCACGGACCCAATGGCTTGGGTCGGTGCCATATGGCCGTTGGGGGCGAGACGATTCCTACCCCTAGAGGCAGATCCCGGATTCCAGATCCCAGATTCCGAAACTCTAAGCCCCCAACCCCGGCTCTTACGACCTTCCGCCGGGGCCGGCGCCGTTGCTCATGGAAGAAAGGAATTCCTGGTTGGACTTGCTCTTGGCCAACTTGTCGATGATGAGTTCCATCGATTCCACCGGTGAGAGGGGATTCAGGACCTTGCGCAAAACCCAGATGCGGTTCAACTCGTCCCGGGGCACGAGCAACTCTTCTTTGCGGGTGCCGGACTTGTTAAGGTCGATGGCAGGGAAGACGCGCTTGTCCACCAGCTTGCGGTCAAGGTGGACTTCCATATTGCCGGTGCCTTTGAACTCTTCAAAGATCACGTCGTCCATGCGGCTGCCGGTATCGATGAGGGCGGTGGCGATAATGGTCAGGCTGCCGCCTTCCTCGATGTTGCGCGCCGCGCCAAAGAA
>JBEKQO010000486.1:0-3608 GCA_049519635.1 Terriglobia bacterium | reverse complement strand
CTCACCTTACGCAATACTGCTCGTAGAATCAGTCGCTTGAAGGGTGTTTGTGTTTTCATCCCTCCAGCCTACAAGTTAATGGTTCATTAAAGCCAGACCCCCGGGTTCCTGCTGCTCTCCGCATTGGCAAGGGAAGTTCACACCCCGCGACTACGCTGCCCTGACCCCGCTGATCTGGGACCACGTGAACCTGTATGGCCGGTTCGATTTGGACATGAACACGCGGTTGGCCCTCCTGTGATCGAAATGGCACCTGGTGACACGACTGTTGGGTCTAGGCCTGTTAGGTCCTGCCGCAGCTTCCCTGCCGTTACCCCTTTAACTACAGCGCGACAACGATACGGCGGGGAAATATTTCACTCCCAGAACCAAGCCTCATTCTAGCCGGCAAATCTCGCCGACTATGCACGTTCTATTATGCAGATTGGAATGTGGCGAGACACAAAGTCGCCATACACTCAGTTTCACCGTCGGAACCCGTAACGTGCGGGCCGATGCCCCCTTTTGCTTTCAACGCCGCATGTCCCGCCCGTAGTTTCCACTATCCCTCGCATGGATAGCGCAATCTGGGCATGAAATTCGGGAGTATAATAACGAAGAAGCTAACCCGCTTGCCGAGGCTTGGCTTCCTTGAACTCATGGAGCTCCGTCACTTCAGACCCAGATTGTCACGGCGCGGGACCCTCGCCGTTTACTTGACTTTCGGCCTGGCCGTTTCCGTCTTGATGGGAAGAACGCAGGCGAAGCCGCCTGCCGACAGCGCCGAAGCCCACGTCGGCAAAGGCTATGAGGCCGTGAAAGACGAGAGGTATCAGGTGGCTGCCGAGGAGTTCCACGCGGCGTTGGCGCTCAATCCGAGCCTCGTCGGGGCGCGATACCAAATGGCCGCCTGCCTGTTCGCTATGGGGAAGTTTCAAGAGGCCCGCCGGGAATTTGAGCTGCTTGAGAAGGAAACCCGAGGAGGCCCCAGCGTCGTTTACCAGCTCGCCAGACTTGACTTGCAAGCGGGAGACTTCGAGGCGGCCATTAAAAGGTTGAGGCCGTTGGTCAACGATCCTCCTTTTCCGGATACAGCTTACTATTTGGGCACCGCGTATTTGCGAAACGGGGAGCCAGGGCCTGCGGAAAAGTGGTTCGCGGTCGCGGCCCGAGCTGATCCGAGCGACTACCGCGTTCCCGAACGCCTGGCGCACGTCTACCAGGGCGAAGGGCGGAAGTCAGAGGCCGCGAAGCAGTTCGCACTCTCTTCCCAATTGCGCGAGCAATACCTCCGAACTGCTCAACAGGCCGTGACTTGCAGCCAGAGGCTCGAAAGCAAACCTTTGGAGGACGCCAAGGCGGTTTGCGATCGGCTCTTCGACCCCCACGACCCCGACCGGCTCACGGTCCTCGGGATGCTCTATGGCCAGCACGGCCGCTACGACGAGGCCCTAAAGCCTTTGGAAGAAGCAAGTCGGCTCGACCCTGACTCCTTCGAAATCAATCATAACCTTGGACTGAGCTATTTCCAGTTGCGGCGTTATCGCGAGGCCCGCCGACCCCTGGAAAAAGCGGTGGCGCTGTGCCCCGATTTTTATGGCTCGAACTCACTGCTGGGAGCGACGCTCTATATGTTGGGCGACGACCTGGCTGCTTTCAAGGTTCTAGGGCATGCACACGCACTCAGTCCCGAGAACGCCGATACGTCGACGCTGCTTTTCAAGGAAGCCTTGATCCTGGCCAACAAAGCGGCAACGCAGAAGAATTACACGTCGGCGCTCGCTTATCTGCGCAGTGCGGCGGAATTAGAGCCCCAAGACCGGGCAGTCCAACAGCATATTTCTGAGCTATCGCAGATCGCGAGCCAATCCCGCCAGCCAAAGCGGGCCGAAAAAACCACTCCACCCTAAGGGGCGCGGGGATCAGACGCTCGGGCCCGGCTAACAACGCTTTCCTGTGAATCCGCCACTTCCATCCGAATCGGATTCCAGACCTCGACCGTTAGATCCCGGGGAACCAGTGCACCGCATTCTCGTGGAACAGCTTGCGGATAACGGCCGTGGGCAGACTAAGGCCGGGGATCTTGTGCCCCCTCTCATCCGTGCATTCGGCCTCGGCAAAATACTTCCAGTCGTGCAGATATGCCACCTCCCATTCCTCTATGGCTTTTTGCGTGTCTCGATCAGGCATGAGCTCAAGGTCCGTTCCATAGACAACCCGATCTTGATATTTGATCAGGAAGGCACGCACTTTCTGCGGCGATTGCACCATAAGATTGGGTATGCGTGCTGCCGTGTCTACGGCAAAATTAGGATAGCGGTCGAAGCGCCTGCCAAGCTCATCGAGGTCCGCTTCCATACTCCCCAGATGCGCACCAACAACCCGAAGCTTGGGGTTCTCTGCCACCATGCGATCTCGTGCCGCGAGAATGGTGGCCTTGGACGGATGGTCGGGTTTGCCGTACATGTACCACTGAGGATTCTCTGTATAGTAGCTGTTAGAAGGGTCTTTCGGGTTGGGAGGCAGCCAGGCCTGATCGGGTTCCGCAATATGAGCAATCATGGTCTTATTATGGCCAGCAATATCTTGATATATCGGTCCAAAAACAGGATCGTCCGGCAGCACAAATTTGCCGTTCGCCTTTTTGATCTCCATTCCAATGTTTTTCCAGATCTTGACGGCTATGGCGCCCTGAGCGAAATTTTCATCGAGCTGTTTTATCGCTTGTTGCGAGAACTCCGGCTCATTGAGCTTGTAGGGGTCGAAGGAGGTACAGAACAAGGCATGTCCATCGGAGCTCCGTACAACCGACAAGATATTGTCGACTTGCCACTTCAGACTTTTGAGTCGCGGGCTCGTGTCATCTACCACCACGATATCAACAATGTGCAGGTGGAGTTGCCGGAGCATCTCGACAAAAGCCGGGTCGCGCTTGAATACGTGCGCGTGTACATCGATGGGGTTTAGCGCTGCAAATGCCTTCAACTCTTCGTTGAGGCCGGCATTACTGGCAGGCGACTCCCGAGCAAAGCCCGCATAGGATTTGTACCAGAGCGAGAACATGGCAAGACACGCCAAACCTGCGATTAGACCGATTGTGTAAAATCTTGGTGTACGATGCATTCCCACACCTCCCCTAGAAACGGAATCTCAGCGAGAGCTGACACCTGCCGGCAGTAACCGAAAGGGACGGAACTCCCCTCCTGAACCGCAGACCTAGTGTGAAGCCAAGAACGAATTACTGTGTGGACCATGAGGTGAGGGCGGAGATCACTCCCCGCCCTCCGAGGCGATGCGAATTAGAAGAAAAACTTTAAGGCGAATTCCATTGCCCGCGGGTCGGTTTGAACATTGGTAATCCGCCCAAACTGGCAACCCGCTTGGTGAACCGCGTCCGTGGAACCATCGGGGTTCGGCGGCAAACAGTAGCCGGTATTGGGGAGCCCTGGGTTCTGGTGATTCAGGGCATTGAACATTTCCCAGCGGAATTCAAAGTAGTCGGCTTCCGTGACGTGGAACTGCTTGGTCAGTGAGGTATCGAAGTTCCAGTACCCAGGGCTACGCAGGCTGGGCAGTACGGGGCCGGCGGTCCCAAACTGATACCAGCGGGGATCGGTTTTGACGGGATT
>JBEKQO010000485.1:0-3610 GCA_049519635.1 Terriglobia bacterium | reverse complement strand
AGCGAGCACGATTCACCCGCCGTCGTACAGGCTTGGCTTACGGGCGTGAACCCGGAACTGGGAGACAGAGTGCCAGTGCGCCTGATGCGCGAGAATGAGGTTGATGCAGTGGCGCTAGCCATCCTGAGCGCCGCCCGTGCGTTTCTCGCCGGAGGATAGGCGCGCGCAAATGATGTCCTTGAAATGGCAATCAACTTCCGTTCGGGCGAACATTCCGGCCCTCAATCTTGGATCCTGTGGCGTTTTCGAGGACGGATTCGGAATCCGGTCGATTTGCGATCTGCTCGACGGCCCGTGCCGGAGTCACAGTCCCCTCAACATTTCAGACAGGGTAGTGCCCAGCGCGCGTACAATCTTGCTGAGTGTCCGCAAGCCCGGCTCGCGGGTTCCCCGCTCCAGGTCGGAGATGTGGACCTCATGGACGCCTGAATGCTCGGCAAGGTCGATCTGCCGCCAGCCTTTGGTCCGGCGCAGCTTTCGGATGCGCTGCCCCGTCGCCGCACAGATGTCCTTTGCCATGCGTCCGTGATCGGGTTAGCCTTTGCGCTATATTTAGCGCATACACCTTTTAGCGTCAGAGAGGTGACAATACGCAATTTCCAGGAATGATGAGAGCAAGAATTCTTTGCTCATGCGTGGTTCTGGCGCTGATGGTGGGCTCTACCGTAGGTTCGGCGCAGGACATAGCCGCGCTTAAGAGACAAGCCGCCAGCGGCAATGCCAAGGCGCAATTCGAGCTTGGCATGGATTACGACAACGGCCAAGGTGTGCCGAAGAATCACGCCGAGGCTACTCGCTGGTTTCGTAAAGCGGCGGAACAAGGAAATGCTACCGCCCAATATAACCTTGGGGTGGCCTACGAGTCTGGCGGCCAAGGTGTGCCGCAGGACTATGCCGAAGCCGTTAAGTGGTTCCGGAAAGCTGCCGAGCAGGGAGATGCTTTCAATGAGTTAATGCTTGGCGTTGTGTACCACAACGGAGTAGATATTCCGAAGGATGACGTAGAAGCTGTCAAATGGTGGCGAAAGGCTGCCGAACAATGGAATGCCCCTGCGCAGTACCATCTAGGACTGGCATATGCTAACGGCGAGGGCGTCCCGCAGGATTACACGCAGGCAGCATTCTGGTATCGCAAAGCTGCTGAAATGTACCATGCAACGGCACAATACAACCTTGGTGCGCTGTATGGCGACGGCCTGGGCGTCCCGCAGGATTATGCTCAGGCTGCGTACTGGTATCGCAAGGCCGCAGAACAAGGCTTAGCAGGGGCTCAGTTTCTCCTTGGCAATGCCTATGACAAGGGCGAAGGCGTACCGCAGGACTACGCGCAAGCCGCCATCTGGTATCGCAAGGCCGCAGAACAAGGCTTCCCAGAGGCGCAGTCTATTCTTGGCATTCTCTATAGCGAAGGCAAAGGCGTACCGCAGGACTTTGCAGAGGCGTATTTCTGGCTGGATATTGGCGCGGCAAACCAGCTACCTACTGGTGCGCTGGAATCTGCGAAAGATGCACGAAATATGATTGCCTCGCACTTGACACCAGCCGATCTGTCCCGCGTACAGGAGCGGGCGCGGAAGTGGTTCGAGGATCACTCCCCGAAGAAGTAAACGCCAGGGCCGCAAGGTAAGATTGAGCACATGCCCTTCACCCTCAAATCTGGCCCCGTTCTCATACCCATATTTGCGACCCTACTAGGGTTAGTAGGATGCACGGCGGATAAGCCCTCCCCGCCGTCGCAGAAGGTGGAGAGCGTGACGCCCGAGCGTCCCGACGCTTCACCGGGTCACAGGTTCGCGCCGACAGGGGGCAACCCGGAAATTGCCCTCGACACGTTGAGCGGCACTCTTTGCCGCACCATTGAGCCGACGACCGGAGCAACCGACAGGTACGCGAAACTTCCGATGTGCGGAACTGAATCGCCATCTTCGGCCATGCCTGTAAAGTTCGCGTGGAATGAGGCCCTAAAGGGAACGCCGCTAAGCGCTAGCTGCTATCGGGCCAAGTCTCTTTTGCCGTCATATTCGACCGCTACCCCGGGAACGATGCAGGTAACGTCAGGCTGCATCATCACCAACAACACGGCAAAGGCTCAGCCCCTGGTGGGGGCCGTCAGCTACAACGCTATTCTTCGCGGGCCGGACGGCAAAACGACGCGCAGAGAGCACGTCAGTCTTGCCAGCAGCGAAACTGTCGTCCCGGCTCATGGGCACATCGAGGGCGGCTTATGGCCGAACACAGATTGTTCGACTAAGCAGTCGCCCGCCGAATGCCTGAAAGCATGGCTCGGAAATTCAACAGAGTTGATCCTAACTGACCCCACAGGCGCAGCTGAGGCGCATGTCACGATGGACCGCGACCCCGATCCGCTCGGCGTTCTCAAATAGGTAAGTTTCCCGTCTCGCAAAGACGTGTTGTATCAGAGCGCCCGTGGTGCGACATTGAAAACAGAGTTCGGCTCATCGAAAGGGCGTGCGCTTGGCTGTCAGATCGGTTTCAAAATATACACCGGGCGTCTCCCCGGCTGGTGTTGGTCTTTCGATAATCAGCGGATTAACGCGATTCCAAATACTCCTCAAACCGGAGCGGCCAACATTGTCGTTTGTGTGTAGCGTCTGATTCAGTTCGGCGTAAGCAGGTTGTACTTGAATGAAGTTGTCTTTCTTCATGTTCCTCCGTGCATAAATCACTGCAATCAGGTCTGCGGCTTGGAGAGGCAGTACATTCTTACCTTCAAAAGCGGGGGCGTCTAGGTGGTCGCGCGCGAAGACCCTAGCAACTTCAAGCCTGTCCCCTTTGTTCCGATTTTCAAAAATCATCTTTAGTCGGCCTGGGATGCTGTTCCACCCCGACCAATAGCCAACTTGAACGACGCTGTACCGGGCGCAGAACGCATATGGGTGCGCAACCTTTAGATCAAAATTTTGTTCTGCGCTAATTGCGGAAAAATCATCCATGTCCAGAGTTGTAGAGAAAGTCTGAAACGAACGCTTCGCAATCACTCTTGCGGCTCGCCTCAATATTTCCTGCTTCCAACCAAGTCCTTCGCTGTTCCATTGCTTGAAACCTTCGTCGCCTCTAAGGAACGGGGTTGTGTGCAGTTCTTTGAGTGGCTCAATCGCTGCAAGCCACTCCGTCTCGAATGCTGCGGGATGTTCGACATTCAGGACAAGACCTCCGAAAGTAAACATCGGATCGTTTTCGTGTCCACTCTCATCGAAGTACGCGGTGTACAAAGCCATGTCTTACCTCTCTATGGCTTAGTCTTCAATCCAAAAGCTGGCTTGTGGAACTCAGCTACGCCGTGTGCGACGTTCGCCCAGCACACGCCCAGCAAGCCGTTTGCACTTTGATGCGCCTGAGCGCAGCAGTTGAGAGGCGGTTCTGGCCATACGATGATTAGGCTTTCGCATTCGTTCCTCCTATCGTTTTTAGAAAAACATGAGAAAGGAGATGTGCCACTGCTTCCCGCTTCGCACTAAATGTCTGCTTCTGAGTCGAAGCCATAGCGGTTGCCATCCTCTGCAAGTGCGACGACGTGGGGCATCGGTAGATGTGTGCGTTGCTTCACCTGTTGATTGACCCAGCGCATTGCCCGATCCCCGAAGAACGC
>JBEKQO010000484.1:0-3613 GCA_049519635.1 Terriglobia bacterium | reverse complement strand
GCTTCCCTGGCTTCCGGCGGTACAGCGGTGGTGAGCACTTCGACGCGAATGCCCTCACGGCTCAAGATGTTCTTCAGCCGCTGGGTGACGTCGCGCTTCTGCGTGTAGACCGCGAAAATCTGGACCCTCCTCCCCTGGCGAAGCTCAGTCTTGACCTCTTCCACCAGCCGGCGCTCCTTCGCATAGACGTACTCCTGATCCAGATCGGCTGGCTCTGAAATCACAAAGCGCTCGCGTTCGCCGGTTTCTGGATTCGTCGCGTAACCATACAGCGTTCCAAGATCGAAGGGGCGGTCGCCGTAGAGCATCAGCGCATTCAGACCAGTACTGACGACGGACGCGTTGCCACGATGCTCTTCAAGCGCTGCCTTGATGTCCTCTTCGAGGCTCTCGTAAGCAGCAGCCAAAACTGGATCCATCTCGACGTTGATCACCTCCTCTTCATAGGGAGGAAGCGCATCCGAAATATCTTCGAGCGAGACAAAAGCGCCGAGCTCCATCAGAAACCGGCCGAAGAGCAGGGGTGAAGCGCCGGGGCGCCGCCGTACTCTTGTAGTTACCTTCGATTTGTCCGAGCAGGCGTTGTCGGCTGGCGTGATGGTTGTGACTTTTTCGAGAACCCCATAGGTTTCCGAGAATGCCCGCACGCCGGCTTCGCCGTGCGCGAATCCTTCTTCGAGCATCTTCTTCGGGTGGAGCCGAAAGAGGATATTGAACAATTCGTCCGCATATCCGCCGTTCAGAGTGCCGGTGAGAATGATCGTGCGCTTCGCGCATGAAGCCATCGTCCCCAAGGCTGCCCCTTGGGCGGTGTCACCCTTTAATTCGTGCACCTCGTCAGCGACGCCGTAGTCGAAGAAGCCCTTCATGTGCCGCCCGATCAGGTCCATCGGAGCGCACCGGCGGACCTTAGTCGCATCGGCCTGCCAGAGCGCACTGAATATCGTGCGTCGAGCCTTTTGGGCACTCGATTGCTCTTCGCCGAGGACGAGTTCACTGTGCTTTGTCTTGCGAAAATCGGCTCGCCGCAACTGGTCATCGTCAGTCAGAACTGGCCGACCCGTATCCGGATTGACGATGGATCCGTTGAATGGTCCACTGCGCGGCACTCCGAAAGCGTGCCGCCAGAAGTAGCTCAATTTCGCGACCTCACGGGAGAGCACAAACACCGCCGGACAGTCACACAGCGACTGCCACCGCGCGCGCGCTGATTTGAACTGCTTCCGAAGCCGCAAATCGCTGAGTGTCGTCTGAAGGCCTTCGCGCACGATCCGTCCGTTGCGAAGCCGGACTTCGTTCACCCCCGTATGTCCATTGGATCCCACGCCGTTGCGGACGCCGTCGATCAGAAACACACGGACTCGGGGCAGCGTCAAGAGCGTTTCTCTACACCATTTGATAGTCAGCTGCGGCGGCGCCATTACCAGCGCCGTGAAAGGCCTCCCGTTCGAATTGACGAACATTGCGCCCAGAGAGATGAGTGTCTTTCCGGTACCGCATTCGGCGATTGCGCCGGCGGAGGTCTCGACCTCCCAGCGCTTCGAAATCCCGGCGATCGCGAGAGCCTGCGCGTGGTAGGGCGTTCGGCGGAGTCGCGTCAGTTCTGCGGGGAACGGTTCGCCAGGCTGGTGCAAGGGAGGGAACTGCTGCAAGATTCTCTCCTCGAGTTGGTGCGCGAATTGCCTCAGATAGTTATTGATGTTCGTTGGCACGGTGCTCATACAAGTGGCCTCCTCAAAGAGCGTCGAGGCCGGTATAGGAACCGGGCCGGCCCTCGACGACACTCGATTGACTGCGCTAGCTGTTGGGAAGAGTGGCGCGGGCGTGGAACGCCCGAAGGAATGGAGTCTACTGTGGTTGGTCGGAATTGCGCCGGGGCATTTCCTGGGTGGCGTGCCGAATCCCGCAGACGGACAAGAGGAATGTCATGCCGCCACATCTTCCGTCTTCGGCAACCCGGCCGAAAACGAGATCGGTACCTGCCATGCGGCAGGCTGAACGTGTTCTGGAATCTTGATGGCACCGCGCTTCAGCGCGTGGCCCATCCAGCCCAGAAATCGCTTCTTGGTTCCCTTGACTACCACTGGTGTGCAGCCGATTCCGATCAGCGGATTGATCGCGTTCTTGCGCTCCAGCATCTCCCCGAACCACTCACTCCACTCCGGTAGAACCGGCAGGCCGAAACGGACACTGATCCGGTAGAGTTGGAATGCTCGATCGTCATCACACAGGATGGTTCGGCGTGCGCTCGGATTGCCGCCTGCGCGCGTCTTTGACAGTTCTTCGGAGATCGCAACCAGGTGGCGAAGCGGTCGCCTTCGGCCCGGAACGTTGATTGAACTGCGAAACACCTCGGCGCCTTCGCCAATCGTGATCATGAGTCGGTTGATCTCCGGCCCGGTGGCATAGAAGCGCGCTTCATCTGCAATCGCAGCCGCGATGGCCGCGATTTCCTGGTCGTTGCCGATCACCGACAGCACATGGCATTGGGCGCTTCGGTTGTCCGCGGCATGTTCGGCAATCATCCGGTCCATGCGCAAGGTGATGTCGATCGTCGTGTCACGTAGCACCTTGGTAAACCGCAAACTGCCCATGCGGAGATGTGCGTTTTTCATGGCTCCCTACTTTTCTCGTCGAGAATCGAGGTGGTTCCGTCGGCGTACACCAGAGTGAGAGACTGCGTGAAGCGCTCGCGCTCCCGAATGGTGGTTACCTCATTCTCATCGGTCTCTTCAAACCGGTCCGTAACCTTGATCGATTCCCATCGCGCCACGTGAAGATCGGGCCCTTCACCGAAGATCCCATTGAGCAAACCGGCCGTCGTCAGGAGGCCAATGTGGCCGCCATGTAACGGAGTTAGCGGCCTGCCGGTTGCGCGGACTTCCGGCGCGAACAGAATTCGGCCGGCCTGTCGATAGGCCGCGGATGCCGGCAGCAGATCCTCAACCGTATCCAACGGAATGCCGCGATACACCAGTTGAGCAGGCCCGCTCGGCGGCACCACGAACTCTTTATCCGGTTCGTCCGGCAGCACGGGCAATTCATCGTAGCTCCCCGTAAGTGCCAACAGTTTCGTTTTGGCCCGCTGTACGTCCCAGTCTTTCAACTGATCGCGTTCGCGCCTCGTTCGGCGCACGCCGAACACGACGATCTGCTTATAGCGGATCGACTCGGGTTCGCTGAGGCGGTAGATCGCTTTGTCCCGAAAGTGGACGGCCAGTATTTCGGCGCAGGTCGATAATCGGTCGCCCGGGACAACAAGTGCTAGAACGCCCCCCGGCTTCAACCACCGATAGGTGTGTTCGAGGAACAGGAATTCCATTCGGCCGTTCCGGTTCTCACCCACCTCGAAATCGTAAGGTGGGTTTTCGAAGAGCAGTGAAAACGACTCCACGGCGGACTGGACATCAAAGCAGTTGCCCTGAAGGATTTGGCCGAGGACCAAACGGGCCTCTTCTGCGCGAAAGGCATCGAGTTCTATTCCGTAGGTTAACGTCTTGGCGCCGGAAGTAATCGTTGCCATCGCCGCCCCTCCACCTGCGCAGGGATCGAGCACGCTAGTGGCGTCACAGTCTTCACAGAACGACAGGAATCGGCGAATGCGCTCTGCTTC
>JBEKQO010000483.1:0-3615 GCA_049519635.1 Terriglobia bacterium | reverse complement strand
AGTTCCTGCGCCGATTGTTATGTTTTCGTTGGAATGGGCTCCAGCGGAACGGAACTCATTCACTTTAATCCCAACAACGTCAACCCCTTCGGGACCTTCGGTCACATTAGCCTGGTGAATTCCTCGGACGGCGACAGCTCGGTGGCCGTGGACCCGAGCAACCGTTTGCTCTACGTTGGCGAGACTGACGCCTTACCGTCTGCCGCGCAGACTGGTGGGCTGCGCGTCTTCACGATCGCCAGTGGTGGAGTCACCGAGTTCACCGGAGCCGGTTATCCGTATGCAACTGGTGGAGCGGGCTCATCTGCCATTCTGCCGTCGTCGGATGGCAACTATGTCTATGTCGCCAACCGATCAATCAGCAACAGCACATCCGCCAACATCACCAGCTTTTCGGTTTCGACTACGTCGTTAACCTCGATCGGCACCGCCGCGGCCGGCCCCACCGGCCAACTGGGTCTGGCAGAAGACGCCAAGGGCAATTTTTTGCTGGCGGTGGATTTTGCGGGCGGCCCCGACCTCGAAGCTTACACCATGAGTTCGGGGACCCTTACTGCCGCAATCACCTCCGCCACCGGCACTGACCCCGTGGGAGCCAATGCCATCGCGGCACTGCCGTAAGGCGGGTTTCAGGTTTCGGGGGTCAGGTTTCAGAAAAGCGCGTAAAGACTCCGGCGAATCCGCTGTGTCGATCTCTGCTGATTCGTAGAACATTTGATTGCGATTCGCTCGTCACTGACGCCTGACACCTGAAACCTGGCTCCTGACTGGTGGTATTCTCAAGGCAACTGCAAGGGTCCGTGTTGACTCGTTTTTCAATCTCTCTCCTTCCTGGTCTCCGAAGCTTCCGGGCCATTGTCGCGCCATCGTTGGCGGCGCTGGCCTTTCTGTGCTTTATGACCGGCTGCGGCCGCTTTCGCCAGGAACACCATGAGTTGGTTTACGTCGCGTCGCCGCGGCCCGTCTACCTGCACGACCGTGTCGCGCCGGTGTCGAACCGCGTCGGCAAGGTGGTGAACGGGCAGGAGCTCGAGGTTCTGGAGCACAGCCGGCGATTTCTCAAGGTCAAAACGGAGAAGAACGAGATCGGCTGGATTGAAGAGCGGTCCACGATCGACGAAAAGACCTATCAGAAGTTTGTGCAACTGGCCGATCAGTACAAGAATGCTCCAGTAGCTGCCTCGGCAACCCTGCGCGACGACCTTGCCATGCACCTCGTTCCCGGCCGCGAGACCGAGCGGTTTTATTTGATTGCCGCCAACAGCAAGGTGCAACTGCTGGCACGTGCGTCGGCTCCCAGGAAACCCGCGGAGACCCTGGGGCCGCTGGCGCCTGCGAATCCGGCTAAACCCGCCCAGGGAGGCAAGAGCGCGCCTTCCGCGGCGAATGCGAAACCGGGAACAGCGAAGGCGCCAGGCGCCGCGGGCGCAGTTGAGAGCGAGCCGCCCGAGATGGAAGATTGGTGGCTGGTTCGCGACGCGCAGGGCCGTGTGGGATGGCTGCTCGCAAGCCGCCTGGATGTGGACGTGCCCGACGATGTGGCGCAATATGCAGAGAGCCAGCGCATCATGGGAGCCTGGGTGCTGACGAAGGTGCATGATCCCGATCCGGACCTCAAAACCAACGAGATTGCCGAATACCTGATGGTTCTTGCGTCGCCCACTCCGGGCCAGTCCTACGACTTCGACCAGGTGCGCGTGTTTACCTGGAGTCTCAAGCACCATCGCTACGAGACGGCGTTCCGTTTGCATCCCATTCAGGGCTACCTGCCGGTTCGCGTGTTTACACAAAACACGGACAAAGGCGCGGTTCCTGCCTTCAGCTTTGAGCTTGGCAGCAGCGGCAATGTCACCACCGATCCCGCAACCGGCGTTACGCGGCCCGTGGCTCCGCGGACGATCAACTACGAGATGATCGACACCCAGGTGAAGCGTATCGGGCCGGACATGGCGCCGATTCCTACGATGCACGAGCCGGGAGACAAAAAAGCAGGGAACAAGGGAACGAGAGAACCGGGGAACAAGAAAACAGGGAGCAAGCCACCCCAGCGGCAGAGCCACCGGGGACCCCGTCAGTGAGCGAGAAAGCATTGATTGTTCTGCTGTGCTCATGACTGGCTCCTGGGCTGTGGTAGTAGCAAGAGAGCTCGCGTTTGAGGGCAGGTCCCTACACCTCCTGCCGCTGGTCCTGACGTACCAGCACTCCGGGTATGACACGGCTGTTTACCTTTCGATCACTCCCCCTGGGGGGTGCCCCCCATCTTTGAGGCCACAGTCCTCATAGCAAAGGAGTTGCGGGGCGGTGGTTTCTGTAAGTCCTTTATTCTCAGGAACCGGTCTTCGTAAAGACCGCATTCCATTCGAGTTCCCTGATTTCTCCAGGCACATTGAAGCGCTCCACGACCGCTCCAGGCAGGAACGAGGAGGCGACGCCAGAAATAAAGCCTGGATTTGGAGCTATGCGGTGATTATGCGGGAAGAGGGCATAATTATCTGCAAAGCCGGCGAAGAGTTTTTTGCGAGTGTTTTCAGCGGGTTGGGACGATCCGCGCCCGGCCGGGGGTCTTGACATGAAAAGGTGACCTTTGAGGGGAGGGCCGGACGAGGACGCGATGCCCACAATGGACGCTGCCGACGCTGATGGGCAAATGCCGGAATTAAGCTTTAGGGCGGTGGCGTCCGGTATGGTAGCATCCGCCCTAAAGGAAGTGTTGCGTTAGGAGCGCCCGTAGGTAGGGGTTTCCTCGTGGCAAGGGATACACAGCGCCTGACAGTTGCCAAGTGCATCTTTGCCTCCATCCGCTATCGCAACGATGTGGTGGGCATGCCAGTTCCCAGCCACAAGTTTCTTTGGACAGCGGTATTCCTTGTGCACCTTGCACGACAGGCGGGCAAACACCTAAACGCCTGAGCATCTAAACGTTCAACAGATTTTTCGGGTACCTGCCGGCGCCGGCCCAGCCCCTAGATAGCAGGCCGGAATTTCGCTTGCCATCCCCCCGCCGTCTCAATAAGAATCCAAGGTACCGGGCATGGGGGAAGGAGTTCCCCGGCGCGGGCGTATCCCCAAACTTATCGAGAACAGGCAGGTCTTGGCGCGCATCCTGCAGGTGCGCAGGCCAGGGAATCCAGGCTGCAGAAGCAATCAAGGGAGCTTGAGATGTCGTCATTTTCGTGGCAGACGTGGAACAGCAGTCCATTCAGCATCGAACGCAAGCCGGGTAGTAAGCCGGGCACGGTCATTCTCTGCTTCCATGGGCCGTTCACCATGCGCGACGTCTACAGCACCCTTCCGCCCACGACCCTGAGCAAGATGCTCGAGCTCGATCCCGCGCCGGGAGAGGCCCCGCCGGTCAAAAACATCCTCGACCTCACCGGGTGCCCCTATATGGATTCGAGCGGCCTGGGCATCATCGTCACCCATATGGTTCACTGCCAGAAGAAAGGCGTGAAGGTGATCGCCGCGGGCTTGACGCCGCGCGTGCGCGAGGTCTTCAGGCTGACCAAGGTTGACTGCGTGGTTCCCATCGCCACCTCGATGGAAATAGCGGAGACGATCTGAACCGGGATCGAGGGAGCAAGCCGTCGCCTCGTTGCTACAAGCCCGCTTTTGCAT
>JBEKQO010000482.1:0-3637 GCA_049519635.1 Terriglobia bacterium | reverse complement strand
GGTAACTGAACCTGCCGTTGGAATCTCGCTGCCACCAGCATCTCTGGCGATTCGCCTCAGCTACCGCCGGCGTGGGTCATTTTTGGAAAGCACGGGTGGGTCAGTTCTGGCGCGCGCCGAAGACTGCTTTCGTCGCAGAGGCGCCGCAACCAGCACCGCCTCTCGACGGATTGCCAGGAGATGGATGACAATCGGTAGGTTTTGTCAATTCTTCACTTGTTGCGGGGGGTGGTCAAACTGTGGCGCCCAGGTAAAGTCCTGATATGCATGGCGCACCGTCCGTCCTCTTCTGAATCCCAGGACAATCATCTGCGCGGAAGGCCAACCGGAAGTTCTAGGCGTACCGAAGCGTCAATACTGCACTATCACGCAGAAGGAAAATCCTGCCATATTCTGCGCTGACAAGAGTCGAAGCGCGAGCCTCTCCAGCGAATTTAATTAGCGTGCGCCCGTAACGTTTCCCAGCCTCGTCGCACTATTCTACTGAAGGCGGAGTCCGCCCGTCCGCAGGCACGATTAGAAACCCGGGGCGTTTCAAAGCACGCGCTAGCCTTGTATACGGCTCGGCAGTTTGGCCGCTCGACGGATCTGGCCGCTGCCTTGTAATGGAACCTATAGTACGGTAGGTTTCTTGGCAGCTAGGTTCACGGTAACCGTTTGAAACATATATTCATAAGAATTCGTCATCGGCTTGTCGCATTTCGCCATATGTGGTCATAATAGTACTCAAAAACAGTACCAACAAACCCCTGATTGGTCGTTGACAAAGTGTTCTGATTAGAATAAGAATATGAAAAGCCGCTTAAAAGCGGATTTAGAGCGCCACGAAAATGAGACCCCAACAGGGCGGTAGCCTGTCCGATCTCCCCCCGAACTCGGATTCAGTCTGTGGAGGGCAAGCATGGCGCGAACGGGAGCAAAGAGGCGCGCATGTCGTTCGATGGACACAACTCCGACCCGACCAGTTGGTACGCTGTGCAGACTCGGCCGAAGCACGAAAAGTCCGTATCCGGATTTCTGGAAGGCAAGGGATACGAGCAACTTCTGCCTTTATACCAAAGCTGGCATCGCCATTCTGGCCGCCTTCAGGGGGTGCTCCTGCCCCTCTTCAGAAGCTACCTCTTTTGCCGGTTTGATCCATTACGCCGGCTTCCAATCCTGATGACGCCCGGCGTGCAGACGATTGTGGGGAGGGGGAGGGAGCCGGAGTCGATTCCAGCTCTGGAAATCGCGCGAATTCAAGCCGCGTGCGTTTCAGGCCTCCAAGTCACCCCTTGGCCTTACCTTGAGTGCGGCGATCGCGTGCGAGTGGAGTGCGGCCCCCTGCAAGGGGTCGAAGGCGTATTCGTCGAGGAAAAAAATTCCTGCCGTTTAGTTGTTTCGGTTGAGATCCTCAGGCGCTCGGTCGCTGTCGAGGTGGACCGGGACTGGGTAATGCCGATCAACCCGCGGCGCGGTGCGGCTTCTTCGGGACTGGATGCCAGGAAGCCGGTCCGCTCCATTTCGCCGCCCATGCCTCTGACGCCCTCTCCGGCGGTATGAGAATCCGGTAGGAAGTCCGGATACGGGTCGGAACGTAAAACACAAGACCCATTCGCGGACTCGTGCAGATAGTTCCACAAGGCTGCGGCGGCGTTACCCAATAGGAATCTCAGACTGGCGACTCCGGGGAAATCATACAGCCACCGCCATTTTTGGTCGAAGCGGGTTGGGGCCCTCACGCGAAATCGCTTGCGGCCGGTCAAAGACATCACATCGATCCATTCTTATCCTATTCCAGAAAGGTGACTACGACCTATGAAGAAGATAGTAGGCACATCCAAGTCGCGGGTCGGTTCAAACGGTTATGCCGTCTTTGATGGATCGTCGGGTTCGGAAATGCTCGCTGAAGAATTCTTCATGAAACAGCTTGGCTTGGAGCGTAAGCGAACAGAGCGCTCGGGCCGGCGTTTTGTCTTGATGCTTCTCGATCATCGCAAGCTGGTTAGGGGCGGGTCGAAAGAGGGGGCTGTTGAACGAATTGTTTCCGCACTAGCGCAGTCCATCCGGGAAACTGACATCAAGGGCTGGTACGCAGAGTCCGTCATAGGAGTTATTTTTACTGAGATTGGATCAGCGGACGGAGCACAGGTGGCGAAAGCTCTCTTGAACAAGGTAACCACAGCCGTGTGCCGCACCTTGGCGATTGAGGATATGAACGAGATCAGTATATCGTTCCATATCTATCCTGAAGACTGGGAAGATGGCGGACCGGGGGACCCAACCGGCTCTCGGCTGTATCCAGATCTGGTGCAAAGCCTGGAACTGAGGAGAGCGTCCCACGTATTGAAGAGGTCGATAGACGTCTTCGGAAGCCTGCTGGCATTGGTTTTGTCATTGCCTCTATTCTTCATAATCGCCGCCGCGATCAGGCTGACTTCTAAGGGCCCGGTATTTTTCCGGCAGACCAGGCTAGGGCAATACGGCAAGAAATTCACTTTTTTCAAATTTCGGTCTATGTACGTCGCGACGGATCACACAATCCACGAGCAATTCGTGGCCGACTATATCGCGGGGACACTCCCCGCGGAGGGCGAAGACAATCATAGGCCGGTGTACAAAATAACCAGCGATCCGAGGATCACGAGCGTCGGCCAGTTTTTGCGCCGTACGAGTCTTGACGAAGTGCCGCAATTCTTCAACGTATTGCGCGGAGATATGTCGCTCGTGGGCCCACGCCCGCCTATTCCGTACGAGTTCGCGCGACACGGCGTATGGCATAAGCGGCGCTTGCTGGCGGTCAAGCCGGGGATCACGGGCCTGTGGCAAGTTGCCGGGCGGAGCAAAGTTCCCTTCGACGAAATGGTTCGCTTGGACCTCGAATACGCCAAGTCGTGGTCGCTCTGGATGGACATCAAGATTCTCTTCAGAACGCCCCTGGCCGTGTTGAATTCCGACGGCGCCTATTAATCTGAGAGGCCGTTTCGGGCTTCTTAAGCGCGAGAAAAGCAATGATTCGCATTGGTCTTATCGGTTATGGCTACTGGGGCCCGCGCGTAGCTCGTAACTTTCACGATCTGGACGATTGTGAACTCGCTCTAATCTCCGATCAGCGCCCGGACGCACTGCGGCGCGCAAAACAAGCTTTCCCAAATGTCGAGGTCACCCAGGATGCTTACGCGGCCGTATCGTCGCCTAACGTCGATGCGGTAGCAGTGGTCACTCCGGTTTGGACGCATTTCGAGCTCGCCAAGGCGGCACTCGAAAGCGGGAAACACGTTTTCGTGGAGAAGCCCTTCACCTCAACCGCGGCACAGGCCAAGGAACTCATTGACCTGGCGGACAGGAAGCACCTGCAGATCATGGTGGATCACACATTCCTGTTTACCGGAGCGGTCAAGAAAATCCGGCAACTGATTCAGGATGGGACGCTGGGCTCGCTCTATTACTATGACTCGATGCGCGTGAACCTGGGACTGTTCCAACACGACGTCAACGTTATCTGGGACCTGGCGCCGCACGATTTGTCGATCATCGACCACCTGATCGACGACAAGCCTGAGTTCGTGACCGCCACGGGCCAATCGCATTTGAACGGACCCGAGAACATCGCGTACATCACCGTGTATTTTGCAAATCAGGTCATCGCGCACGTCAA
>JBEKQO010000481.1:0-3645 GCA_049519635.1 Terriglobia bacterium | reverse complement strand
TTCCGACAAACAGATGGCCCAAATCCGCCTTGAGCGGGATGAATTTCATGGAGAATGGAACTACAGCATTCTCCCTCGGGGAAAGCCAAGTTGACACAGTTATTTATTTACAGACCCTTAGTGCGGCTCTGCCGCCCCGCTGTGCGGAAAGGCTCTGGCTTTCCGGCCAAGTCCGCCCCGTTTCTCCTCCTCCGCGCCGTCTGCCCCGATGAATCGGGGCAGACGGCGCGGAGGAGGTCGGTCAATGGACAGGGTACGACGGAAAGGCAAAGCCATTCCGCACAGCGAGCGGCGAAGCCGCAGTTTGTGCCGGGACAGATTGAGGGTAATTTGGACAAGCTTGGTCGGAGACCGCCGCTGCAGCCGAATGCGGAAATTCGCTGTGGATGGATTCGTAAGTAGAGACGAGGGGTGCTTTTCCCAGTTATAATGGCCCACTGACTTGTGGCATTCACTTTCCCCTGCGCGGCCGGCCCCAGGATTTCGTTACCTTTGCGTCGCGTCCTGAACTCGGCAAGCGCAAGACCAGTATTTTGACCTGATGCGCCCAGTGCAGCCGGAATCCAATCGTTGAGGCGAAGATGGCGATCCATAGCATTTACACTCTCTCCCCAGATGATCCCGAAGCCCGCAATTGGCTGAGCTTTTTCCACCGGCGCGGGTACACGCGCCTGACTGACGTTAAAATCGAACGGGTCGTTTGGCTGGAAGGGTCCTTTAACCTGGAGCGTTTGATGCCCCTTCTTATCAACCCGCTTTACCAGGTTCCGGCGGAAAAGTCGCAGCTCGATCCGCAGCAAGGACCGATTGTGGAGATTGCTTATCGCCCCGCCGTCACCGATCCGGAGACGCCTTCGATCCTCGCCGGCGCGCATGCCCTGGGGGAAGACGGATTGCAATTCGCCCGCCTGAGCCGGCGATATCAATTTGCCGGCCTCGATGATGCAGAAGCCAAAAGCCTCGCCGCGCGGTTCCTCTACAACAAGGTAGTGGAGAGAATTCGCGAGCCGCACGAGGCCGTGACCACGCTTCACCCGAGTGGAAGGCCGGATCCGGTGGGAACGGTTTCGTTGCGGGATCTCAGCGATAACGATCTCGCGGCGCTGTCGCGCCGGCGCTCCTGGTATGCCCCGCTTTCACAGATGAAAGTGATTCAGGCGCACGAGCAAGAGCGCGGCCGGGCATACACGGATGCGGAGATTGAGATTCTGGTGCAAAGCTGGAGCGACCACTGCTACCACACCACTTGGAAAAGCCTGGGCCTGCTGAAAAAGCTCATGGCCGCCACCCGCAAAATCAATCATCCCCTGGTCGTTTCCTCCTTTACCGATAACGCCGGCGGGATGGACTTTGCCGACGGCTGGGTAGTGACGATCAAAGGTGAGACGCACAATTTTCCCAGCTCCATCGCGCCCTTTGGGGGAATCGCCACCAAGCACGGCGGGGTGATTCGCGACACCCTGGGTTTTGGCAAAGGCGCGTATCCGATTGGGGGCACCACCGTCATGGGCACTATGGACCCGCGCTTGCCGGAAAATGAGGTGCCGGCGGGGGCGCTCCATCCGGAATTGATTGTGTCGGAGTCGATTCGCGCCACGGCTTATTACATGAACCCGATGGGTATTCCCATGATGCACCCCATCTACCGCTGCCATCCGGGCTATGCCAAGTGCTTGGCGCTGGGCCATTCGCTGGGCCTCTTGCCGAAGCAGTACGCGCAAAAAGATCCGCCCCAGCCGGGTGACATTGCGGTGTTGTTTGGCGGCGCCACCGGCCGCGACGGCGTCCATGGCGCCACCGCCAGCTCCGCCGCCATGACCGGCGAGACCCTGGAAAAAGAATCGGCCGCCGTCCAAATCGGCCACCCCATTACCGAGCGGCGCTTCACCACGGCCATTCCCATACTGCGCGACGGCGAATGCATCCGCTCGATTACGGACCTCGGCGCGGGCGGCATTTCTTGCGCCGTGGGCGAAATGGGGGCTGACTCGGGCGTCGAAATCGACTTGGACGCCGTGCCGCTGAAAGACCAGAGCCTGACCGCATGGGAGATCCTCCTCTCCGAATCGCAGGAACGGATGCTGATGGCCGTGCCACCGGAGAAGCTGGAGGAAGCGCAGGCGATTTTGCGCCGCTTCGAAGTGGCTTCTTGCGTCCTCGGGCGCTTTACGAAGACGGGCCGCTTGCAGGCCATGTGGCAAGGTAAGAGGGTGGTCGATCTGAGCATGGAGTTCCTCTGGCGAGCCTGCCCGATTGATCCGACGCCCACCGCTCGGCCCGAGCGCCATCTCACGCCGCTAAAGATTGCCGAGCCCCAAACCCGCGACGATTGGGGCAGCGCAGTGCGCGGCGTCCTTACCCACTACCACTGCGCCGACCAAAGTCCCGCCGGCACGCGTTATGATTCCACCGTGCAGGGCCGCACCGCGGTGGGACCTTACGCCGGCAAGAACCATCGCATGCCCACCAACATCTACGTCTCGGCGCCGCTGCGAGGCAAGCCGAATGGGATTATCACCACGCTGGCTTTCAATCCCTTCTACGGCGAAATCGATCCCGCCGCCATGGCGCGCCTGATGATGCTGGAAGCCATTACCAAGGCGGTAGTGGCCGGCGCCGATTACCGTCAAATGGTGCTGTGCGACAACTTCTACACGCCTCGCGTGCGCCCGGAAACGGCCTTCGATTTGGTGGAAATGGTGGAAACCATCGCCGACCTTTCCGTTGATCTCGGCGTGCCATTTATTTCCGGCAAGGATTCGAGCTCGGGAACTTTTGAGGCGGGGGGGCGAAGAATCGAAGTGCCTCCCACCCTCGCCGTGGCCACCATGGGCCGAGTCAGCGATGTGAAAGGGATCGTCACCAAGGATTTCAAGCGGGCCGGCAATCGCCTGCTGCTGTTGGGCCGCTACGATGCCGAGGCGCTCGGGGGAACGGTCTATGCCGACTCCTTCGGGCAGCGCGGCGAGCGCCTGTTTGACGCCTATGACGCCATTTCCATGCAGGTGCAGTGGGATTACCTGCTGGAACTCCACGCCCAGCGCCGGTATGTTTCCGCTTCCGCCATCGCCGAGGGCGGAATCCTGTTGCGCCTGTTTGAAGGCGCCTTCGGGTCAGGTCTCGGCGCGCGGGTGGATTTTGACGGAATCCGGGCCGCACGGCGCGACGGGCTGCTTTTCGGCGAGTTCATTGGGTCGTGCTTGCTCGAGGTACCCGCGGATTTTGAAGTTCCCGCCCACCTTGCCGGGATTTCCCATCAATTCCTCGGCCACGTAACCGCCGCGCCTGACCTGACGTTTGTGGACCGGGGCGCAGTGATTTGGGAAGAAGCTGTAGCGCCGTTAGCTGAGGGTTGGAGCCAAACTTTTCGTGAGGTGGTGAAATGAGCCAGGCGCGAACCGCCATCCTTTATGCCCCCGGAACGAATTGCCACGAGGAGACCGCCGCCGCCATTGAGCTGGCAGGCGGCAAAGCTGAACTGGTCCTGTTGAAGGACCTGATCGAAGGCGAGAATCGGCTCGACGATTATCAAGCGGCAGTGATTCCGGGCGGGTTCTCCTATGGCGACCATCTGGGCGCGGGAAGGATTTTCGCCACCATGCTCGTGGCCCGGCTGCGCGACCCGTTGGTGCGCTTCCTGGACGC
>JBEKQO010000480.1:0-4012 GCA_049519635.1 Terriglobia bacterium | reverse complement strand
GCCTCTGGGAGCGTCCGTGTCTTGCCAATGGCACCACCCCACTGCCGATACTGTCCTAATTTGAATGTAACGCCGCCATCTTGGCGGCTTAATGCCGGCTGGAAGCCGGCGCCACATCTGAAATTGGGACACTACCCCACTGCCGCCTCACTTGACAACTTCATTCCCCATCTCTAAGGTGATGCCTGATTTCGAATTTGCGGCGTAACGGCCTGCTGAGTATTCCTTGTTTAGGGGTGCTAACCATGCCCAATGAAAAAGCGGACGATGCCAAACACGCGGCCAAAGAAGTTCTCGAGAAGGGTGCAAGCGCTGCGGCCTTCGCGGGAATAAGTTTCATTACGCAGCCCCAAAGGGTTTGCCGCCTTCTGCGACCCCGACGCGAATATTCTGAGCGGGCGATTGGCGGACCTTGCGCTTATGGCGTTGCCGCAACCCAAGACTTACACCGACGTCCGCAAGCTGCTCGAAGACAAATCCATCGATTGCGTCTCCATCGCCACGCCCAATCACTGGCACGCGCTGATCGGAATCTGGGCTTGTCAGGCCGGAAAAGATGTCTACGTCGAAAAACCCGGATCGCACAATTGGTGGGATGGCCACCAACTGGTGCGCGCCGCTCACAAATATGACCGGATGGTTCAGCACGGCGTCAACATGCGCGCGAGCGATTGCATTCGCGAAGCGGTTCAGCAGCTTCGGAACGGTGTAATCGGCGATGTCTACATGTCGCGCGGCCTCTGTTACAACTGGCGCGACACGATCGGTCACACTCCCGTCGAACCGGTTCCCGCGGGTGTGGATTACGATCTGTGGATGGGCCCCGCGCCGGTCAAGCCTTTCACGCGGAATCGTTTCCACTACAATTGGCATTGGCAGTGGGATTACGGCAACGGCGACATCGGCAACCAGGGCATCCACGAGCTTGATGTGGCGCGCTGGGGACTGGGTGTGGGCTTTCCCAACCGGGTTTCGGCCATGGGCGGCCACTTCATGTTTCACGACGACCAGGAGACCCCCAACACCCTCACCTGCGTCTGGGAGTTTGACCAACCCGATGGCAAACGCAAGCTCATGGAATTTGAGGTCCGCCATTGGATGACCAACCATGAAGCGGACATCCGCACGCCTGGCTTCGGCATTGAGCTCCCAGGTTTCCTTGGTCCCCCTCGGCATGGGGCACCCAGACGACTGTTTTCCAAGGGGATGGTGGGCGACATTTTTTACGGCTCCAAAGGCTACATGGCCACGACCGACTCCGGGCCCTCTCAAACCTACCGCACCTGGCTCGGCGAAGGACAGGAATACGGCCCCACGGCCACGCACGAAGGGGGAAACTCCTGGGCCAATTTCATCGACTGCGTGCGCAGCCGCAAGAGGGAAGATCTGCTCGTGCCCATCGATGAAGGGCACATTTCCTGTACGCTCGTTCACTTGGCGAATGCATCCTATCGGCTGGGCCGGAGCCTTCGCTTCGACCCCGCCACCGAGCAGGTTATTGGCGACGAGGAAGCCAATAAGCTGTTGCGAGGCGCCTATCGGGAGCCCTTTGTGGTCCGCGAAGAGGTTTAGGTACTTACTTGAGCCGTTGTATCTCCGCCGAAGCTTAAGGAAAGCGAGTTTTGTCAGGCGGCGAGCAGGGGCTGGGCAATCTCGCCAATGGCTGTGCCGGCGCATCGGGAAGCGCGCACGATAGGGCCCTTTCCATAGTCCGTGGAAGCACCTTGCCTGGCAAAGTCGATTGACAATTGCATGCGGCCGCAGTCACATGTATCTTGTCGGTTGGGCGACCTCGATAACGGAAATTCTGGAACGCAGGAGGAAACACCATGATCGATAGGCTGCATCGCCGGGGGTTCCTGCAAGTCGCCGGGGCCGCCGCGGGTTCAATGTGCGTAAACCTAAGGGGGGCATCTGGCCCGGTGGAAGGAGATGCCTCAGCCCACCCCCGGTTTCTTACAGGTTGCTGTGCATACTCCTACGGAGACTATTTGAAGTCCGGCAAGATGACCATGGAGGACTTTATCCGCAAGGCCGTGGAACTTGAGATTGACGCCGTGGACATCACCACGTATTGGTTGAAGTCCACAGAGCCCGACTACCTATTGAGTTTGCGCCATCTCGCTTTCAAGTTGGGCGTTCTCTTTTCGGGAATCGCCATTCGCAACTCCCTTTGCTATGCCGATGCCGACAAGCGTACGCAGCAGGTGGAGGAAATCAAGAAATGGGTGGATGCCACCGAGACTTTGGGCACCTCCCAAATCCGCGTTTTCGGCGGCAAGATTCCGAATGGCGCCACGGATGCCCAAGGCATCGATTGGGTCGTGGAAACACTGAAGCCGGCGTGTGACTATGCGGCGAAGAAAGGCGTGACCCTGGCCATTGAAACCCATCACGAAATCACCGAGAAAGCCGCCAATGTGGTGGAGATCCTCCGCCGAGTCGATTCACCCTACGCTGCCGTCACTCTGGATGTCAGCAACTGGTTGGAAGAACCTTACGGTCAGATTGAGACCTTGGTGCCTTACGCGACCAACACCCACATCCGCGATTTTTATGGACCTCCGCCCCGCCCGCTTGACCTCGACCGGGTCTGGCAAATATTTGCGAAGGCCGGCTACAAGGGTTTCATGACCGTGGAATATGAAAACAAAGAGGACCAGATGACCGGCGTCCCGAAGCTTGTGGAGCAGGTTAAGGCGCTCTGCAAAAAGTATTCGAGCGTTTGATTCTATAGAAGCCCTTTCCGGCGAGCGCCGGATTCTCGCGCCCCTGGCGTCAAAGGAGGCCCCATGAAGACCGCGTTCGACCGTCGAGGTTTCTTGCAGGCTGCCGGCTTCGCGGCGGCGAGTTCGCTGGTGGCCGATATTCGAGCCGGCGCCAGGCCGGCAGAGGAAACGGCCCGGCCGCGCCTCCTGACCGGGTGCTGTGCGTACTCCTATGGGAAATACCTGGAAGCCGGCCAAATGACGATGGAGGATTTTATCCTCAAGGCCGTGGAACTCGAGGTGGTGGGCGTTGACATGACGGCCTACTGGTTGAAATCCAAGGAACCGGCTTATCTCCATAACCTGCGCCATCTCGCCTTCAAGCACGGGATTCTTTTCTCCGGAGCCGCCTGCGGAACTGAGATGTGCGAGCCTGACGCCGGCAAGCGCGCCGCCCTGGTCACGGAAATTGGGCAATGGGTCGATGTCGCCGAACTGCTGGGCGTTTCCCACTTGCGCGTTTTCGGGGGCGAACTTCCTCCCGGCGCTACGGTGGCACAAGGGAAGGACTGGGTTGTCGAGGTCATGAAGCCGGCTTGCGATTACGCCGCCCAAAAAGGCGTGACCCTGGGCATTGAGAGTCACCACGGAATCACCTCGATGGCTGCTGACATAATCGAAATTCTCCACCGCGTTGACTCACCGTATGCCCGCTGCAATCTCGATATCACCCACTTCCCCAATGACCCCTACGCGCAGATCGAGGCCCTCATCCCTTACGCCACCATGACCCATATCCGCGATCACTTCGACGAGCCCCACCCGGACCCGATCGACCTCGAACGCGTATGGCAGATGTTCGTAAAGGGCGGTTACCAGGGTTTCATGGCGGCCGAGTACGAATCAAAGGAAGACCCCGCGACGGGTGTTCCTAAACTTCTCGCGAAGATCAAGGTGCTCTGTAAGAAGTATTCGAGTGTCTGAAGCCGTAGAGGGGTAGCGCCTCAGTTTGCTGTCGCGGCGGTCTCTTACCGCGGGAATATATTGAATCTAAAACCGGCGGTCAGAGACCGCCGCTACAACGATCCTAGCTAATACACTACCAACAAGAAGCTGGCTCGGGCTTTACAGAGACCGCCGGAGAAGACGGTGGCGGCGCCTGTCTAACCTGGATTTCTCACCGCGGGTCTGGAAGGGCGGGGCTAAGCAGGCTGCGGAAAAACTAGCCTCGGTGTACAACCACCCCGGCGCTCGGCGCGCCACCCCTCCTGAATCAGGAGGGGAGTTGTTGAAAACGCTCCCCT
>JBEKQO010000479.1:0-3680 GCA_049519635.1 Terriglobia bacterium | reverse complement strand
GGAGGAACGAACGTGTCCTTTTCGAACGGCATTCTCAACCTGACCAATTGGGTTGGAAACGTCATCCTGCCCACGCTCGCGGGATTGTTCTTCGTCATCGCGGTCGTGCGCTTCTCGCGAGGGCTTACTCATTACTCCGCGATGTACGGAGGGTTTCTGTGCCTGATGGGGTCGGGCCTCGTGCGGATGCTCGAGACTTTCACCCGGCAGAGGAGCTGGAACGACCCCGACGTGTACTGGGTTTCGCTCATCACGCTGGTGAACTGGATTGCGAACGTCATTATGCCGCTTTATGCGGCACTCGAAGTGGCCGCGGGCGGAGTGTCCCTGGCGTCGGGCATGCGCATTCACCACACCAGTAACTGGCAGCGGCACTTTCTTTCCGCAGGCCTGTGCCTGCTGCTTTCGGGGCTCCTGCGCCTGGCCGAATTCTTTGTCGCCCACGGGACAGGCGGAGTGCCCTAGAACGTCAAGGATACTCGCGAACGAGGCATATAAAACCGGAGGTTTATACATGGCTCTCGATGTCACTCCCGTGCAGCGCAACCTGAGAACCCGAGTCACCTTTCTGGGCCTGGAAGCGGAAGACCTGTTCGCAGTTTTAGCCCTGGCGGTTGTCTCGAATGTGCTGGGACGCTTTCTGCATCGGGAGATGTTTGGCCTGCCGATGAACATGGTCATGCAGTACCTCGTGCCGGTACTGAGCATTCCCGGCCTCATGCTTTTCAAGTACGGCAAGCAGCGAGGTTATCTCCTCGATTGGGTGCAGTTTCACACTAAGCCCCATGTCTACATGGGGCTCGACCGTGACACACAAATTCAGAGCCCCTATCTCAAGTACGGAGACGAATGATGCCAATTACTTTGAAAGAGTATGAACGGCTTCTCGATGCTCCCGCCCTGTGCGAGCAACTGCGAATTCGAGACTTGCTCGACAACGTGGCGATCCAATTGGATGGATCGTTTGTAGCGGCCTATGACCTCGGTGGGCTTGCCGCCCTGTATGCGAGCGACGAAGAGCGTAACCGCAACAAGCAGGCGATCGAAGCCTTGATCCGTTCGCTCCCGGAGCGCTCCCTCCGGATGCAGATTCGGTTTGAGATTGCGGAAGGAGTGGCAGGCCTGCTCGACCGGCACAATCGGGAGGGGCGGAACCCGAGCCCGATTCTCCATGCCATTGACCGCGAGCATATTCTGGCATGGCAAAGGCGAGAGGGCGCCGGAGAATATGTACGTCACCTTTTGTATGCCTACTTCATCTGGAACCCCCGGATTCACCATCAATCCCCTGACTTCGAGTGGAAACACAAGATGAAGTCAGATGGCGGGGCCAACTGGAGCCTCGCGGCCGGCAAGTGCATCGAGCGGACGCGGCGGGAACACGAAGATCACCTTGCGGAGTTCAACAGCCTGATGTCCGGGGTTGAGGCAACCCTGCATTCGACGGGCATGCGAGTGCGGCGGATGACCCACGAGGAGCTGTTCCTTGAAATCAAGCGGGCGCTCAACCCCTTGTCCCAGGACACCGTTCCTCTGATGCCTCCCGAAAAACAGCTCATTTACGACAGTGTCCGCAGCCAGGCGGCCAACGTCAACGTGGAGGATGAAGCCGACGACCACTTAAAGATCGGGGGCCTGCTCTACTCATTCATCAGCTTGAAGGACCTCCCCGATGCCACTTTTCCAGGGATGCTGCGTGAGCTTTTGAATCTGCCCTTTCCGCTGGTCGTGAATCTCGAGCTTACGCTCCCCGACCAAGCCAAGGTGCAAAAGCAGTTCAAATCGCGATTGCGGAAGATGATGGCGGCCCAACGCGATATCCACGGCGGCTTCCGGTTGAACGTGGACGCCCAGGTGGCGGAAGAGCAGTTGGTCGAGGTTTTGAAGAAGGTTATTTCGAGTTCGCTGAAGGTCTGTGAGGCGAGCCTGATCATCGGAGTTCGGACATCCAAGCCCATCTGGACGCGGGTCGATCGGGATGAAGCGGAACGAACACTTTCCGACCGACGGCAAAGCATACTCCACGCGCTCGCGCGGATGAATGGGGCACGGGGAATTCCAGAGATGCTGGCGCAGAAGCGGCTCTATTTCGGGAGCCTCCCCGCCATGGGCGGCGACAATAAGCGGGAGATTCCCCAGCTCACACTTCATGCCGCGGATCTTCTGCCTCTCGAAGTCCCCTGGAGCGGCACACCACACTCGCCCTTGATGCTCTTCGAGACGCCACAGCGGCAGTTGATTCCCTTCTCGCCGTTCGACCCCTCGCTCGGAGACGCCAACATGCTGATCATGGCGAAGAGCGGCGGTGGGAAGACCTTCATGGCCCAGATGTTCTTGCTCATGCTGGCGCGGGCCAATCCCCTGATCTCCATCCTGGAAAGAGGTGATTCCTATCAGCCTCTTGTCGATTTAATGGGCGGGCGCTCCATCGCCGTTGACCTCGAAGGGAGGGAAACTCTCAATCCCTGGGACCTTCCGCCCGGCGAAACCGAACCCACCAAAGACAAGATCGCGTTTCTCAAGAGCCTGGTGCTCCATATGATCGGGCATGGACGCCCGACGGACGATACTCTTCTCGATACCCTGCTCGGGGACGCCGTGGCGCGCACTTACAAACGGTGCGCCGCACGCTTTTCCAACCCTACTCCTACCTTCAACGACCTCAAGGAAGAGCTTGCCAACTGGCGGGACGAAGAGCGGATGCAAAGGACGATGGACGAGGCCAGGTTTGCCTCGATCAAGTTGCGCTCCTGGACGGGCGAGAAAGGCGTGTACGCCAACCTCTTCGATAAGCAGACAACCATGCGCCTCGACTCCAACTGGCTGTTCTTTAACGTGGAAGGCCTCGGCGCCGATCCGATGCTGGAGAGCGCCATGAGCATGGTGATTGCAAATGCAGTTTCGCAGCGGGCCACGGGCAGGAATGGCCAACCCTCAATCACGGTGCTCGATGAGTGCTGGGCGCTCCTTGATTCCCCGAGTCTCGCTCCGGAGGTGGTGCAACTGTTTCGGACGGCCCGCAAGCGCTCTGGGAGCGTCTGGGGAATTAGCCAGACCCCGGAAGACTTTGTGGGAACCGAGGGCAAGCCCCGCGAGCACGGTCCAGGAATCCTGAAAAACGCCACTACAAAGATTGTCGGGCAACAGCCGGGCGATACAACTCCTCTGGTGAAGCACCTGGCGCTCAATCACGCCGGCGTAAGCCAGGTGAAGGAATTCAGCGCTCCCCGCAAGGGTCAGTATGCCCAAGCGCTGTTGGTGTTGGGGGAAAAAGCGGAAACAACCCAGACCATTCGTCTCGTGCCAACGGCACTCGATTACTGGATTTGCACGACATTCCCAAGAGAGCGGCGATACCGCCAGCGATTCCTTGCTGAGAGCAAGGCGAGATCGCTCCTTGAGTCCTATCAAGAGTTAGCCAGGAAGTTCCCGCATGGCCTCGCGGACCTGCCGCCGTTGCCGGAAGAGACTTTGGAAGCTCAGGAGGCGCGTTCGGTGCGATAAGGGTCGGCCTCCTGGAAGAGGACGGATCGACATGGAGCCAGTCATTTTTTCGAAATGGAGGTAGTAGACGATGAACGCTGTGTTTTTTCTTCTCTTTTCGTGGGGCATGGTGAGAGCCCGGACTCGACATCACGTTCTGGCTTTGGCGCTCGTGGGCGTGACAGGGGCGGCCATTG
>JBEKQO010000478.1:0-3680 GCA_049519635.1 Terriglobia bacterium | reverse complement strand
GGAAGGGACCATTCCATCATCTCTGCGTAGGAGGCAGTAGGGAGATAAATGCGCCCCACCGCGGGGTGCGAGCGGAGATAATCCGCGACGGTGGTTGTCTCCAACCAATCCTGGGAGCCCTCAAGGGCTTGAAGAAAACGCTCCATCCAGCCGTTCTTGAAAACATGCTCGTAGGTACCCGGCCAGACGCCAAACTTCTCGCAGTCATCACCCATAGCAAAGAGGCTGTCGGGCTGGTTGATCCCTTCCCGAAGAATGCGCAACGTCTCCACCGGCTCCTGGAAGGGGATGGAGTAGCGGAGCGCTTTCTCGCTGGGCACCAGGCGCAACGGAAAGCCGTCCTCTTCCGTAACGAAACTACCGCGCAATTGCCAGGGCTGGAGGCCGGCAGCGAGAAAGTGCGTATCGTCCAGAACGACGTACTCAACGCCGGCTTGGGCCAACGGGCGGGGGAGCGTGGGCTCCCAAACCCGCTCTGCCACCCACGCCCCACGCGGCGCTGAGCCGAAGTGTTGGCGAAGGTAATCCGCCAGCTTGCGGAGTTGCGCGACTTTGTCAACATCAGGAATTGCCGGCAAAATGGGCTCGTAATAGCCCCCGCCGACCAGTTCGATCTGGCCGCGCACCACGAGTTCACGAAGCTGCTGGAAGTATTCCGGATGGCGCTTTTCCAGCCACTCCAACAGAATTCCGGAAAAATGCAGGCTCAAGTGAATGCGCGGATGCGCCTGCAGCGCGCGCACGAATGGCGCATAGGATTTCTGGTAGGCATCTTCGATCACGTGATCGAAGTTTCCCACCGGCTGGTGCGAATGGATGACAAGAGCGAGAGAGACTTTGGCCAATTTTTCAGCCCTTCCTGGCGGTCGCGGGCACGTCCGAAGATTCTAGAATAGAATGGAACATCGAGCATTGTCAGTAACAAATAATTTATCGGCACCAAATACAGAAATGATTACCACAGAGTTACACGATTGTTTCCTTGTGGGCACTTACTTCAGCACGTGGTCGAGTCGAGGCCTCGGAGTGCCGCGAGCGCGATAACCACGGTTATCTATGGCGTTCGGAAGGGCCGGGCTTTACAGGCTGCGGAACGAAGGTGCCTTCCCGGCATAGCGTGCGAAGCTTTGGAGTGCGGCAGCTTGCTGCCGCTTTCCTCCCCGTGATCTCGCTCGGGGGAATCTCGACCGAGAGCGCAATTCCCGGCCAGCAAGCTGCCGCACTCCAAAGCTTCGCACCCTGTGCGGGGGGACGGGGTGCGGTAATTACCAGAAAGGCCTTGCACGCCGGGGCTTCACGGGATGCGGAAGAACGCCCCACTGTGGACAACTACCCCGGCGCTCAGAGCGCCACCCCTCCTGAATCAGGAGGGGAGTTGTTAAAGCGCTCCCGTGCGGGGATCGGCGATGGACAGTGCCTTCGTGTTTCACCACAGCCTGTAAAGCTTCCGTCCAACGGCTTTCTCCTTTCCTTTCAATGACATTCAGGGGGAGTGACGATAAGTGGTTTATTTTTCTTCAACATTCAAGCTTCGCAGTGAATTTACGCCACGTCAATTTACTATGTCACTTGTTTTCAGAAATATTCAAGGATATACCTTCATTTTGGGGCCCCCTTTTTTCGAACACCTTCCCCGCAAGGCAAAGCACTTAACAGGTGTAGTTTCAATGACTTGACTTTTTGGATGATCATGGTTAATGCCACTAACCGCCTGTATTATCATAAACATTCGTGTCATGGTGGGGCATTTTTGCAATTTTACTACTCCGCCGCAAGGCAGGCAGCCTTGTCGCACATGGATGCGGCGTGACAAAATTCCCCAGCTCCGTAAATTTTGCCACCCACTCGATCCTTCCCCCTTGCGTCTTTCCTGGCCAAGTCTCTCCGTGTTCTTCATGTCTCCAAGCCTGCAACACTGCCCGGCTGCCGGCCGCAATCGCGGAAAGATTTCACCATAGCGGGCACAAAGGTCACGGAACACAGACGGAAAAATGCGATGGGTCAACAAGCAAGGAATCATGATTCCTGCCGGCGCAAGCAGACGTAGTTCTCTCTGTGCCACTGTGGTGGACCTTTTCTTCATGGCTGGAGAAGGATTTCGGAACCCATAGCACCCAGCCCACGCCCAACCTCCATCGCTTTCCTAGGCTATACTATCTGTATCTTCTTGTCAAGAGACAAACGTCCCCAAGCCAGGTTCCGTCAAAATCGTGGATGAGGTGTCTCTTCGCGAATGATGCATATATGACCCAAAGGTATGCGACACTTGCGGTTGGACAGAGTTCTGGTGCAGGAGGAAACATGTTTGACCCCAAAGCCTTGCGGGCATACTGCGAATCGGAATTGGACGCGCTTGTGCGTTGCTTGCAGCAGGCGGTGGAAATCGAATCACCGAGCCTGAACAAAGCGGCAGTTGACCGCATGGCAAACTTCTTTGCCGAGGAGTTCAGCCAGCGAGGCGCGAAAGTGCAGGTTCTGAGCCACGCCACAGCGGGTTCAGCCGTGCTGGCGGAGTTCTGGGAAGGTGCGCGCGGCGCCAAACCCATCCTATTGTTGGGCCACTTGGACACGGTTTGGGAGATTGGCACGCTGGCGGAGATGCCATTCCAAATTCGGGATGGGCGCGCCTACGGACCGGGAATTTACGACATGAAATCCGGCATGGTCTGCGGCGTCTGGGCCGTGCAGGCCCTCGCCGCCTTGAAAATAACTCCTCCTGGTCCCGTTCGCTTTTTCCTGAATGCGGATGAGGAGGTGTCAAGCATGGCTTTTCGCGACGAGTTGCTGGCGGAGGCCCGCCGCGCCCGCGCCGTGCTGGTGCTGGAGCCTGCCGCTGCCCAAGGGGCGCTCAAAACCGCCCGCAAAGGAGTGGGGGAGTTTCAGATCACCGTTCGCGGACGCTCGGCCCATGCGGGAATTAATCCCTCGGCAGGCGTCAATGCGATTTCCGAACTGGCCCGGCAGATCCCTCGCATCGAAAAACTGGCGCGTCCCAAGCGGGGGGTGACCGTCAACGTGGATGTTATTCAGGGCGGCACACGCGTGAATGTGATCCCGGAGCTGGCGGTGGCGCGCGTGGACGTGCGGGTGCCCACTGCGCTCGACCGCGAGAAGATTGAGAAGCAGATGCGGGCTTTGTCGCCCATTCATCCCGAGGCCAAGCTGGAAATAACCGGTGGGGTCAACCGTCCCCCGATGGAACGGAAGATGGCGATCGCGCTCTTTCACCAGGCGCGTGAATTGGGACGCCAAATGGGACTGGAACTGAGAGAGGCCGCAACCGGAGGAGGCTCTGACGGGAATTTTACCGCGGCACTGGGCATCCCTACGCTCGACGGCCTGGGCGGAACCGGCGACGGGGCCCACGCCCGCCACGAGCACGTCATCCTCCGCGAATTACCCCAGCGCGCGGCCTTGCTGGCGGCGCTGATGGCGAACTCTTAACCCAGGCCGTTGGTCTGGGCTGTGATAGCTCGCCCCTTAGGGGCTCGAAAGCGGAAGGCATGAGCCACTTACTTCGCTAGCATAGAAATCAGTAAGGGCCTCTTCGACCATATGCTAGTGTAGTGTCTCATAAATAGGTTTACAGATCATTCGTACTTCTTTTCCCTCGAGGAAGGGTGGATCCGGGTTTAAGCTGCTCCATCTTGATCCTTGCGCGTTCGATCTTCTCGATGATC
>JBEKQO010000477.1:0-3710 GCA_049519635.1 Terriglobia bacterium | reverse complement strand
TGGCCGTGACCGTTCACGGGCGGGACGCCCGTGGCACTTCCAAAAGGCACCACTACCCAGGAGCGCGTGGGGAAGTAGAGGCGGCTTGACGGTCTGAACGCAAAAGGTAATGTGGGCCGGGTTGGGGCATTGGCGGCTGTGGAGGCGCGTGAGGTGGCGGTGGCATATTTAGCGAATCCGGTTCGGCACTCGGTATCGGGATCGAATGGCGGATGGTCAGAGTATCCTTCCCCACCAAGACCTCTTTCACGAGCAATCGCAGGATTTTCTGCCGCTCACTGACCTCCAGCGTGTCGGCTCTGAGCCGCAACTGGGCACAGAAACCGGTGAGCGTTTCCGCCAGCCGCAGGCAATGCGCCTGATCGGCGCTGGCTGCTTCCAGCGACTGTCGTTCGGCTTGCACCGCCTGTTGTTGCTTGCGGAGTTCCGGCATGCGCGCGCGCAGTTGCTCTAGGCCCACCAGACCTTCCTGATAGGCGTTCAGCAGGCGATCGATACTCTTTTCCAACCGGGCCTGCTCCCGCTTTAACAACTCTTCGCGTTGTTTTCGCGGGTCGCTCTTGCTGGCGGCTTCCAGGCGTCGGTTCAGTTCCTCCTGAATGACTCGGGGATCTTCCAGCAGGCGCAAGAGTTCCTTCCAAACCACGGCGTCGAGGTGATCCTGGCGAACCGCCGGGTTATCGCAAACCGCACCGCGCAGATGACGATAAGCATCCGAACCCAGGCAGCGGTAATAGTAAAGCTTGCGTGCCGAGGTCTGCGTCGAGGTGCGGTAGAGCGCGTAACCGCAACGCTCACAGACCAGCATGCCCTGCAACAAGGTGGGCTCGATAGTGCGCCGTGGAGAGTACCGTTTGTTTTTCTCCAACTGCTCTTGCGCCAAATCGAAAGTTTCCTCGCCGACCAAAGGCGGTACCGGAATTTCAATCCAGTCCGTTCGCGGCCGCTCGTGGTTAGCGCTATCGCGGCTCGCCAGTCCCTGGCGCTTGCGTAACGCACGGGTGATGCGTTGTCGCGGACGGAGTTCGGTCTTTCCATAGCAGGCGCGGCCGCGGTAGGCGGGATTGCGTAGCATGCCCCACACCGTGGACCGCTCCCAACGAGTCGTCCCGGTGCGCGTGGGAATCTGCTCGTCGTTGAGTCGGTGGGCAATCGTATTGATGCTCAACCCTTGCTGCGTGTACGCCTCATACACTCGGCGCACCACCGCCGCCTCGGACTCGATCACCTCGTAATAAGCCGTACAAGAATCGCTTTTACGAACATACCGATAACCGTACGGAGCGCCGGAGAGCACGTTGATCGACCCCTGCCGGGCGCGGTGACGCTTGCCCCGCCGCGAGCGCTCCGCAATCTGTGCCCGTTCATACTCAGCAATCATGCCCTGAAACTGCAGCAGCAGTTGGTCTTCCGGCGTGGCTCCGGAGGGAGAGTTGAGGAAGACCAACTCCACCCCGCAGCGGTTGAACTCTTCCGCCAGCAGCACCTGATAGGCGTACTTCCGACTCAGGCGGTCCGGCGAATAAATCAGCACCGCTTCAATCTGACCGGCCGCGGCCAAGTCGCGCACCGCTTCCAATCCGGGTCGCAGCAGCGTCGCGCCACTGTAACCCTCATCTTGGAAGCGCCACTCGGGCGGAACCTGGTATCCCTGCGCCTGGGCATACTCCGTCAAGGCCGCCAGTTGGCTGGCAATCGTGTGATTCTCCTTCTGGCGATCCGACGATACCCGGGCGTAAATCGCGGCGGCTTTGGTCATTCAGCATCTCCTGGTCGCATCGGGGCAAGGGCTGAGCTGCCCGACTGGAGGCCGGGATCGGCTCCGGCACCAGACAGGCGTAAACCTGGGCCAGTTTCTCCGGGGACAGCCGATCAAATTGATATTCCCACCGCAGCGTGCGTGGCCGGCTTGCCCGGCGGTCAGCCACGGCCTCCCCCACGCTGCAACACTGACTGCACCGCTCGACTGACGATCTCGCTGAGCGTCAATCCGGTCGAGGCGGCATACATCCTCAGCCTTTCGACTAAACGGCGAGAAAGCTTCACGGTAAAAGATATTTTGGCGTCTTCGACTGGAACCGGTTGTTTGAGAAGTTGGGCATGCCGGAGATAGCGATAGGCCTGGCGCCTGGTGACGGACCAGTCGCGAGCCAGGCGTTCGGCCACCTCGGGCAATTGCCCATGCGCGCGCAGGAGGGTACGCGCCTGATTGAGTCGCTCGGCCTTTTGAGCATCGCTGGCGCGGGCCATGAGACATATATATACGTCTACTTATGTCACAAGTCAAGAGATTTTTCATGCTCTCCTACCCTCCTGCCGGTAGCGAACTGCACGTTCAAATTGGAAGTTATCCTTTGCGTTCAGACCGTCATCAGCCCGCTGCTGTCCAACATCTATCTTGACCCCCTCGACCATCTCATGGCGGAGGCGGGAATGGAGATGGTGAGGTACGCCGACGACTTCGTGATTATGTGCCGGAACGAGACGGAAGCCCGGCAAGCGTTGGAACGGGTGCAGGGCTGGACCGCTGCGGCGGGACTGCAACTGCACGCGCAGAAGACGCGGATCGTGGACGCCACGCAGCTGGGGGGCTTCGACTTTCTGGGTTATCACTTCGAAGGGGGAACGCAATGGCCCCGACGTAAGAGCATGGCGAAGCTGCACGACGCGCTGCGGGCTAAGACCCGGCGTACCAACGGGCAGAGTCTCGCCGCCATCATTACGAACCTGAACCGGACGCTGCGCGGCTGGTATGGATATTTCTAGCACAGCCACGTGACGACGTTCACGGCGCTCGATCAATGGGTGCGCACGCGGTTGCGCGGCATCCTGCGACGACGCCGGGGAGGTCGGGGACGGGCGCGCGGCGCCGACCATCAACGTTGGCCCAATGCCTTCTTCGCGAAGCAGGGGGTGTTCTCCTTGGTTACAGCCCAGGCAACGACCCGTCAATCCTCGGGGAGGTAAAACCACCAACTGGAGAGCCGGATGCGGGAAATCCGCCAGTCCGGTTCGGAGGGAGGGGGGACTGAAGTCAATCGGTTCTCCCTACCCCTATTAAAGCTGCGCAAACATCCCAGCCGTGCCGCCTTGCCCCCGCTGTCGTTTTTATATCTTACTCTTTACACTTAAGCCGTTATACTTTACCCTTTATACGGTACCGCGAGCCACAAGCAGCTTATCGTCAATCTCCGCAATCTTGCTGAATTCCGCATCCCAGAACGTCTGTGATTTCATCGCGTCCAGATAGGGAAGAGAGTAGCCGAAGTTCGTCCACACTTCTTGCTTGTACCCGAACAGCCGCTCTTTCTGCCCCGGCGGGCGCACATCCAAGATGTCTTCCGGCCCGCCGCCGCGGAAAACCGTTTCAATGCGCGCGTCTAGAGCGCTGAGGGGCAGTGGCCCCGTGCGCCTTTCAAGGTCCGCGAGTACGGAGGGGTAGCGATCAAAGCCGTCGGTGGCGACCGTCACCACATTGTCATTGGGGCCGAGGTTGAGGAACCGCGCCATGCGAATTGCGCCCAGGATATTGCAGATGCCCGACACTCCGAACAATCCCTGCAAGCTTTTGAGCGATCCCGCTGGCAAGCCCACGTAGGGTTCGATGCTGTGCTGCCGGCGTTCCAGCAGTTCTAGTCCCATCACGCAATCATCATCGTGGATCATCACCACGTAATCGGTGGTCAAGACGTTGTGGATGAGCGTCACCA
>JBEKQO010000476.1:0-3713 GCA_049519635.1 Terriglobia bacterium | reverse complement strand
CTCAACCGAGTCCATCGGGTGCTACCAAACATTCACTTCTGGCACGATCCTGACCAATAGCCCCATCCCAACAACTGATTCTCACTAACGAGGAAGGTGAATCCATGTTCAAAGAACTGGGACCGCTGCTTCGGCAGAGGACCGTCGTCATGATCCTGACGCGATTGGAAGACGACACCATTCGCGTCAACGTCATTCCCCGCAAGCTCAACGAAAGCGAAAACGATGCGCTCACCACTCCTCTTAGCGTGGCAGGAACGGCGGAAGAGCTGGACGCCGACCTGCCTTCCGCTCTGGTCCAGTTTGTTGGAGCCCACCTCGAACTGCGAAACACGCTTGAAACCGCCAAAGTCCAGATGGCGGCAGCAGCGAAGGCTGCAAAGGCGGAGGCCCGGTCGAAGGTGACACCGAAGACTGCGCCGGTCCCGACCGAGCCTGTTGGGGCGGAGACAAAGAAGCCAGCGGACGCGGCGCCCAAGCCTGCCGAGCCCAGGAAACAGGAGCCGGCACGCAATGCCAGCCTCTTTGACATTGGACCGTCGCCAGAATCAGCTTCTTTGTCCGTGTCGGATGCGGACGAGGAAGAGGAGATTCTTGCCGAAGCCGATGATGAGCCAACGGATGAGCCCGACGACTTGGACGAGGCCGCGTAATGGCCAATCCTAGTCCTGCTCGCCTTTCAGTTCTTCAGCAACGGCTTTCATCGAAACCGCGTTGACCAGCGCCTGGTCGAGGTCAATCACCTACTGTTTGAGAGGCTGAAGTCCACGCCAGAAGTTCCGGTTGCGAACGGGTCGATGTACGTTTTCAAGACTGAAAGCGCTCGGAATGAGCATTGGCGATTCAGCCTCAATGCAGAAGCATTCCCGGCGACATCGGCGTTTATCAGGGCCGATCCCAAAAGCGCTGATTGGAATGGTCGACTGGTTCAGTGTAACAATTCGGTGATGGGGCCCCCGCACAGCAATTTGAGCGGGCATTCTTGGGGTCTAAGAGCTTTAATGAATCGTTGGCAGGCATGATCTCCGAATTGCGTTCAGCCTTGGCCCAGCCTCCTAAGCACCCTGGGCCCGGTGTAGAGATACTTCTGCGCCCTGCGGATGTCGTGCCTTTCGTGGGCCTTGTCAGGAGTAGCGCCGATCGCGAAAGGGATGCGCTTGGATTTCTTCCGGACGCCGCATACGAGAATGCTGGGAGTTCTGGGCGGCTGTTTGTGGCCTGTCGACAGGAGCACGGGGCTTCAAGGTTTCTCGGTCACCTGTTGTTTGGGGGCTCGTTCCCACACTTACGGATTCACCAACTACATGTGGTTCCCGAGGGCCGGAAGCTAGGCGTCGCGAGATCGCTGATAGATTCGCTCACTACGTTTGCGGAGCAGCACGGATACATGGACATCACGGCGAGGGTTGCCGCGGACCTGCCGGCGAACACCGCTTGGGAGAGGATGGGCTTTGCGACCGCCCGAACGCAGATGGGCGGGGCCGCCAGAAATCGCACAATAAATGTTCGTGTCAGACAACTGAATACCCCGACACTGTTTGGCTATCCGGAGGGCAAGCCGGTCTCGGGCCTCCCGACCCTAGCGCGTGGTAAGTCCGGCTATACGCCCGTCTACGCGATCGACTTAAACGTGTTCTTTGACGTCGTAAAGAGACGCCCTCGCGCTGAGCACGCTTCACAGGTAATCGGAGCGGCGCTGGACAATGTCATTCGAGTTGTCGTAGCGGAAGAATTTGCCGCCGAGCTCAGGCGCTCATTCAAACCCAATGTCCCCGATCCGATATATGAGTTTGCCCTTCAGCTACCGACCATTCCTCCCCCGGAGCCGTCAATGCTCCTTGCGCTTACTACCGAGCTCGCGGGGATCGTTTTCCCAAATCGTTCGGCTAGCGGAGCGCTTTCCGTCCGGGACAATTCAGATCTTGTCCATTTGGCGACAGCCATCCACCACTCGGCGTCAGGATTTGTCACTGCTGAGAACGCTTTGGTTGCTGCTGCGGACGCAATAGAGACCGGCTATGGCATCAAGATCATTCACGTGGAACACTTTGCTCAGCTCTTGCAGAGCACTAAGCGTCGGATAACTGCGATTGACAGCAGGTTTGCGGGAAAGGAGCTGCGGCTTTCCGAGCTAACCGATTCGTTGCGGACAGATCTCAGCTCTATCATCGAAAGGATTCGGTTCTCGGACGCCCTTCGCGGGCATCTCTCTGTGCACGGCGTGCGCTCTTCGCACGGCCGTTCAATTGCGGTGTCATTCAGTGGGTCCCTGGTTTGCGCTGCCCTATGGAATCGCTCCGCAAGACTCGACCAGGGCTTCTCCGCAACCATCATCTCAGACGAGGATCAACCTGCGATCGAGCCTGCGTTGGACGCCCTACTGCTCGCCGTTTCCGAAGAGGCGGTTGCGGACGGGCCTGCGCTAATTGAATTGACAATCCCGAAAGCTCATACAATTACGCGCGAACTGGCTCTCGCGGTCGGTTTCATCGAGAAGGAGTGTGATAGCTCCGGAGCGGGATGTTTTCAGCGCATGGCAATCGGTGCCGTTGTGACAGAGAAGTCCTGGAATTCTGTCCGGGCGCAAATTGCTGGCAAAACGGGGAACACCTTCCCGTCAGCACTTCCGGCGTTCAAGTCGGTAGGCACCAAGGTCAGCTTCAGCAGCCAGGACGGTACAGCTCACCAGATCTCGATTGAGGATCTCGAGACCGCGTTGTCGCCCACATTGCTCTGTCCGAACACCCGAAAGTACATTCTGGTGCCGATTCGACGGGTATTTGCGGATAATCTTCTCAACACCTCAGTTCAGATCTCGCTCCTACCCACGGACGCGGCAGCGCTCTTTCACGAACGCGTCTATTACAGCGCTTCCCGAAACTCGAAACTATTCACCTCTGGCGCCGTCCTGATTTTTTACGAATCCGGCCGCGGCCACGGACGTTCCGCGGCCGTGGCGCTCGCCAGAGTTCGGGAGACCGCGACCGTTTCCCAAGGGGAGGTCTCTGCGGCCGTTTTGCGACATGGCGTGTTAGATCCGAGCGAAATCGAGTCGATCAGTAAGCAAGGAGTCGTTGCCGCAACGGTCTTCGACAACTTAATCCGTCTCCGCAATCCCGTTCCACTTCAGTCGCTCCGCGCCTTGGGGTGTGTCGATGACGCAAATCTGGTAGGTGCCCGGCGAATAACGGGTGAGCAATTCAGCGCAATCATTCGAAAAGGAGGGGGTGTTGGACATTGACGCTCATGACATCGTGATCTCCGTGAAGGAAGAGTATCTAACCTTGATCCTAAGTGGGGAAAAGACAATCGAACTCCGGCGCAAGGTGATCAACGTTCCGCCCGGAAGCCGAGTCTGGCTTTATGCCAAGTCGCCAACTGCACACATTAGAGCATGCGCAACGGTACGAATGGTGGTTAAGGCCACCCCACGGGCGGTTTGGAGCCGGTACCACTCTAAAGTCGGTATAACACGGGATCAGTTTGATTCGTATTTCGAAGGCTCCTCCATCGCCTGTGCCATATTGCTTAAGGACGTTCGCCGCGTTGTCCCAGCAGTGGAATTGAGCGACCTTCGCTCACGCCTGAAAAGTTTCCACCCCCCTCAGTTTTTCAAGAGGTTGCACAGGGGCAGCCCGGAGTTCCTGCTGCTTCGCTCTCACTTGGCCTAATTCTAAGAGAATGGCCTCGCATTCTTACCGCTATACAAGGGA
>JBEKQO010000475.1:0-6800 GCA_049519635.1 Terriglobia bacterium | reverse complement strand
CTCGGCGCGCCACCCCTCCTGAATCAGGAGGGGAGTTGTTGAAAACGCTCCCCTCCTCAGATGAGGAGGGGTGGCGCGCCGAGCGCCGGGGTGGTGCTGACAGTGGTGGCGCCAAGCGCCACAGAGTTTTTCCGCAGCCTGTTCAGCCCCGCCATCAAAAATCGGAGGGCGATGGGGCCTTTAGGCCCTGAAGCCGCATCGCTTCAGCGGCTAAAGCCTTTACAATCCGCGCGAGTCCTGCGGCGGGGCTAAACCCCCGCCCTTCCTCCCTCGGAAAATAAGATCGCGAACTCCTGCAACTAAGCACTAGCCGCCCATCGTTCGACGACAACATTTCGGACTGGTGAGAGATACCGCTTACTATTGGGAAGACCTTTGTAGCAGGGGGGAACCTGCCGCAGGTTTAGCTTGGCTGAAGTGTTTCGGGAAAAGCAGCGGAAAACGTGGTTCGGGACATTACCACGAGCGCTTCCGCGCGGGACGACGTGACTCGCGGTAGACGTCGAGCTCCTGGTCTGACAGTGTGGTACGGCGAGGCAGAGGGTTTTCAGCGGTCTCGAGATCGAGGGCCTTTTGCAGCTTCTGGTAGCAGAGGGCGGCCGCGTCCTGAAAGGGCAATTGCTTTTCGGCAAAGGCGCGGTTGGAGATGGTGAAAATAAACTCGCGGTCTTCTGCCTGTTTGTCGATTACCCGGTAGGTGTAATCCCGGCCATGCGCTTTTAGTTGAAATCCGACGTATTGGATTTGCATTACGGCTTCCTCCCGGGTGTAAGGATGTCTACCCGCGCCTTTGCGACAAAGCAAGGCGCGGGTAGTGCGCTAATTGTTAGGGTGGTTCTTAGAGCTTCTTGACGCTCTCAGCTTGAAGACCTTTGGGACCCTTCGTAACGGCGAACTCCACCGCTTCGCCCTCGGCGAGCGATCGGTATCCTTCTGCTTGGATGGCGGAGTGATGGACGAAAACATCATCTCCGGAAGCGCGCTGGATGAATCCATAGCCCTTCGAGTTGTTGAACCACTTCACGACACCTTGTTCTCTATCCATATTGTTTCAGTGTTCCTTTGATTGTTTAGATTTAACTTGTTCTCGTCTCGCAACCGCTCCCCAAAGACAAAAAAAAACCGCAAAATCGCTGATTTTGCGGCCTTCGACGAACGTGGCGTTCGGTCACAAAAACTGATCAAGCAGCTTAACTATACACGTTTGGCCACTGTTTTGCAAGAGTTAATTAATCTAATCTTGCAAAGTGGCGCCTTTTTTGCCTGCTATTCCCCCCCACCGTTAGTGCCCCTTGAGAATCTCTGCGAAACGGGGGAACAAGCTGGCGGCTTGCTGGACTTGCGGGTCGCCCTTGGTTGCAAGTTCGTCCCCTCGTTCCAACCCATAGATCAAGTTCATAAGCTCGACCTTGAGCCGCAGCTTCAGGAGGTCCCGGTCAGTTAACCAATACTCAACGGGAACACGGACGCCATTATGTTCCAGAGTTGCTTTAAAGTCCTCCAGCATGTCGAGTGAGACCTCGAAAGGCTCGGCCACTTTGCCGTGGGTGGTCAGATAAGACTCAGCATAGCTGGTCAGGTAGCCGCGTTGGCTGATGAAGGCGAGCCATGGATCGTCCGACCGGCCTTCAATGGTTACGTCGGGAGTGACGCCCCCCCCGACGGTGACGGGGCGGCCGTCGTCGGTGTGAAACGTTGCGGGGGAACCGGCCGGGTCACTGCCCGTACCGGGGTTCGCTGTTTTCTCCTTGGGCACAGCCGAGGGAGAGAGAGACGCGAAAGTAAGCGCGGTGCCCGCCAGGGGCCTCTGGATGGATCGTCCGCTGGGGGTAAAATATTGGCCGGCCGTAAGCGCCAAGCCGGTCTGCTCACTGAGTTCCATTACCGATTGGACCACGCCCTTGCCGTAGGTCGGAGTGCCGGCAACGACTGCCCGGTCGTGCTCCTGGAGCGCTGCGGCCAGGACCTCCGCGGCGCTGGCGGTGTCACCATTGACAAGCGTTATGACGGGCAGGTCATAGTGCCGGGACGCTGGCGGAACACGGTAAACCTTCTCCTCCAGCCCGCGGCCGCGCGTGGTCAGGATCAAGTCGCCCTGCTTCAGGAAAAGGCTGGCTACGGCGGCGGCGGAATCCACGATGCCGCCGTGATTGTCCCGCAAATCAAGGAGCAAACCCTTCAGGTGGGGCGCGTCCATGCCATCCAGTGCGGTTGCCACCTCCTCCGGTGTTTTCCCCTCAAAGCTGGAAATGTGCAGGTAGGCATTGCCCGGAGACCAAAGGAAAGCCTTGTCAACGGACGGCAGAGCGACCTCCGCAGGACGCAGATTGAAGTCCTCCGGCACGAGTCTACCGGGATGGATGACTCCCAGGCGCACGGGGTGGGAGCGCGAGCTCTTCAGAAGGTTGATCAGCGATTGAAAATCCAGCCGATCGACCCGTTCCCCATTGATCGCGACAATCTCATCTCCAGGCGCCAGACCGGCTCGAAATGAGGGTGACCCTTGTGCCGTCTGGAGGATAAGCACTTTCCCTACCGAGACATAAAGGATTGAGCCAAATCCTTTCGCTTCCCCGCGCGCCTGCTGCTTCATCAGTTCGAATTGATCGCGGTCCAGAAACGCGCAGAAGGGATCGAGGGCCGACAGCATGCCACGAATGCCGCCATCGAAAATGGCATGGTCGGCATCGACCGGGTCCACGTAATGCTGCTCGATCAGGCTATAGAGAGCGGTGAACTTCAGAGCTTGCGCGGCCACGTCGTCGGGTGGGGACGAAGAGGCCTGAGGGTACAGCCCAGGGGCGACGAGAAAGATCAGGGCAGCGAGAAGAACGGTGCGTAAAATCAGGGCCGGAACTCTCAAAGGCGTCAGACGATCCTCCATTTTCAGTATAACCCATATGCCGAAAATGAACGGCAGGCCGTTTGCCTGGGGTAGTGCCCTAATTTGGGAAATAAGTTACTTGAATCGCCCACTTATTTAGGGGAACGACTTACTTTATTCATCCACCTGTCCAACCGCGCGGGCGCGCAGGAGGCTTGGCTCGCCCCGAATGCTGATAATAACTCCCCTAGGAGGGGTGGCGCGCCGAGCGCCGGGGTGGTTATCTCCGGCAGCCAAAAACATCCAGTCGCAATCAGCACCACCCCTACCCAAGCTTGTCCAAAATGCGCAGCGTTCAGTGAGGCATGGCCTGCGGCTTCGCCGCTTGCTGTGCGGAAAGGCTGCGCCTTTCCGTCAGGCGAGAACACCAACCAACCTCATCCGCGCCGCCTGGAAGGAATAGCCTTCCAGGCGGCGCGGATGAGAAATAATCATGGGACTTGGCCGGAAAGGCGGAGCCTTTCCGCACAGCGGAGCGGCAGAGCCGCGTGAACTACTCAGGACGTTCGCTAATTTAGACAGCCTAGCCCCCTACCCCCTGCGCAACTGAGGAGAGGAGCATTTTCAGAAGCCGAACTGCCATCCTGCGTCCCGCCTCACACCTGCGCCCTGACTGCTTTTATCCTGTACCACATTATTGGATGACCCAAGTAAGTCATCCCCCTAATTTGCGGCGTAGCGCCGGGCTTTAGCCCGGCATGTGCCGCCCTAAAGGGCGGCGCTACATTCAGAGTAGGACACTACCCGCGGCCGAAATCCCTTGCGGGAGTTTCGCAAATAATTTATCCTCCGGATTCAGTGAATCACAGGAAGCTGCGCACGGCCCAGGTGGGGACTTCTTTGTTCTGCGAGTAGGCGGAGCCGACCTATGCACCAACCGATCAGAATTGCTGTTGCAGGCGTGGGCCGAATGGGAAGTATCCATGCCCTGCACGTTCATGAATTGGCCCGGGAAACTGGAGATTGCGTACTCGCCGGGCTTTGTGACCAGGGTGCGGCGAAGGCCGAGCGATTCGCCGCCGAGACGGGCTGCGACGTTCCAATTTTTCGCTCCGTCGAAGAACTTGCCGACGCACGGGTTGCGGACGCGACGGTGATTGCGACCCCCACCCACAGCCACCGCGAACACGCCACCGCACTGATCGCGAGGGGGCAGCGTGTCTTGCTGGAAAAGCCCCTGACGGAAACTCTGGAAACGGACCTCGAGTTCGCCGCCCAGATTGACGGCACCCATCCCCACGCTCTCATGCTGGCTTTCCAACGCCGGTTCGACCCGCCCCTTGCGTACGCGCGGGAACTGGTGAGCCGCGGCGCCATCGGGCGAATCTTCAAGGTTTACTCGGCGCTGGAAGACTCCAGCCCCGCGCCCAACGGCTACAAGAGCGGGGGTATCCTCGCCGATATGTCCATACACAATGTGGATGAGGTCCTGTGGCTGACGGGGAAAATGCCCTGTGCCGCTGCGATGATCGGGTCGCGTATTTACAGCCATCGCCTGACCACCTGCGAGGAGGATTTCGACGACGCTCTGCTCTACCTCTGGTTCGAGGAAGAGATGGTGGCAGAGATCCAGGTTGGGCGCAATCACGTGGCGGGTTACCGGACCGAAACGGTGATCTACGGCGAGGAGGGAGAAATCCAGGTGGATCGCTTTCAGCAGAAGCCGCTCGAGGTCATCGTGAAGGCCTTCGGGCGGCGCGGCCGGACGGAACCTATTGCCTTCCGGAGTTTTTCCATGCGCGATTACGGTCGATCTGTGCCCGAATTCGTGGAACGCTTCGGCTTGGCGTACAAAGCAGAAGTGGCAGCGTTCGTCGCATGTTGCCGGTCCAACCAGCCGTTTCCGGTATCGCATACGGACGGAGTACGGGCGCAGCAGGTGATCCGGGCCGGTATGCGATCCGTCATGACGCCGGGACCGATAACACCCGTGCCGGAGAGATGATAGTTCATGGTTGAAAACGGGCTACAGTGGACGTTTTTCCGACTGTAGATTTTTCACCCTGGGTATACAGCCCAAGGTAAATTCCAATTACGAAGTGACCGTGACGACCGCTAGTACCCGCGAGCGGGCGTGTAGCGCAGGGCCCGCGGTCCGGCCCTGCGGCTTTTCCAGCGGCGCGGGTTTGTTCCGCGTCGCCTACAGGAAAATCTGCTTTGGGTTTGGCCCCACACCGAATGCGGTTTCCGCGAGCATCCCGGCCGCACCGCCCACTGCGCGGGGCGGTGGAAGGGCCGCAAGGCCGGAAAGCGGGCCTTGCGCTACATTTTCCTTTCGGCGCCGGTCTTGCCGCGCCACCCAACCCGCATCGCGGTACAATAAGGCGAACGGGTCACGGGAGGTGCGCATGGCGGAAATGATTATCCGGCCGACGATGAAATTCATCTACCTCGGATACTTGCTGGTGATGGTGATTGTGGTGGCTTTGATTGTGGCGTTGATGCAGATCAAAGATTGGCCACAACAGATTCCGTCGGCTTGGCAGCCCTGGATTCCCTGGTTGCCCGTGGTCCTTCTGCTATGGCCCCTGAAACGCCACTTCCGCAACCGCCTGACCAAGATGACCATTCTCGATGACCGGCTGCGGTACGAATCGGGCCTTCTGAGCCGGACCACGCGCACCATCCTGATTTCGAAAGTGCAGGATGTGACGGTGCATCAACGCATCGGCCAAAGAATCTTCGGCGTAGGCGATGTTTCCATTGAGACCGCGGGCGAGGCGAGCAGGGAAACCATTTTCAATATCGACCGCCCACAGGAAATCGCCGACCATATCAACGAACACGCCCAGAGGGGACACTCGAAAGACCCGCTCAATTGATGGACTCGCGTCACAGAATTGGAAAAGAAAGTCAAAACGCAAAGCGCAAAACTCAAAAGTCAAAGCGCCGCAGCCACGCAAGCAACCCCTCACCCGCCCTCGTCCCTCGGGCACCCTCTCCCCTCGAGAGGGCCGGAAATCGCGAATTCCAACCTCTCCCGAGCGCCGAGGAAAATGCAACTCCTCAGGGCAGGGAAGTCTCCTCTTGGGGGCTCGGGGCTGGGAAAGGCAGCAGCTTTCGGGTATCAACTTTGCACGCTTCGGCTGCTTGTCACGGTGGGGATTCAGCGGGGTCCTCGACCTCGCGGCGGCCGTACTTCTGGCGCAGCGCAAACACATAATGGATAGCGGAAGCCAGCGTCAGTGCGGCGGCAAGGTAAACGAAAAAGGTAAGCACATCATCCGTCACATAAGGAACGCGAGCCCGGCGGCACACCGCCAAAAAAATGGTAGCCATCTGTGCGGCGGTGGATGATTTTCCCAGCAGCGAGGGGTAGAACGGCCGGTATCCGGCCACCAGGGAGATCACGGACGCAGCCATGATGATGCCCACATCCCGGCTCAGCACGACGATCGTCAGCCACCACGGCAGTGCGCCGCGAAACGCCAGAGTGAGATATGCGGTGGTCATGAGGATCTTGTCGGCAATCGGATCGAGCGCCACACCCAGCGGGCTCTCCTGCTTCAGCAGGCGAGCGACCGTGCCATCCAGAGCATCGGAGAGGGCCGCTGCCATCAGCACCGCGAGCGCCGCGCGATAGTGCTGGTCCATCACCAGGATTGCGAACACGGGCACAAACAATAACCGCAGAAGCGTGATCTGATTCGAGGGCGTTAAGATTCGGGTGGTCATCACTTATCAGTTAATTTAGCGGCTTGGTATGAAGACTGTCAACCAGGGATCTAACTCGGACTTCTTACGACGGGTTGGGAAGGGTGGGGCTTCACAGGCTGCGGAAAGACCTTGTGGCACTTGGCGCTAGTGTGGTGTCCCGGATAAGATTTGACAATGGCATGTTGCAAGGACCCCCTCACCCCCGGGCCCCTCGGTCGCCACGGCCACCGAGGGGAGGATGGATTTTATTGCCCTCGCC
>JBEKQO010000474.1:0-3775 GCA_049519635.1 Terriglobia bacterium | reverse complement strand
ATCGGAAAGAACTTCAGCCAGACGCTGGGCGGCAGCCCGCAGTTCGGCTCTATCTGCGGGCTTAGTGGATTTCCTGGGCGTCGGCACATACACGCCCAAGGTCTCGCCTCGCCGGGTGACGGCAACCGGGGTATCGGATTCGAGAAAGCGGGCGATCTGTTCCCGAAACTCACGAACTCCGACTTTGATCGCGGGCATAGAGCCTCCTTGTGTACGCATCAGTGTACACCTACGCGTCGTCGAGAGCAAGCCATCCTAGACTCCGAGATCAGGTGCCAATTCGATGGCTGACGTCGCTGTCACGGTATACACGACCCCGATTTTGGCCCTTTCGGGAAACCGTTGTTTACCACAGAGTAATTTCCGAGTAGCCAGGCAATCGCATGAATCCAAGTTGTTGCCCAGACTGGTTCCAATTCTTGTCGCGCCGTAGGCGCATTGGTGGTTAGCCCCTCGCTTCAGCGTGGGGAAAGCAGCCAAAAGAGCCATCTAGTCCCGTCGGGACGGCCCAAACCTGCGAATTCGTCACCGGGATACGCTTCATGCGATTGCCCTGTCCGAGTAGCCGGTCACACACTCGGAACGGCCCATTGTAGAATCTGGTTACCCTACAAGGTCCTTTCAGAAACCATGGATAATTTCAAGCTCAGGCCTCGGTTCGCGCTCTCTCTCTGGCTCCCCGTAGTCGCAATGGTGCTATCTGCTGCCGTTGTTCTCACAGGCATTGGTTCGCGACCAGTAACTGCCGGTTGGACTGTTGGCATCCTTCACTGCCTTACCATTGCGCTACCCTAGCAGATATGAAACTGATCCTCACTGCTGTGGACGAATCACTCGCAACGGCGTGGCGGCGATTCTGCGGGGACTTGGAGTTCGTTGAGATTCATCATAGCTCTATCCTGGAAGTCCCCTGCGATGCAGTTGTCAGCCCGGCCAATAGCTTCGGCTTCATGGATGCCGGGGTTGACGCCGTCTACCTCCGCCGTTTCGGTCATGATCTTCAAGCGCGTCTGCAGCTGTTAATTGCCGAGAGACATCACGGCGAGTTACTCGTCGGGGCGGCAGAGGTGATGGAGACCGGCGACAGCAAAATTCCCTACATGATCGTTGCACCGACAATGCGCGTGCCAATGGTGCTAACCGAATCCGTGAATGCCTACCTCGCCACAAGAGCGGCTCTTCTGTGCGTCATGAATCAACAATTCCTATCTGGCTCGGACCAGGGGCGACCAGTGGCGGAAAAGATTGATCGGCTTGCTTTCCCCGGCATGGGGACTGGTGTTGGGCAACTGGGTCCAGTGACATGCGCAAGGCAGATGCGAGCGGCAATCGACGATGTTCTTCTGGATCGATTCACACCACCGCGAACTTGGGCGGAGGCTGGAGAACGTCATCAGTTGCTATACACCGACCATCCGCGTCGTATGCAGGAGAAGTAATCCTCAAGCGGGCAATGCGCGACTGGTTTTGAGTTCTGCCTGGATGGTCGCCGACTCGTCAGTTACCATTTAAGCAACAGCCGGCCCTACCTTTGAGTTAGAACGGACGCTCTTAGCTTTTCCACCCCAGCAGCGGGCATGCCGAAAATATTCAAGACGCTCACCCAAAGTCCCGACTGTTTTTGCACGAGTCGTCCGTCCTATTTCAAGCGCCTCCAGGCACCTTGCAACAGTCCCCAGCCTCTGCCGGTTCGTTGCTCCCGGCGTCCAGAACCACCTTCCAATTTCCGTCCGGTTGCTTGCGCCAGATGGTCATGTAGCGGCCGGTAGTAGTGACCGGATTGCCGTTTGCATCCTTGCTGTGCCCCTCAAAATGCCCCCACGTATAGCCCATGTCGCCGGAGGGACCCATCACAGCTTCAGTGGGAGTCCAGGTGAGCTGATAATCCTTGGCGGACCAGGTAGCCGATTTGGCAACGGCGACCTTGCCGATCAACGGAGCCTGGCCATTGTTGAGCGCCACGCCGTCTTCTGCGAACCAGTTCGCAAAAGCAGCTCCGCCATGATCGAGCACGTCTTTGGCAAAGCGCGCTTCCAGATCGAAGAGGATCATTTTGCCCGGCTTGACGGTGGTGTCGGAGAGTGGGTTGGGCGCGGTCGACGCACTACCAGGTTCCGGCAACTGTCCCTGGATGAGCGGCGTCCCCACCAAGCCTGCGGTCAATAAACCCATTAGTAGAATTGCACTTTTCATCTTGCCCACGATTTCGTCCTCCCCCTTGCGACGTATATCGCAATCGTACAACTCGCTGTTGCCCGCCGCGAGAGGAAGGCGCCTCCCTGCAAAACCAGTCCCAAAATGTTTTCCCAGGGTTTGCACATTAATTCACTTCAGACGCGCACAATGAACTCAATGCTCCTTCAAAGCACCACAAATCCCTCGTTCCCCGAGTCAGATTTGCGCAAGGCCGGGACCCCCAAAACAGCCCGTTTTCCGGTTTATTGCGTATATGTATGAAAGCAAGCATGTTACGTGAAAAATGACCAAAAAATGTATTGCAAACAAACAACTTACGTATTTCGCCAATTTTCGAGATTTTTCCTTCTAAACGAGTTACCACCCAAACCCCAAACCTGGTATCCCGTGCCAAAAGGGCATTCCATAAAATGACCTGTCATCCTGAGTGGAGCGTACTTCAGCGCAATCGAAGGACCTGCTTTTGTTCTTGTGCCGTCTTCTTCCGGTACTTTCCGGACAGGTCCCCGGCTGTCATCCGCGGGGCAATCCCATGAAGGCTTCTCGATGAAAACCCGGGGCAGCAATTGCGTCAAAACATTCCAGCGAGGGAAATGCCCAAGATTGGTATACTTAGGGATGGCTTGCGGTCGATGAACCATGGCGGGCAACCCGTGACAGACTGTTTTCGGTCCAAGTGCAGATAGTTCGCGATAAAGTCGAAGGCTAATGGCAGCCTCGCAGCCCCGTGTTCATAGGGGGCTTTTTTGTTGGAGACCCGGCTCATATTCCGGGAGAAGGAAGATCATGGGAGCATTGCTGGAGTCCATCCACTCGCCTGCAGACCTGAAGCGCTTGAATTTCACGCAGATGGCGCAACTGGCGGAGGAGATTCGCGCATTCCTGATCCAGACGCTGTCCAAAACCGGTGGACACCTGGGTCCGAACCTGGGCGTGGTGGAACTGACGCTGGCGCTGCATACGGTGTTCAATACTCCCGAGGACAAGCTGCTCTTCGACGTAAGCCACCAGGCCTATATTCACAAGATTCTTACTGGCCGCCTCGACCGCTTTCCAACCATTCGCCAGCCGGGCGGGCTCAACGGCTTCATGCTGCGCACAGAGAGCGAGCACGATTGCTTCGGCGCAGGTCATGCGGGCACGGCGCTCTCCGCGGCGCTGGGCATGGCCGTGGCGCGCGACCTGGCAGGCGGCACTGAAAACGTGATCGCCGTTGCCGGAGACGCAGCGTTTACCAACGGCATCTCGTTTGAAGCCCTGAACAATATCGCCGAACAGACCAAGCGGATGATCATTGTCCTCAACGACAATGAGTGGTCCATCGATCGCAATGTGGGTGCCATTGCGCGCTACTTCCACAAGATCGTGACCAACGAGCACTATCAGCATTTGCACGAATCCGCCAAGCGTATTGTGCAGAAGATCGGCGGCAAAACGGCAGTAACGCTGGCGCGGCGTGCCGAAGAAGCAGCCAAGAGCATGCTGTGGCCTTCCATCATGTTCGAGGAGTTCGGCCTGGAATATTTTGGTCCCATCGACGGGCACAATCTGCCGTTACTCGTGGAAACATTCAAGTTTT
>JBEKQO010000473.1:0-3786 GCA_049519635.1 Terriglobia bacterium | reverse complement strand
TTGGCGTCGCCTTCGAGTATCAGTTGTCGTCCGACTCCAGCGGCGGGTAGACCAGTTCGGAGATCAGCTCCTGGGCCTGGTCCATCGGCAGGCCCGACGAGCGGGCTTCCTTGAGAATCTCCCAAGCCTGGGCTGCTCGCTCCTGGAGTGTAAAGCGGATCGTCCCCTCCAATTCCAGTTCTGCTGCTTCCTTCGGGCGGTTCCGATAGAAGTTCGTCTCCACCTTGGCGAGCAGGTTCTGGAAGGCCGGGAGCTGCATCAACTCCAAAACGGAGTCGGGGTTGCCGGGAATGGTGCTCGATGCGTCGTTGGGGGTCATGTCGTGCCTCCTGGTTCAGTGTAGCGGTGGATTCGGATTCCTGGAACGTGCCGGACAGCTCCGGGAACAGGGACTGCTGCATTGGGCGAACTTGTGGCATTTCCACCTCGCAAGAGTGAGGGTACACGCCAGTATATTATACGTATGATATATTATCTACTCTGTTCTCTATTTTCCAGCTTGTTTTTCATTTGAACGCGAAAGCCAAGAGACCCCATTTGGCCAGTCCCCTTTTATTCTGCCCAAAGCTATCCACCATATTATGTGATATTTACCTCGCATATTTCATTACTGCAAGAATCTATTTGACATTGTCAGCTATTTATCTGTATTGTTCTGACATGGAGAAGCTCTATGAGCGACGGACCCCACAGAAGCTTGCCAATGCCACCTGGCTGGAAGCGAGTAGCGGAGCGTAGCGCAAACGCCGCGTTTTCCTCCGACGAAATCAGCAGGGCAATCATCCCTGCCTTGGAGCAAGACTGCCGAGCCGAGATGAGTTCTGGATTCATCGACGGAGTTCGTACCCTGTTCAAGGATCAGGAGACTTCCCTGTTCAAGGATGATGTGAGGCCGCAACTTGAATCGTTAAGGGGAGTTGCAGGTTGTGGAATTGGCCGCGCCTTCCTGGACAATGTAATTCAGTTATCACCTAGCGGGGCTGCGGAGTTCAATGCCCTTGCTGGTGCGATGACTGCGGCTCTGATCGATCATGCTGCACGAGGAGCCCGTCAGGTCGAGGAACACTATTGCCGCGAGTCAACAGCGTCACGCGCGCATAACACACGAGCGAGAATTGAGAAGTCCATTGCGGAGTCTCCGATTGATTCGCTCGCGAGGCAGATATTAAAACTCGAAGTGTCAGGTCCAGCCCGTTTTGCGCTGCGGCAACAGGGACTCGATGATGGGGTCAGACTATGATGGCAAGCACCAGTGAGTCGCCTTCTACCAGATCATGTGTGGCAATCCATGTCACTGAACCAGGAGTGCGAACACGTAATGGATCACTTCGTTGTGAAATTGGGAAAAACGTCGAGTTCTCAACCGCGAGCCTAGAATCCTATTTTTTCTCCCGATGGGAGCCGATAGCCTACGACGCGCTGTTGGTTGCGGCAGCTGTTGAATTTGGTGACAGAACCCAGCGGCGTCCGGCTTACACATGGCAAAGAGAGATCGAATTGCTGGTACCGGTGCACGACCCGGATCAATGGAATGACAAACGGCTTGTAGACGCTTTGCATAGTGTTCTCGATTTCCTCACTGGAGATCGGTGGCACATCGATTTCTACAAGCGTAAGCAGGCTATGAGCCAACCTAGGCAGGGTCTACTCAACCTTCACTCTGGCGTAGATGCTGTCATTCCGTTTAGCAACGGTATGGATTCTCGTGCGGTAGCCGGATTGATGTCGCTTGAGATGGGAGACAGGCTCGTTCGCGTTCGTCTCGGATCAACATTACAGGACAGGGAAGCTCTCTCGCGAAAGAGAGAAGCGTTTACCTCTGTGCCCTTCCACGTTAAATCTGGGCAGCGGGCGTTCATTGAATCCACAGCACGGTCCCGTGGGTTCAAATTTGCACTCGTTAGCGGGCTGGCAGCGCATCTAGCAGGCGCAAATCAAGTCGTAATACCGGAGAGCGGGCAAGGCGCTCTTGGTCCGACACTTGTTCCGGTGGGTCAGGCTTACGAGGACTATCGCAGTCATCCACTTTTCACCTGCCGCATGGAGGAATTCCTGGATGCTCTTCTGGACCATCGTGTGCGCTTCAGCTTTCCGCGACTTTGGTATACGAAGGCAGAAACGCTGAGTAAGTTTGTCAACGAGTGCGGAGACGGCTCATCTTGGCCCCTTACCTGGTCGTGTTGGCAACAAAGCCGACAAGTCAGTGTAAATTGCAAAAAGCGCCAATGCGGAATATGTGCAGCGTGTATGCTCAGGCGCTTAAGCGTCTTTGCTGCTGGTTTGACGGAGCCCAAAGAGAGTTATGTTTGGGAAGATCTCACGGCAACACATTTCGCGGCTGGTGCAGCAACCTCCTTCCCTCGTGAGAAAATCACCCGCGCACTGCGCGAATATGCTATTGCTGGCGCCCTGCACCTAGATCATCTGGCTGGATTGCAGAACTCAAACGCAAATGCACGGATGCTTACCCTGAGCGCTTTTCAATTGAGCAAAGCGTTGGGTCTTAAGGAAGCGGACACTCGGGCGAAACTTGACCGTCTTTTACACCAACATAGTTGCGAATGGAGAAACTTCATGCTTTCGCTTGGACAGAATTCTTTTGTGGCCGACTGGGCTTTGAGTGCGCGATCATGACATCTCTTGAACAGATCATGCCAGTTGAGGCAGGAGAGCGGTTGCGGATTGCCCGCGAGGGCGCGAAGATTACGCAAGCCGCCGCTGCCAGCGCCATCGGTGTTGCAAGAACGACTATTGTAGCGATTGAACAAGGTGAGCGGCGCGCGCGCATTAACGAGTTACAACAACTTGCAAAGCTGTATGGCACATCGGTAAACGCCATCTTGCGCCAGGAATCCGTTCATGTTGATCTCGCGCCCCGCTTTCGAAAGGTTGTAGGTAGCGACGATGCCGCCGCAGACGCTGCCGAATTGATGGCCGAGCTAGCAAAGGCCGAGGTGGAACTCGAAAATCTGCTCGGAGTCAAACGTGTCCGAAATTACCCTCCCGAGCGTCCCCTCTTGAAGGGCGATGTCCGAACCCAAGCCGAGCAAGATGCCACTGAGCTGCGGCAGCGCCTTGGTCTAGGGATCGGGCCTGTATCTGATATTGTGACTCTGCTCGAAATGGAACTTGGCATCCGAGTATACATTCGAAGATTTGACGGCCGGATATCAGGAGTGTTTGCGTATGATGACACTCTTGGACCATGCATTTTGCTCAATGCCAATCATCCGCGCGAACGCCGAACCCAGAGCGCCGGGCACGAGACTGGCCACTTTATCTCAACAAGGCGTCAACCGGAAATCCTTCACAACGATGAAGCTGAGAATTCAAGGGAGGAGCGCTACGCCAATGCTTTCGCACGTGCGTTCCTCACCCCGGCCCGCGCTGTTATGCAAAAGTTCCAAGAAATCACAGCTGGATCGGACCGATTGACTCGCCGGCACGTCATTGTCCTTGCGCATTTCTTCGGTGTATCAAGAGAGGCGATGGTTCGCCGCCTCGAAGAACTAGGCTCAGTCAAACCGGGAACTTGGGACTGGTTTCAGGCCAACGGTGGAATCACGGATGAACAATCGCGACAGGTTCTTGGGGATCTGTCCCCGCGTGACGGCTACAAGGCCGAGGCTGATCGGCCAACTACCCTGCGCCTGAACCTGCTCGCATCTGAAGCGCATCGGCAAGGCTTATTGAGCGAAGGCCAACTCGCGCGTTTGCTGCATCTTGATCGAATTGAATTGCGTGAGGTTCTCGGCAGTCAGGAGTTTGAAGGGAGTGAGACCAATG
>JBEKQO010000472.1:0-3786 GCA_049519635.1 Terriglobia bacterium | reverse complement strand
AGTCATTGAAAAGTAAGGAGATAGGGCGAGAAAATTATGAATTCTAAATTATCAAGTCTGTTCCCGACATTACTTGCGTGCAAGTGGGGATGCGAGTTTGCGTCTTGGATTCAATCGCCAATTACTCCATCACCCGATCAGCCGGAATTAAGAGCAGTGCCAATTGACAACGAACAGGCAAAGTCCAAAGGCGGGAATGCAGGCAGGGCGAGATCCTTCGCGCAGTTTATCCTGAGCGGCCAGAGCGAGATCCTTCGCTGCGCTCAGGACGACAGCGAAGGACTCTGCAGAAGCTCGACGCGTAAGTCCTTGAGATTCAGCACGTGTAGCGCAGACCTATTTTTTAGGTCCGCGGCTCGTCCCCGATGGACAAGGAAAAGCCGCGGACCTAAAAACCAGGTCCGCGCTACCCTTCCTCGGCCCGAGTTTCTGCTCATCCTGGGCAGCCACAAGGCTGTCAGTGCTCAGAATCACGGCGAACGGGCTCGGGATGACAGCACGGGCGCTCTTTTCCGCAGCCTGTTCAGCCCTCCCTTCCGGACCCGTGCTGAGAAATTCGGGAAGGGCTTGCGAAGTTATTCATCCTATATGGAACAAATTTCGACTCTGACCAGATCAAGCCTCGGAACTCACGGTTAGCTGTCGGCTGTGAGCTGTTAGCTGAATCCTGATGAATGAAGACTTACAAATACCCGTCTTAGGGCAGTTTCCTTCGCCGGCAATGGCTGCGGGGCGTAAGTTTCCGCGGGTCAGGCAAAAACCACTTGCTCAAATCATTTCAAGGGAGCAAAGTGTAACCAGTGGGCTGCCCTCCGCGGCACTCTTCTGCCCATTCTTTTCGCAGGCGGTTCGATTCGACCAGGTGAAATCAAGACAATCGTCTAAAGGAAATCGTTCTCTTCAGGAAAAGGAGTATTTCCATGTCAAGCCGGCGAACTTTTATCAAGGAGACGCTGGGCGGTTCGGCCGCCCTGGTTGCCTCCGGATTCTTACCCTCCAGCAGCGTCTTGGGGGCCAATGATCGCATCCGCTTCGCTCTAATCGGGGGAGGCGGCCGCGGTAAGGAAATCTTCCATGCGGCCCTCCAATGCCCCAATGTTGAAGCGGTTGCGGTAGCCGATGTTTACACTCGACGCCTCGACGAGATAAAGGCGATCGTTCCCAATATCAAGACCTATCAGGATTTTCGCAAGATACTCGATGACCCATCGATTGATGCGGTCCTCATCGCCTCGCCCCAACACATCCATTGTCTGCAATTTGTTCCCGCCCTCGCGGCGGGAAAGGACGTCTATCAAGAAAAGACCATGGCGTTCAATCCCGATCACGCGCGCCGCATGCGCCGGGCGTTCGAGAAATCCGACCGCGTGGTGCAAGTGGGAATTCAGGTGACCAGCGCCCCCGGCTACACGGTGATTCGGGAAATGGTTACTCCGGAGAAGATGGGCGAGATTAGCGCCCTTCATACTCACCACTATCGCAATCGGCGTAACGGCGGATGGCTGCGGCAAATTCCCCCGGATTGCGATGCCGATCACGTGGACTGGAAGGGCTTCGAGGGCGAAGCGACCCACTATCCTTTTGACCCGCAGCGCCTTATCAATTGGCGGTTCTATTGGGACTACGATGGCAGCAATGTGTATGAAAACATGGTCCACCAAGTGGGCTTCTGGTATAAGGTGATGGACTTCAAGATTCCCGACAGCGTGACCATGACCGGAGCCAACTTTCTCTCCCCCAAGATGCAGATGCCCGACACCATGGACGTCTCAATGAGGCAGGGCAATGTCCTGTTCACGTGGAATTCCATGTTTGGAAACGATTTCTATGGCGAAGGCCATGACATGCTTCTGGGGACGAAAGGGATGATCGCGCGGAATGAGGGCGACCAGGTGCGCTACCTGCCCGAGGGTGGTGAGGGCCGCGGTGTTGAAACGCTATCCTCCGTCTCCCCGCAGGGCGGGCAAGCGCGTGGTTATTACGAAGCAACCAACCAACACATGCAGAACTTCTTCGACTGTATGCGCAGCCGCAAAGAACCCCATTGCCCGTTCGAAATCGGTTACCGCTCGGCCATCGCGTGCCAGATGGCGATCGCTTCGTATCACCAGAAACGCACAATAACCTGGGATCCCAAGACCGAAGATATTGTTTGATCGCGGAATGTCGCGCCGGGAAGCAGCGACGAGACCGTTTCTCTCCGGCCCGGCAGGCGACCGCAACCGGAAGGAAGTTCTCCGATTGCTCCGGGGATGCGGCGCGAGACGCGAAGAGGAGGGGTATCGAGTGCGAAGAACCATGTGGAAAATTTTCGTGGGCATGTTCCTGGCCGGCGCAGGTTGTGTTTTCATTGCGCAGGCGCAAGATGTTCCCACCGGCAATCCCAAGGATTTCAAAATCAAAACCTGCTTGCATTCGGTCAGCTATTCCGGAGCCTGGCGCGGCCAGACAGTTTTAACCGTGGACGAATTTCTGGTTAAAGCCAAGGACCTCGGCTACGACGGCGTCGAGCTCATGTGCAAACGGCCGCACCTCTCGCCCCTCGATTATGATGAGGCGGCGCGCCAACGGCTGCGCGCCAGGATTGACCAACTCGGTCTGAAACTCGTGGCCCTGGCTGCTTATACCGATTTTTCCGCGGGGATGGATAAGCCCGGTCTTCCCCAGGCGGAAATTCAAGCCGCTTATCTGGGAGAAGTCGCGCGCCTGGCGCGTGACCTGGGCACGAACATGGTGCGCGTATTCACCGGTTATGACCGCGAAGGCATTCCCTATGACCAGCAATACAACGCGGTCCTGCAAGGGTTGCGCTTGGGAGGCCAGCAGGCGGCGCGCTACGGCATCACCCTGGCGGTGCAGAACCACGACGATCTGGCGGTCACCGCGGATGGCATGTACTGGCTTTTGAAGGAAGTTAATCTCCCCAACGTTAAAGCTGCCTGGGACGCCTGGAGCCCCTCGGCGCAAGGTTTTACGCCGGCGGAAATCCGCCAGGGTGTGCTTAAGCTGAAACCGTTCATCGTCCACACCACGGCCGCCCAGTACATTACCGTGCCCCGGTATCATTACCTGCCCGATATCGTGGATTACCAGAAAATTCCATCGGTGAACCTGGAAGTCCAGATGGGCCCGGGCATGATCGACTATGACAGTTTCTTTAATGCTCTGAAGGAGATCGGATTTCAGGGCTATATTGCTTACGAAATATGCGCCGTGACGGAGGGTGGAGGCTCCATTGAAAACCTGGACCGCACGGCCAGGTCGTTCTTGGAGTATGTCAAGAAATTCCGCTAAGCCAAGTGATCCGGGTAGGGTCCTGATTTGAAATGCTGCACTTGCGGGGAGTTCAGTGAGCGCCCTCACGGTCGTTTCTGTCAGCGGTGGTAAAGCCCGAAGTAGCTTCTTTGGCATCAGACACTCGAATACTTCTTACAGAGCACCTTGATCTTCGCGAGGAGTTTAGGAACGCCCGCCGCGGGATCTTCCTTCGATTCGTACTCGGCCGCCATGAAACCCTGGTAACCACCTTTTGCGAACATCTGCCAGACGCGTTCGAGGTCGATCGGGTCTGGCTTTGGCTCGTCGAAGTGATCGCGGATGTGCGTCATGGTGGCGTAGGGGATGAGGGCCTCGATCTGCGCGTAGGGGTCTTTGGGGAAGTGGGTGATATCAAGGTTGCAGCGGGCGTACGGTGAGTCAACGCGGTGGAGAATTTCGATTATGTCAGCAGCCATCGAGGTGATTCCGTGGTGGCTCTCAATGCCCAGGGTCACGCCTTTCCTGGCG
>JBEKQO010000471.1:0-3798 GCA_049519635.1 Terriglobia bacterium | reverse complement strand
GCGGGGGGCGAAGCTGCGCCAAGAGGTCTACTCGTCCTCCTGGCCCGAAACAGTCGGGTTCGACGCCCGCGTTTGGCGGGCCTTTAAACGCCATGAACTGGCGCGGTCCCTCCGCAAGTCGGGCATGATGTGGGGCCAAATCGGCCTTCAGCTTGGGGTTTCCAAGCAACGGGCTCAGCAGATCTACCAGAAGGTGCCGCGACTTTCATGACCTGCAATGAGACATTCGGCGCGTGCAGGGGGGTGGCGGCGCCAAGGAAATGTGGCGTTGAAAACTGCCCCCGGAGCGACACTGGGCAAGGTGGCGGCGAGTAAGAAATGTTTGCCCCCCGAGCGACCCCGGAGCGACCCCTTGCGAATTCGTGGCGGTGTTCTGCGAACATCGCGTGCTACAGTCTGCACGTGTTTGCATGTATTTGCAAGAGAATGCTAGTATCCGATATGGACGTTAACGCGTTCGATTCCCGTTAGCGCTACCATGTTTTCATAGAGTTACGGGCTTCAGGGCAGCACGCGGCAGCACGCGTGCGAAACCAGAGGAAAAGACCTGCTCGGGTGCCCAAAGGGACGGCCTGAAGCAAGTACGCCGCCAGCCTTGCGGCCGGCGGCGGCGTGGTGCGGCGGGCGGCTATGCGAGATGGTAGGCGCGAGCCCCGTCTTCCCGCGCGAGGGTTTCCACCGAGAGTTTCATCCTCTTTCCCAGGTGGCCGGAGAGGAAACCCCTTACGGTGTGGGACTGCCAGCCGGTAGCCTTCTGGATCTCCGGGTTGGTGGCGCCCTGGGCGCGTCGCAACAGGCCGATCACCTGGGCCTTCTTGGACCCCTCGCGCACGCCCGGGGGGTGCGGCTTGGCCTGTCTGGCGCTCCGCCGGGCTTGGGGCACGACCTTCTTCGGGCGGGGCTCCCCAGTTGCGGCGGGAGAGGGCGCCTCACGGGCACCCTCGTGGGCGGCGGGGGTCAACCGCTGGATGGCTTGCCAGATCCGCGTCAGGGCTCTCCGGCGGTCGGTGAACTTCTTGACCGGCTTGCAATCGTCGAAGGGGACCACCCCGGCAAAGCCGTTCCATACTTCGACCAATCGTGTAGCGGCCCACGCGGCAGTAAGTTTGGCCAGTTCCTTCTGGCTGGTGAAAGACATCGCGCCCTGGGCCAGCCCGTCCTGGGCGGCTTCGGGCGCGGGAAACGCGATGATGTTGAGATCCGTGTCTATAATAAATGTCGTCATCTTAGGTTCCTCTCTACGGTTGGTTGGCGCACCGGCGCCGGCTCAAGCCCGCTTCGCGCGTCTCGCCGGAAGCGTGCCGTTCTCTCCGGTAATGGGCACCGGCGCCAAGGCCGCGGGAGCCGCAACCGGCTTTCGCGTGCGCGCGAGGCTGGCCTTGAGCGCCTCCAGGATATCCAGCACCTGCGCCGGGGCCGGCCGGGCAGACTGATCGGCCACCTCCTGGCCGCTGACCTTGGCGTCAATCAGAACCCGCAGGTTTTCGCGGTAGGTGTCCCGGTACTTGGCGGCATCGAAGGAGGCGGCCAGGGCGTCCACCAGCAGGGCGGCCAGTTCCAACTCCCGGGCGGGAAGCTGCGCCGCATCGGCCCGGAACTCATCGAGGTCCCGCACCTCATCCTGGTAGTACAAGGTGTGCGCGATCAGGCCGCTCCGTCCGGGTCGCAGCAGCACGAGGTGTTCCCGCTGGTGCATGGTCACCTGGGCGATACTCACGTAGCGGCTCTGGCGCATGGCCTGGAGCAGTAAGGCGTAGGGCCGCTCGCCGCCGGCCTCCGGCACAACGTAATAGGAGGCATCCAGGTAGACCGGATCGACCTCGGCCGCCGGGACGAACTCCAAGACTTCCATCACGCCCGCGCTACGGGGCTCGGCGCGCGCCAGATCGCGTTCGTCCAGCACGACGTAGCGGTCCTTCTCGTACTCGAAGCCCTTGACCAGTTCGGTGCGGGCGACGGGCTGGTCTTCGGCCTGGCAGTAGAGAACCTGTTTGACGCGCGAGAGATCGCCCCGATGGAGTTGGTGGAAGCTGACGGCTTGGCTGCGGGCGGCGGCACAGAGTTTAGCGGGGAAGGAGACCATTCCGAAGGCGATGTGGCCTTTCCAAACGCTGGTGGACATGGGGCTAGACCTCCCCTCGGGCGCTAAAGGAACCCGCCGGAGGACGGGGGTGCGAATCGTAGTGGATGTTGGTAAGCGGCATTGTTTCGTCTCCTGGCGGGTAGTTCCCGCCGTGACACAGTGATCACTCGGAAGAGGAACAAAAGCAAGCTCATTTATCGATTCCCGGAAAGTGAAGTCGCGAATGCGGAGCGCCGGTTTGGCGGACGGCGAGGGCGGCACTCGCCGCCGTGCCTCAAGGGGGATTTTCTTGTACCTTTTCGCGTATCCTAAAAGAAGGAGCGCAGACCATGGCAACAGCAACTCTGGACTGGTCCGATTGTCCGTTGGTTGAAGTCGTCCCCGGCAAGGTCAGCGGCGCACCATTGCTCAAGAATACCCGCTTGCCGGTGGACGCCATCACCGGAAACTATGATGCTTTCCGAGATGAGGGATTATCGCCGGACGCGGCGATCGCCGAAACTCTGGATTGCTACCCGGAAGCCGGCTTCGACGCCATCAAGGCTATCCTTAGCTATCGCGCCGCTCATCAACTTCAGGCGCAGCTTTGAAGGTTCTGTTCGATGAGGACGTACCGGCCAAGCTGGCACGATCCCTGCCCCGGCATGAGATTCACACCGTCGTCACCATGCAATGGGGCGGCATCAAGAACAGCGCGCTGCTCAAGCTGATCGAACGCGAAGGCTTTGATGTGTTTCTTACTGGCGACAAGAACATGCGAAAGCAGCAGCGCCTTGAAGGCTGTCCCTTTGCGGTGCTGATCATGTCCGCGATTAACTGGCCAGTGATCAGGCCGCACATTCATGACATTTCCCTCGCTATTGACGACGCACGGCCCGGCACGGTCGGAACGATTGATTGCGGCGTCTTCATTGCACGTTTGAAACGCGGAAGCGAATGAGCCCCAGACTGTTTCTCTTCGACGGTTACCATATTGCCTATGCTTGGCACCCAAGTAGCGGCCCGTAAAAGAAAAACTGGCGGAACACTGCGCAGGTGTCCGAATATGGGGATATGCGACGCGAGAAGGAATGGCAGACGCAAAGCCGTCGGGTTCGGGCGATGAGACCTCTGGGACAGTATGGCTTCAGGGTAGCCCCAGAAGGCTCTTCACGTTCATCCCGGAATCGCGCTCACCTTCCCCCCGGAAAACCACTGGCTGCTTCCTGCGGCTGCCTTTGCGCCGATCACCGGCGAAAAACGCTAACCGCTGACCGTCTGACGTAAGAATAACGCGGATTGACGCAAAAGATAACGCGAGGATAACGCGGGATAGCGCGGCGACTTTCCAGAAACTCTTGTCCGAGAACGACCATCGAGCGCTTGCAAGCTAGTCATGTCGCGAGACTTGCACGCCAGTGAGTTTCCGATCTCTGGAAATCCGTTGCGCGAACGTCGCGTTATTTTAACGCACGACGGCATCCGCGACCCGCGCTTCGTCATCGCCCATGGCGGCGACCCCGAGTTCAGCCTCATCACCCGCTCCAGCGACGGCGCAGGACGGGCAGAAGCTGATTCCAAGCGTCACCCGCGTGTTCCGCTCCACCGCGGATACGGCCTGGTTCGGCTGCACGTGCTCGGATTGTGGACGTGGTGGTCGTTTATGCTCATGGTCACTGGAGCTTTCTCTCCAGATGATCCCCGGTTGCACGGTGCTGAAAAGCATCCCACCGCAA
>JBEKQO010000470.1:0-3801 GCA_049519635.1 Terriglobia bacterium | reverse complement strand
CTGCAACTCCAGTTTCCACAACCGCACGCGCGCCCCGTTGCTGCCGCCACTGTCGGCTGTAATCAATAACTGCCCAGCCTTGGGGTACGATTCTCGGCCCATCATGCTCCACCATCGCCGGATGCTCTCGACGGCGAACGCTGAGGTGTCGTGATCGGTGCCAACGCTGACCCAGCCTGCATTCTGCCCCAGATCGTAAACTCCGTAGGGAACATCTTTCTGCTTCCCGAAATCATGCACCTGGACGTTTTCGGGCTGACCTTTCGGGTGCCATTCGCGCCCCCCATTCTTGTAGTCCCCTACCTGTTCCTTCTTTTTCGTGTCTACGGAAATTGCTGGCTGGCCACTATGCAGAAATTCCAACGCCTTCGCATTGATGTATTCAAACTGTGCATTGCGGTCCGGATGCGAAGAACCCTCTTTCGTTTTGCGGTTCGCTTGCAGGCTGTATTTCTGTTCATGCAGCAACTCCGCAACCAGCACATGGCTCACTCTGTGTCCCCGTGCTTGCAGTTCGTCGGCGAGATTCCGCACGCTCTTGCATGTCCACCGCAAGGGGGACTGAGGGTCCCCTCGCGTCATTGGCTCCAGCAGTTTTTCCAGATCGAGCAGCAGTTCCGGATCCTTGAGCGAGGACTTCTTCCGACCGCCGCCCTTTTGCCGGATCGGCAGACGTGTCCGCGGCGAGCGATCCGGCTTTTTCTTCAATTCCGCCAAACCCACTGCGATGGCTCGCCTGGAAACGCCACTGGCGCGCGCCACCAGCGATATGCCACCCCGCCCGTGGGCTGCGCTTTCCGCGGCCGCCCATAACCTCCGCGAGCGTTCATCCAGCCACGCCTCCAACCGGGAGAAACGCTCTTTGACTTCACCCTCGCTGGCCACAAGAACATTTTAGGCCAAAAATGATTTTATTGCTACACTTATTTTATTACAGTCGCTAAACAGCCACTGCCCCGCTTGCGAGTTTCAGCAGTCGTGCCTGGACGAGGCGAAGAACGAAGGCAACCTGAGCCTGCTGCATCGCATGACCGACAAAACAATCCGGCAATACAACCACAAGGGGATATTTACCGTCAATCAGCTCTCCTACACCTTTCATCCGCGGCGCAAGTCAAAGAGAGCGAAGGCTTGGGGCCGCCCCAGGGGCCGCCCCCACAGTTACGCCTTGCAGGCGATGGCGATTCGCGACCAGAAGGTGTACGTACTCGATCTCCTGGTGCTTGCTTCCGCCGACACCCAGGTGTTCATCGACATGGAAGGTGACCCGGATGGCCGCTTCGTGTACCTGATCGGACTGCTGGTCGTTCATGATGGCCAAGAAATGTGCCACTCATTTTGGGCGGACTCGCGGGAAGACGAGGTTTCGATCTTTGAGCAAGTTAAAGCGCGGTTCAACTGACATGGCCAACCCTCGGCTGTTTCATTACGGCCCGTACGAGGCCCGTGTCGTGAAGCGTGCCGCATCGCGCTCGGCGCAGTCCAAACTCACCGGAATCGCTGACACCCGGTTCACCAATGTCCTCTCCAAGGTCTACTCCAAGATCTATTTCCCGACCTACTCAAACTCGCTCAAAGACATCGCCGGCTACCTCGGGTATGACTGGCGAACACCCGGAGCCACTGGCTTGGACGCGATGGTCTGGCGCAGCCGCTGGGAATCAAGCCACGATGACAAGCTCAAACAGAGGCTCATCGAATACAACCTAGACGACTGCCACGCGCTGAAACGCCTGACATCCTTTCTCCGTGGGGTCGAGGACGCTGTGACGCCGTGCCACGGGTCTGCCACCGAGTCGGCCGTGATTTCTGTGGAAACTTTGGATGACGGAGCGTTGAGAAGCAAGCATGAGTGGGGCAAGAAGGAGTCCGCTATTCCAGAGTTCGAGGCGATCTCGAAGTGTGCGTATTTCGATTACCAGAGATCGAAAGTCTACATCCGCACGAATCCGGCGTTGCGGCAGATCCGGCGACGCCAACGGAAAAGCGAGCGGAAGCCCAGTTACCGCGTCACCAGGACGGTAGAATTCCGCGCCCGCAAGTGCCCCTATTGCAAGAGCGCGAAATTCTGCCAGGACGGGAACCGCTTCCGAAGCAAAGTGTCGCTCGACTTACGGATCTCGCGGGCCGGCATAGCGCGGCGTGTCACGCGCTGCCGGTCAAAGGTGTACAGATGCTCGGCGTGCGGTCGGCCCTTCGTTCCACGTGCCTACACGTGCCAGGAACGTTTTGGGCATAGCCTCGCGGCGTGGGCGATTCACCAGCGTCTGGCAAATAGAATTACCTTTGAGAACCTCGAAACGACGGTACGAGAGTGCTTCAACCTACCACTGACTTTTCAACACATCTACCGGTGAGTTCGATACTCCGGCTTGGCCCACTTTGATCGTCTAATTTGGCCCACCTGAATATTGATATTCTACGTCATCTCAGCCAGCGTTCCATTCCAGCCAACCGACTCCCCGCCACCAAAAGCGAGCACTGGACCAACCAAAACCAAGACCAACCAATAGCCAACCACAAACCACCCAACCATGCCAATAACCGGCCAACAAACCAACCAAAAGACCAACCAAAAACCAGCCCCCCCCAAACCAAAATCCGTGGCATCGAGTGTCGGTGGGGCGGAGGTCCGCACGGGGTTTGGGGCGGAGCCCCATTGCAATAACTGTTCCACTTCCTTATGTGCTTTCCAGCCGCCACGAGCCCCCGCCGGGTGCGCTACGCCTAATGGCCCTGGAGTCGGACGCCATTCGTCCCGCCCCAGAAAATCCGCGGGCCGCCGTTCAGACGAAGCCGACGCCAGGGTGTTCCACGCCGGGCTAACCCGTGGCGCCCAGATCAGCATTTCTTCCTCTTCTCCATGGTTCGCCGGAAGCGGAATGACTCCGTCCCGGTCTCGATGATGTGTGCTCGATCGGTGATCCGATCCAAAAGCGCTTTACACAATCGGGGATTCGGAAACACCGTTGTCCATTCAGAGAATGGCAGGTTCGTCGTAACGATGATCGCCGCCCGCTCAGCCCGCTCCGAAATGACCTGAAACAGAAACTCCGCACCGATGTCGGCCAGCGGCACGTACCCCACTTCATCCAACGCGATCAGCTCATACTTCTGCCAACGAATCATGAGCCGCCGCACTTGATTGTTCTGCTTCGCTTCCACCAACTCATTCACCAGAGCCGCCGCCGTGGTGAATCGCACCCGGCGCTTTTGCCGGCACGCCGCCAGGCACAGTCCGGTCGCCAGATGGCTCTTGCCCGTCCCGCACTCGCCGATCAACACGACCGGTTCGCTGCGCTCGATGTAACCGCCTCCCGCCAATTCCCGAATGCGGGCCGCCGAAATCTGCGGCGCTTGCGTGAAATCAAATTCCTCCAAAGCTTTCACCCGCGGTAGTTGCGCATCGCGAATTCGGTTGGTGATGGCGTGCCGATCCCGCTCTTCGCACTCTATCGCCAGCAACGCTTCCAGGTAGCGGATGTGGCTGTGGTTCTCCTTGACGGCTTGCTCCGCCATGGTAACGAAGTTGGCTCCCACCGTTGGCATTCGCACGGCCTTACAGTACTGCCGTACGCTGGCGTGTTCCAGACTCTCCGTCGGGCTCTTCATTGAATGCCTCCCCGCGTGCCGGCCAGCAACAGATCGTAATCATCCATCACCGGCATGGGCCGCTCGAACTGGGCCAGTTCTTCCGCCAGCGCCAGGGCGTACTGCTGGCGTTGCTGCGGATCGGGCATATGAAAGATGTGCAGCACCGCGGCGGCATCCGTCACCCCCAACCGCAATGCCTCTTCCACC
>JBEKQO010000469.1:0-3827 GCA_049519635.1 Terriglobia bacterium | reverse complement strand
CACCGATATTGCCGTCATTTCCCTTTCCGGAATTGTTTACAGCCGCTCCGTACGCGTGGCCGGAAACGAAATGGATGAAGCCATCACCGCTTATTTGAAGCGCAAATACAATTTACTGGTGGGCGAGCGCACCGCTGAGCAAATCAAAATTGAAATTGGCTCCGCCTACCCCCTGGAAAAACCCCTGACGATGGAAATCAAGGGACGGCATCTGCTCGAAGGCATTCCCAAGACCATTACCATCGACGATTCGGAGATTCGGGATGCCTTGTCGGAAGGCGTTTCGACCATTCTCAACGCCATCCGTGTCGCATTGGAGCGCACCCCACCTGAACTCTCCGCCGACATTTCTGACCGAGGCATTGTCTTGACCGGCGGCGGCGGCCTGCTGAAAAATCTCGACAAACGTATCCGCGAGGAGACCGGTTTGCCCGTTTCGATCGCCGAGGACCCTCTAGCTTCCGTGGTATTAGGCACAGGTAGAATGTTGACAGATTTTGACTTGTTGCGCAGGGTAGCGATAGAATAAGGCGGGATATGTAATCAGTTGTCAGTTGCCCGTGGACCGTTGGAAAGCAACGCGCCGCTGAGGTTGTAAAGGCGCCGGGGCGAAAATAAGGATCGGCAGGGAATCCAGGTGACGAAATCACCAGGCCTTCCGCTACTCGACGGCAGCGGGCTTTGGGGTGCGACGGGTTCATCATGTTGGCATTCCACTACGGCCCACTGACAACCGACCGCGGACCCTTTTATTATGTTTGATCCTAACGCACCGGATTCGACGCGCCCGGTCCAAGCACTGGATCACGACGGACCGGACATGCCGGCCTTCGTCATCCGGCACCGTTCCTTTTTTACTCTCCTGGTGGTTGTTGCCCTACAAATCTTGCTACTATCCGTGCAGATCACTCGCATCAACCACGTCCGGTTGATTCGCTACTGGGCCGTTGAGGCTTTCGACCCTTTTGAGCGCTCGCTGGGGGGCCTGATGAATTTTGCTTCCACCGCGTTCAGAACCTATCGTCATCTCTGGCGCGCGCAGCAGGAAAACCAGGAACTGCACATCCAATTGGTGGCTGAGCAGGTGCAAATCCAGCGGCTGGGAGAGCAGGCGGAGGAAACTCAGCGTTTGCGTACTTTGCTGGATTTTAAGAATCAGTTGACCTTTCAAACAGTGGGGGCGGAGGTTATTGCCACCAGCCCCGGTGAGAATTCCAACGCCATCTTTATCGATAAGGGGTCGGATTCCGGGCTTACCACCGATCTTGCGGTCATCACCCCAGAAGGCGCAGTGGGGAAAATCCTGGCCATCTTCCCCCACAGCGCGCAGGTGCTGCTGATCACGGACCCCTCCAGCGGTGTGGGGGTGACGCTGGCCCAAAGCCGCGTGCAGGGCATCCTGAAGGGTGACATCAACGGTTTTTGTGACGTTCACTACGTCATGAACGAAGAGGTGGTAAACCGCGGGGAAGCGGTGGTGACCTCGGGGCTCGACCTGATTTATCCCAAAGGCTTGCCGGTAGGAACCGTAGTGAACGTGGGTGATGGCAATATTTACAAAACTCTCACGGTAAAGCCCGCTGTAGACTTGAATCGCCTGGAAATGGTTCTGGTGGTCCTCAGGCCGGCAGCCGCAGAGCAACAAGCTCTAAATCTCCCCTCGCGACCTCAGTAATTGGCGAGTCGTATATTCTCCTCAGCGACAAGCAAACGTGGTTCGGGCCGGTTTGTAGGTCCGCAGCCCTGGAGTGCGGCCGGTGAGAAGAGCCGAAGATGTTGAAAAGCAGTTTTGCTCTCATCGGTGCAGCACCAGAACTAAGAATTCTCCTTCCCTTGCCCCCGTGGGGAGAGGGAGGACCGCAAAGCGAAGGGTGAAGGGGTGCCCGGCTGCTGGCGCAGACTCCTGTTCTTGGAGGTTTCGGATCTCCCCAAAGGTAATTTCCACTCCACCGCCTCTTCTGGTAGTCTAATGCCCCGATGCCCGCTTCCCCTCATCGCCCAATTGCGGTTTTTCAGGTGCATCCCGCCATCCTGTCGGTAACGATACTGGCGGCGTTGCTTCTCCAAACCTTCTTACCGTTGAAAATTCCCCTGGCCCGCTTGATGGACTTTCCGCTGCTTATCACTATTTATTTTGCCCTGATGTGGCGCGACAAAGTTTATGGCATCGCCCTGGGCACGGGGCTGGGCCTGCTCCAGGACGCGCTCTCGCACGGCTTCATTGGCATTTTTGGAATCGCCAAGGCAATTGTGGGTTACCTCGCGGCTTCTGCGAGCACGCGCTTTGAATTGGAATCCCTTGTGGCGCGAACGGTGATGACGGGGGTATTTGTGTTGGTTCACAACCTATGCCTTGCCGCCCTCCAGCACGCGTTGCTTGAGGCGCCTCCGCCGTTTCAACCGGTCGCCATCGCCAGCTCCGTCCTGGTAAACGTCGCGCTGAGCCTCATCTTCTTTCAAATTCTCGACCGCTTCCGCCGCCCCGCCTAACTTGCACTTCTCACCATGCTTTGGATGGGGCTTCTGGAAGGGCGGGGCTAAACAGGCTGCAGAAAAACCCTCCCGTGCTGTCATTCTGAGCGCAGCGAAGAATCTCGCTCTGCCGCTCAGGGTAAACTACGCGAAGGATCTCGCTCTGAGTATTTTCAAGGCAATGCGAGATTCTTCGTCGCCGCTGCTCCTCAGAATGACAGCGCTTTCGAGTTTTTCCGCAGCCTGTTCGGCCCCGCCCTTCCGGCATCGTCCAACCGCGGTGAGAAGCCCGGGCTAATTGCCTGAAAACATTAGAGCTTCAAGGGCCATCCGTCGTACCTGCCACAAGTCGCGCTTCTCCTCATTAACATTCAGCCTGCACTCGCCCTCGTCATTAAAGGTAACGGTCACATTAAACATCGGCTTGCCGTCACCATCCCGCACAAAAATCGCGTGGTCGGCAAGATTGAAGATTACCGACCTGCGCATATCTTTGGCTTCTAGAACAACCGTAAAGCCGTCGCCATTCTCCACTACCGAAAACTCATAAGGGGAATTATTGGGGCGCAGGGCGTTGCGAGTCTTCACGTCCTCTTCAACCTGTAATCTGAGGTCCTTGTATACCTTCGGTAGAGAGCATGAGGAACGCTGAGTTACCCAGTCGGGTTTTGAACTGTCCTTTTCTACTTTGTCATTCACGCTTTCACCTCCCAAATGTCGCTCGCTCTCCAATAATAATGCACGGCTCCCGCTGCCAGGGGGATGCCGGCAAAGCAACGTCCCATGCTAATCGAGGATTTCCATTTCAGCGTCTCGAGCAAAAGCAGCAAAGAGCCCACCGACTCGCTTAATTCCCACGCACTTGAGTGCACAGTTCCTTTAGTTCGCGCGGGGACCTGCGCAGCGAAGGGGTGAGCGCCGGTCCAAGAGCGGTGACCACAGATTCAATAAAACGCAGCGTCGAGCGGCGCACCCACGCGGACTATTTCCGGCCCGAGATCATCCCCGACCGCGAACGAAATGGATCACGATGGAGATTAACGCGAGAACCAACAGAATATGAATCAGGGCGCCCGCGACGTGAAAAACAAATCCGCCTAAAATCCAAGCCAACAGTAGTACGACAAACAGAATCACAAACATTGCAATCTCTTTTCTAATGCTCGATATACCACCAAGCCTTGCTAGCCTCTATCGGCATAGCCATCAAACGGGGACACGCCGGTGGAATTAGCGCTTGTCAATGTCGGCGTCGCCGGCCTACCCTCGTCCTCTGCCCTGACCGTTGGCGCAATTCATTTCGAGCCAAAGTTACCAGATCAGGATTGGGCCGTCTGTTCAAATGCGCTCCGTTC
>JBEKQO010000468.1:0-3832 GCA_049519635.1 Terriglobia bacterium | reverse complement strand
AAATGCCGGCCACGTGTAATCCGCAAACTGGATTTCAATGATTGGCTTGTAACCGGCGATGGCCATCCCGGCCGCCACTCCGGCGATGCTCGCCTCTGCCAAGGGTGCGTTGAAGACACGGCCAGGGAAAGCCGTCGAGAGACCGCGAGTGACACCGAAGACGCCACCCTTCGGATCGGCGATGTCCTCACCCCACATGACGATCTTCGAATTGCGGTCCATTTCTTCGCGAAGACCGTGATTGATGGCATCGATCATCGTCACTGGCTTTTCCGCCAGGTAGGTCGGCCGCACTTCCACGGGTGGCTTCTCATCGGAATAGATGTGCGCCAGCAGATCGCTCGTTGCGGGCTGAGGATGGCTGTCAGCTTCAGCGGCGGCTTGATCTACCTCCACTTTGATGGAAGCCCGGAAGGCTGCTACCTCGTCGGCGCTCAGCACGCCGTTGCGGATGAGGTAGCTCTCGGTCCGGAAAATCGGATCGCGCTCGGCGAGTGCGGCTAGCTCGTCCGGCGAACGGTACTTCCGGTGATCGTCCGAAGAGGAGTGCGGGTCCAGCCGGACCACCTCCGCTTCGAACAAGATTGGCCCCGCGCCCCGGCGCACGGATTCGATGGCGGGCGGCAACTGTTGGTACATGGATTCAAACCAGGTTCCGTCCAGGTGGAAGGTCCGAATCCCGAAGCCCTGCGCGATGCGGTGGACCTCGGAGCCGGTCTGCGCTTGCTGCGGAACACTGATTGCGTAACCATTGTTCTGCACCAGGAATACAACCGGCAGTTTCTCGCGACCCGCCCAATTGAGTGCCTCGAAGAATTCTCCTTCGCTGGTGGCGCCCTCGCCGGATGAAACCTGGACGACACGACCCTCGCCTTCCTCGCGGAGCGCGCGCGCAACCCCCACGGCGTTGAGGTACTGGGTGGCCGTGACAGCCGTCCGCGACACCAGATTCAACTCGCGCGAAGAAAAATGCTCGGCCATATTACGGCCGTTCGAGTTCGGGTCGCCTTCCCGGCTCAACATGCCCAGGAATAGGTCCTTCAGCGGCATTCCGAGTCCAATGGCGAGCGCTTTAGACCGGTAGTAGGGGAAGAACCAGTCGAATCCTGGCCGGAGGAGCATCGTCATCCCAATCTGAACTTTCTCGTGGCCGCGTGTCGACGCGTTGAAGGAACACTTTCCCTGCTTTACGAAGATCTTCATGCGTTCTTCCACGAAGAACACGGTAAGCATCTTGCGGTAAAGCTCCAACGTCGTTTCGTGCGGTACAACGATCGGATCGCCCAGTAAGGAAGTCTCGATGGCTTTCATACTTCCATCTTGACCCCGCCGGAAAGGAAATCCTGTGACTGGAGTCACGGCCGAAGTGCCGACCACACCCCTAGGGTGGGTCGTGGGGAGCGAGTGCAGTATACCCACGTGCTACCATCCCTTGTGAACTGCGGCGTGGGGCACAGAAAACAATAGTGTTCTTAGCTGAGGCTCAGATTCGATATGGGGCCGATCCGAACGTTGTTCGATCATGCGATGTCTCCCGGTGAACCGATATTGCCATCGGAACTTCACCACTATTACGATGGAGACCTTCGGTTTTCTCCGGCACTTGAGGAGCGCCCGCACGTCATTGGGAACTTTGTGTCCACTCTGGACGGTGTCGTCAGCTACGCGATCCCGGGACATGCGGGTGGTGGTGAGATTAGCGGACACGATGAAGCCGATCGCTTCATCATGGGCCTTTTGCGGGCGTCCGCGGATGCGGTTATGGTGGGCGCCGGCACGCTCCACGCAACCGCTCCCGATCACTTATGGATACCGGAGTACATGTACCCAAAAGCGGCGGAAGCCTACCGGATCTATCGCCAAACCGTGCTCGGTAAGCCTGCATATCCGAGCACGGTGATTGTGAGCGCAAGTGGTGTGGTGGATTTGGAGCGTGCGGCGTTCCGAACCCCCGGCATCAACGTCCAGATCGTTACCACCCTGAAAGGCAGCGACCGGCTCACAGCTGCCGGTGTCAATAGGCTCGACACGACCGAAGTTACCGTTCTCGAGGACTCCGATCTCCTCGTGGCTCCAGCCACAATACTGAAGTTTCTGCGCAAGAAAAAGGGCGTGCATCTCCTCCTTCACGAGGGAGGTCCCACGCTGTTCGGCCAATTTGTGGCGGCGGGTCTTGTTGATGAATTCTTTCTCACGATGGCGCCGCAAATTGCCGGCCGCAATCTGGAACGACCACGCCCAGCGATCGTATGGGGAACTGAATTTCTTCCGGAGACGGCACCATGGCTCCGCATTTTGAGTGTGAAACAGAGCGGAGATCACCTTTACCTCCGCTATGGTTTAACGGCGAAACAGGATCCCCAGGTCGAGCGATAAGAGTTGCTGGTTGCCGGCTATGCTGGCGGTTTGCGCGCATTTTGACCCTGCCGATGACGGCGCGCGTCGGCATCCGAAGAACGGTTACAGCACCTTGCGCGACATCGTCCGATCGGTGATCCGTTGCGTAAACCAGTCAGCATTCCCGTTCTGGCTAGTCGAAGCCGGTCACGCGTTTGCTCGGACCGCCTGAGGAACCTATCTACACCACCCCCGCGAAGAAGGCTCGATTCGACCACACGACTCTTTGACTACCTCTTCATTTGAAGATTCTAAATCGTCGATGGCGGGTCAGGACCAATCATCGCTGAACCATCGTCAGGGATGGATAATGGGAGACGAGCACAGAGTGTCAACACGCAAGGGCTCGTATGCTTGAGACGGAATTGTTTGATTTCCTGGAGCGGACCTCGGATGCGGCATTCGTCGTAACCGAGCAAGGCGAGATTCGTTCCTGGAACAAATCGGCTGAAGAACTGTTCGGATATTCCGCATGCGAAGTTGCGAACCGGGACTGTCATGAAGTCCTGTGTGGCCGGGGGGTATTGGGGGCGGAGGTTTGCAGGGGTGGCTGCAGCGTTCAAGCTTGCGCGGCGCAGCAGATTAAGATTCCCGACTTCGACCTCGAAGTGAAGACGAGCTCAGGTCACCGCTTGTGGGTGAACATCTCGACGATCGTCTTCGACGAGCCCCGCAGGAATCGTCGGCTAATCGTGCATTTGGCGCGAGACATTTCCCATCGGAAGAAGAATGAGGAGCTTCTCGCCAAGATGCTGGATATCTCGAAGGAATTGGTGGCCGCTTCCGGCCATGTGGACGGAATCACACCGGTTTCTCCCCTCTCCGAGCAAGAGCAGCGAATTCTGCGGCTATTCGTGAAGGCGAAAAACTCGGCTGAGATCGCCCGCGAGTTGGGCATCACCCTTCCGACCCTCCGGAATCACCTTCACACCATCAACGAAAAGCTCCGGACGCACAACCGACTGGAAGCAGTGATGCATGCGATGCAGCGCGGCCTCATTTAGAGCATGTGGGCACTTCCCATTCGGCCCCGTCCTGTAGACAGATGTTCCAGGTTGTATGACCGTTTCGCAGCATGATTCGTCGCGCCGCGCACGAAAAACTGCCGCATAAACCCTCACTCTTCTACGCAAATAGGCACCCGGAAGATGCACCATTTCTGGAGGTCTTGACGACTACCGCTCACACGCTCACGACCGGACAGGGTGATTCGCGGATAATGCCGAATGCGTGAGTGCGCAAACGCGCGTTATCAGCGGCGCCGCGGCCAATAACCACCAGATCGCCATTCAGGCGGCCGGCGGCAGCACGCACGGCTTTGGAAACGTCGCCTGATTCCACTACGGCCTCCACGTGTATGCCCGCGCTTTGCTGCACTTTCGCGATTACCTCGCCGGCATCGGCAAGCAAACGCCGTCGCCATTCGTCCGCGTAG
>JBEKQO010000467.1:0-3845 GCA_049519635.1 Terriglobia bacterium | reverse complement strand
CTGCGGCTCCTCTGCAGAAACTCGACGCGTAAGTCCTTGGAATTCAGCAGGCGTAGCGCGGACCTGTTTTTTAGGTCCGCGGCACGTCCCCGATGGACAAGGAAAAGCCGCGGACCTAAAAACAGGTCCGCGCTACCCTTCCTCGGCCCGAGTTTCTGCCCATCCGGGGCAGCCGCAAGGCTGTAAACGCTCAGAATGACAGCCGACGGGTTTTTCCGCAGCCTGTAGAGCCCCACCCTTCCGGGAGCCCTAAATAATTGCGCTTATTAATGCCCTTCGGCACGCGGGGGGCGGCCATTCCCGCCCGCCGGCAGGGGCGGGGTCAGAGACCGGTATGCATACGATGCTAGCCAATGTCAAGAAACATAGTGAGGCTACGTGATAAATCCAACCGGCAAGACAAAATGCCGGAATCAAAGGTCCAGACAAATTCTCTAGACAAATTATCTCAACCTATCGGCAAGAGCGGGTGGCATTGCCCGGCGGAACGGCCACCCGCGGTCACGGCGGGACCGCGAAAAGGTCCAATGTCAATCGCCGTGGGTGAAACCCGCGGAAACGATGCCCCCTGACGAAGGACCCCACCCCGAACCGGCGCTCATACGGTAGGGGCGGTTCGCGAACCGCCCCTACGCCCGAAGGGAGAGGGTATTGTGAGTTTTGATTCTTGCCCTCGCCCCCCTTGGGGGAGAGGGGGACTGCAAGCCTGTACCACTACCTACAATTCCTTGATTGTTGATCCACAATTTTATCTGTGTCTATTCTGCGAGATCTCGGCGGCCTCCGTGGTGAAATCCCCCGGGGTTCCGTCAAAGTCACGGGCGTCGCCTACCGCCATGGCCATAAATGCATCACCCGCGAAGAAACCCCTCACCCCCCGCCTTGCGGTCCCCCCTCTCCCCAAGGGAGAGGGACAAAAATGAAGATCACTACCCTCTCCCAGGGGAGAGGGTGCCCGACGGAGGAGGGCGAGTGAGGGGGCCATTTCAACCCCATTAGATTTTGACGGTGCCCTAGTGAAACCTTCTCGGGCTGCGGGTCCACGCAAGCCGCACCGCACCCATGCAGGGCAAGGACGTTTACCCGTAGCCGCCTGGGAGATTACTGATGCGAGGGAGAAATGGAAACGCGCATGCCCCGTTCGAGGAGCATTTGGAGGTCCAAGGCGAGTTCTTGCGCTCCCTCCGGCGACTGACAAGCCAGAAGGGTGCGGAACGCCAGCAGCGTTTCCTTGGCGATCAAATCGAAATCGTGGAAGGAGTAATCCAATTGCGTCCACAACGGGTCAGAAGAATCGAGCGTGCGTTCGCCCTCGCGGCAAGCGCGCCGGAAATCCTTGCTTAAGATGGCACTGGCGCGGGTCAAGAACCGCAATTGGAGCGCAAAGCGGCGCTTGGAGCTGAACACAATTTGGTCCAGAAACTCGTAAAGCCCGACGTTGTCCATCACGATGCGTGACTTGAAATGGGCGGTAGCGACGCGGCGGACGGGAACGATACCGTTGGTGGCGGGCAGGAACTTGGAAAGCGCCGTTTGCAGGCCGACGACGAGTTCAGTAAGGCGGTCCCATTCTCCCATGGCGAGGCGCACAACGCGCCAAGCCATTTCGTGCCGTTTCGCCTCACGCTCGCCAAACGCATCATTGAGGGTGATTCCGAGGATGGCCGTATGGGCTTCAATCTCTTGCGCCAGAGGCTGGTAGATGGCTTGTAGATCTGCGCGCAGGCATCCCAACCCGGTCGCCCGGGTCTTTTCCGCGGCGCCCATATGGAGGAGGCGCCGCAATAATACGGCTACCGACACAAGGATTAGACCGCCAAGAATCCAATTCATCTCGCTTACTATAGAGAATTGCCCTCCCGACTTCAAGTGGGAAATTGCGTAGTGGTGTCATTTGCTGGGGCACGGCCATCTTGGCCGCGGCCGTTCACGGGCGGGACCCCCGTGCCACTTCCAAATGACACCCCTACACTCTCGTCGCCTCGCCTTGACACATTTTTCGACTGCCACCTATAATTGCCGGTTCATCCGTGCTCCAAAACTTTCCGCAGATTGTAGGTAATCCCCGTGCCCGAAAATGAATCTTCCGACTTAATCCAGCAGCGCAAGAAAAAACTCCAGTCGATCGTCGACCTGGGCTATGAGGCATACCCACGCAAATTTGACGTCACGCATACCATCCCGCAAATCGCGGCGGAATACACCGCGCGTTCGGCGGAGGAGCTTGCCGCCCATAAGATTCCCGTGCGGGTGGCGGGCCGCGTCATGACCGTCCGTCCGCACGGCAAGGCGGGCTTTGCGCACCTGGCAGGAGGGGGAAAGCGCCTGCAAATCTACGTCCGGCTGGACGCCGTCGGGGAGCGCGATTTCGAGCTTTACAAGCTCCTCGATATCGGGGACCTGATCGGGGTTGAGGGCTACCTTTTCCGCACGCGGACGGGCGAACTTACCATCCATGCCGAGCGCCTGCAATTTCTGGCCAAGGCGGTGCTGCCGCTGCCGGAGAAATGGCACGGCCTCACCGACGTGGAAATCCGCTATCGCCAACGGTACGTCGACCTGATGGTGAACGAAGATGTCCGCACGATCTTCGAGCGCCGCGGCAAGCTGGTGCGCGCCATCCGTGATTTCCTGGAGGCTGAAGGTTACCTGGAAGTTGAGACGCCCATGATGCAACCCCTGGCGGGCGGAGCCATGGCCCGGCCTTTCATCACCCATCACAACGCCCTCAATATCGACCTCTACTTGCGCATCGCTCCGGAGCTCTACCTGAAGCGCCTCATCGTGGGGGGGCTCGACCGCGTTTATGAGATCAACCGCAACTTTCGCAACGAGGGAATCTCCACGCAACACAACCCCGAGTTCACCATGCTGGAGTTCTACCAGGCTTACGCGGATTACCGCGACATGATCACCCTCACCGAGCGCCTGCTGCGCCGCGTGGCGGAAGCGGTGCTGGGGAGCGTACAGTTTGACTATAGTGGCCAGCGCATCTCCTTTGCCAAGTTTGAGCAGCTTACGATGAAAGAAGCTGTGCTCCTCTATTGGCCGAGCGAGGTGGAGGGCCTGACCCTGCCCCAATTGGACGACCACCAAGCCATGGCCGGCAGTGTTCCGGGCCTTAACCAGTGGCTGCTCCAGCGGGGCATGGCGCCGATTACGGCGGACGTCGTGGAGGGCAAGCGATCGGGCGAACTCCTGGCTTTATTCTTTGAACTGGTGGCGGAGGAGCACCTGATTCAGCCCACTTTCATTGTGGACTACCCGCTGGAGGTTTCGCCGCTCTCCAAGCAGAAGGCCGACAATCCCAACTTCGTGGAGCGTTTCGAGCTTTATATCGGCGGAATGGAAATCGCCAATGCCTTCAGCGAGCTGAATGATCCCGAGGAGCAGCGCAACCGCTTCCAATACCAACAGAACCTGCGCGAAAAAGGTGATTTGACCGCCCACGCCATCGACGAGGATTACATTCGCGCCCTCAGCTACGGCATGCCGCCCACGGGCGGTGAGGGCGTGGGTATTGACCGGCTCACCATGCTGCTCACCGATTCACGCTCCATCCGCGACGTAATCCTCTTCCCCCTCCTGCGCCCGGAAAAGCGCAGTGAGTGAGGCTGCTGTCGCCCATGTATCTTCGGCTGGCCACGAAAGATGAAAATGCTCCGGGCAATTCCCCTCCTGATTCAGGAGGGGTGGCGCGCCGAGCGCCGGGGTGGTTATCTTCTCAAGCCGAAAATATAAAGTCGCAAATAGCCTCACTCCCTACCCCCTCCTCAATTGAGGTATAAGCAGGTGTAGCGCGGACCTGTTTTCTAGGTCCGCGGCTTTTCCTTGTCTATCGGGGA
>JBEKQO010000466.1:0-3846 GCA_049519635.1 Terriglobia bacterium | reverse complement strand
AACCTGACTGAGCGAGTTTACGATCTGATGCTGCTTACAAAGCTCTGCACTGTTTTCGCGCTTTATGCGGATGAAGCGGCGGCGGTCATGAGTTTCGACCTGGCAACTTGCGCAAAGTTAGAGTCGATCCGCCGAATCCGGAACAATGAACATTCTCCGGGGTGCGTGTAGCACTGCGCAGACTGGCTGCGGGATGCGCCAACCCGTGCGCAAGGGGAATGGCGATGCTCAAGGTCACAACAGGGCGACATTCAACCGAAGAGATGGATCTTGTCCGGACAACCCGAGCCTGTGGGCAGGCGAGAATAAGAGACCGCGCAGGCTTGGCCGAGCTTGACGTTCCCGCGGCAAGGAGTGAAGCCCTTCGCGGAGGCGCACAAGGTGAACTACGGCACCGAGATTTGTGGGGTGGCAGCCGGTGCCAACAGCCTACGCAAGCCGTCGTAGGCTCGACCCAGCCTCCGTTTGACTGCCCACGCCGTCGACGAGGTGGCGCGGGCGACCTGCTCAGCACTCAGCCCACTGATTTTGAGCATCGTCAGCACTTCGCGCTGGTCCTGCGGCAACCTTCCCACAAGTTCCTCAAATGCCGGCATTCTGCCGGCTTTATCTTCCCGTGCGGAAGAAGCCGGAAAGATGCCGACTCCCGCCTTGCGCCATGCGAGCCAGCGCCGCCTTCGATGATCTCTCACCTGCACCGACCGAGCGATCGCATACAGCCACGGGAGCACGGGCTCGGTCCCGCGATAGGTGTGCCGAACGCGGTGAATGCGCAGCCATGCTTCCTGCAGCATTTCTTCAGCGTCGGCGCTGCCGTTGGTCAGGCTGGCAAAAAACCCGTACAGCCGCGGGGTGAGGCACTCGACCAAAGCCGTCACCGCGGGCGTATCCCCTTTCTGGTAGCGCCCCATTAGCTCTTCCAAGTCAGGGCCCCATGGTGCGGGTGCGTTCGAATCAGATCGCATCAGACATCTCCTCTCCTACCGCTGCTATACTCCGAATGATCGGGCCAAATGCACCCAGGTCCCGCCATGCCTTCGTGTCGTCGCTGGCCGTGTTCAAGACGCTTCCGCGGGTTGCGTTCAGCCCATCATGCATACCGGCTGAGACGGGGCTGGCGAGGAAAGGATTCAGGAAATTTTGGCACAAGCTAACGCTCATCCTGCCTATCGGTTGGCGTCTTATTCTTCGGACCTTATCGAAAATTTCTTGAATCCTTTTCCGGGCGATCCCGTCCGAAGCACCAGTTCCCCGAGTGGGGAGTCATGACATGAGCTATCTCCGAGAGGTGACCGTGGGCGGGGCGTTCCCTCCCTTTGTCGCCTTGCAGGTACTATTCGGATTCGTCCCGAACGTGTTCCGGGCTCAAAGCCTGCTGCCGCGGGTGATTGAGGCGGAAGCCGGAATTGCTTGCGCCCTGCTCCTGGAGGAGCGCGACTTGTCTCGAATCCAGAAGGCCTCGATGTCTCTCGCCATCTCTGCCGCACATGGGGACGCCTACTGGGTCAGCGGGTATTACCAACTGCTGCGCTCAATGGGAGTGCCGGGGGATACGCTCGATCGGATCGTCGTCAATGACCACCACGCCGACCTGTCTGCACGCGACCAGGCTCTGCTGGATTTTGCGCGCAAGCTCGCAAAGAGGGGTCCCTGGCTCTCCGGTGAAGACATCGCTGAGCTTCGGAGCCGCCGCTTGAGCGACGAGTCCATCCTGGAAGCCGTGATCGTAACGGCTCTGACCGGGTTCTTTTGTACTTTGTCCAAGGGGCTGGGTCCATTCCCCGATTTCATTGTGAAGCCGGTTCCCCCTTCTGCCAGCACCTCGCCACAGGCTGCCGGCGGGTATGTTGGCGGCACCGGCGGGCCCCACCTGCGCACAGTGGAGCTAAGCCCCGAGAACTTCCCGCCGTTCGCATTCTTTCTTGAGGGGTTCGGTCTCATCCCGAACCTCTTCCGTGCCCAGTCGCTGAGGCAGGATGTGCTTGAAGCCGAGGCGGAAGCGATCCGCAAAATTCTGCACCACAAGGATATCCTCTCGCGCTTGCAGAAGGAGTGCATTCTCCTGGTCGGTTCGGCGGCGAACCTGAATACCTACTGTGTCGCCGCGCACTGCGAGGCGCTTCGGCGCATGGGATTATCGGCAGAAGAGGCCGACCAGATTGCGCTCGACCACCATAAAGCCGACCTCCCGGAGGCGGACACGGCGCTGCTGGATTTCACCCTCAAGCTGACTGCTCGGCCGGCCGACTTCGGACCGCATGACATCGACAAGGTTCGGCGCTACGGCTTTACCGACGAGCACATTCTGGAGGGCGTGGTGGTCACAGCCTTTAACACCTTCTTCAATACCCTTCAGATGGGCCTCGGTACGACACCGGACGTTGTCCCCAGGCGCACTTTTGGACCTGACGATGGGCATCGTTTGGCCGCTACGGAGGGCCCCCCTGAGCCAGTACAAGTTGACCCGGACGCTGGGTTGGTGGCGAGAGCGCAAAGCGGCGACTTGGACGCTTTTGAAGATCTGGTAAACCGCCACAGCCGCAGAGTGTACCGGGCACTGGTCGGTGTGGTCGGGAATTTCGACGAGGCTCAGGACGCGATGCAGGAGACGTTCTTGAAGGCCTTCCAGCACATAGGCAGTTTCCAGGGCCGTTCAAAATTCTCGACGTGGCTGTTGATGATCGCTAGCAACACCGGCCTGCAACGCCTGCGTGACCGGAAGCCTTTGGAAAGCCTCGATGACGCCGGCACCCAACCAGAAGAGGACTTTCGCCCACGTCAAGTGCGGGCCTGGACCGAAAATCCCGAGCAACTTTACTCCTCTGCCGAGCGGCGCGGGCTGGTTGAGCGCGGGATGCTGAAGCTTCCCGCAAAGTATCGAGTGGTGCTGGTTCTACGCGATTTGGAACAACTGTCCACGGAGGAGACGGCCTTGGCGCTCGGCCTGGGAATCCCGGCGATAAAAAGCCGCCTGTGCCGGGCACGCCTGATGTTGCGCGAGGCTCTCGCGCCTCACTTCGCGGCTAGAGCTGAAAGGATAGGCTTGTGATCACTTGTGAACAGTTCATGGCGGATTTCGGAAACTATTTCGAGGGCGAGGTCGCCGCTGATCTCCGGCGTGAGATGGAAAGTCATATCTCCCACTGCCGAACGTGCCAGGTTGTCTGTGATTCCACCAGCAAGACCGTAAGAATTGTAACCGACAGCGGTTCATTCTATCACCGCCCCGAGGCCGCCCAACCACTCGTAGCCCGGATCATGGGGAGGATACGGCGGAGCTTGGAATCCTGACCTATCCCGCGGCTACTCGGAATCGCTCCGAAAGGTCCGCCGTCACCTGGGATAACAATTCACTCGATAAATGGCTGACGGACCCCGATGGATTCATCCCGGACAGTGAACATCGCCTTTCGAGTCCCCAACAAGGAAGAGAGAGCCGCGACTATCGAGTATTTGAAGGACGTGTCCCCTAAAAGGAGGGTGCTCCCGGTCGAAGCCGTAAGACCGCTGAGCCGGGCTTGAACGTGGGAACGTGGGACACTTGCCGCCGGTCGTCCAAAAAACGCCGTGAAGGCGAGGACCGGTCTTCTCGTTGCCGCGAGGAATCTGGGTACAGGCCGAAAGACCAGGCTTTATGGCAAGGGTCAAGCCGCCTGGGAGGAACTGATCCCCGTCGTTTCCGTCTTCGCGCTCCAGGGCTTCCTGGCACCTTACGCAGAGCGCGGCCCAGGGGATGACCTGCAGGCGCCTTTGCCCGATTTCCCGCTCACAGCGGGTGCAAATTCCAAATGATTCATCCCGGATGCGCTTCAGGGCGGCCCGAATCTGTCGGCACGTCGAGGACAT
>JBEKQO010000465.1:0-4039 GCA_049519635.1 Terriglobia bacterium | reverse complement strand
GCCTGGACAATTTTCAAACGCACTGGTTCCCTGTTCCTCGCCAAAATTAAGAACGCATTTGAAATGAATAGCATACAGCGGGGTGACATAACAGGTTACGTTAGTGAAATTCAGACTCTTGGGCAAATAACAGGTTTCCTCAGGCACTCGACTGGCAGATCCGGGATCTCATGGATGTTCGAGATCCGCCGATCGCATGACCGGACGAGCTGTTTGATCAAACGGTGAACCGTTGGTCGTCATCATCAAACCGCTTCCTACACCTCAGCGAGAACAATACCTGATCTTTAGCTTTTTATAGTAGGTCGAGTAATAACTAGACATTATTGACGTCTCCGCGTGCTCCCTATAATCTGCACATTCCCTTCGTGGCCATGGTGACTCGCCGCGTTGGAGCGTGTCATAGTTGCTAGTCTTCGGTCGTCACCCGAGGCATGCCACTGGGGTGAGGCACATAAAGAGGGAAGCTTCAGCAAGGAGGGTAGGTGGAAATAATCGAAGTCTTGATTGGCCCGGGCACAAGCACATCTGCAATGCCGGAGACGGCACCGAGCCGAGGTTCCCCCATTTGGACAAAGTGGCATGAAGCGTTTCGGGTGATTGCCTACCCTCCCTACCTCAAGCGGACGGTGCGCATTGCTCTCATTTTCGGTTCATTACTCTTTGCCATCAATCACTTGGATGAGGTAGTTCTCGGACACGCCACGGCTGCCGTATGGATAAAAGGGGCCCTCACCTTTCTCGTTCCCTTCTGCGTCTCGAACCTGGGGGTGCTGGTCGCCAGCCGAAGACGCCCGGAGCCGGCACGGCAAGAGGCTGACGCCCCTCGCTGAGTATTCGTCGGGAAATTGGGTTTACCGGCAATGGCGCCATTAAGGGCGGCACATGACGGGCTAAAGCCCGTCGCTACAATAGTTTGATGGACGTCGCATGAACAATCCTATTTGCCCGAAGCAACTCGAAGAAGCTGTGGGAGAAGACTGATTTCCCGCCAACTGAGCAATATCGGCCAGACGCGCCGCGCCCGGGAGGTTTTAATCATTGCGTGGGGATTTCGATATGGAAATCCCGGATTAAACTATTACTCAACCCAATGGAGGCTACCTTGTCAGAGCATGACGTTCTAGCAAACCAGAAGCATATTCTTGAAAACCAAAAGGCTATCCTGGCCAATCAGGACGAAATCAAAGGCAACCAGCACGCCATCAAGGACACTCAGAAGATTATCGTGGAGAACCAGGGTGCCATCAAGAAGAACCAGGAAAGCCTGGATGTCATTGTGAAGAATCAGCATGAAATCCTGGCGCTGCTCAAGAAGTAACGGAAGTAAATTGGTTCGCGCAGCATCCAACACACCAACAATCCGGCGGGTGATCACCGTTCCGCCGGGCGGGGTGTGATTTGTGGCTGGTTCCGGGCCTGGGACTGGGAGCCGTTCGATGGAAGTTGCACTGGCAGACGTGCGACAAGGGAGAGAGGCCAGCTTCGGGTGGCCCTGGCGTCCGGGTCAAGAGAGATGGCAGACAAGCCGAACATCATCAAATCGATCGTTTTTCCGCTGGCTCTGGTCGGTGTTCTGGTTGTCGTCTGGAGTTTGGTATGGGCGGCCGGAGTATTTCATGCGAGCGCCTTCCCCTCTCCGCTGGCCGTGGTGCGCGCCTTTGAGGTCGAGATCCGCACGGGGCGGTTGGCCAATGACGTAATCGTCTCGCTTTTTCGCGTGAGCTGCGGATTTTCGATTGCCTTCGCGCTCGGGATTCCGATGGGCATCTGGCTGGGGCAGAAGCTCACTCCGCGCCTGGCGCTTCTGCCGATTGCCAATTTCTTCCGCAATCTTTCCCCGCTTGCCTGGATACCCTTTGCCATCCTGTGGTTCGGAGTGGGTGATGCTTCCACCATCTTCCTCATCTTTCTGGCAGCGTTTTTTCCGGTGGCTCTTGCCACGATGTCAGCCGTCTCGAGCATTCCCGCGGTCTATTTGCGGGTGGCGAACGATTATGGTTTGCGGGGCTTCGAAAAGCTGATGCACGTAACCCTGCCCGCCATCGTGCCGCAGGTGATTACCACCCTACGCGTCACCGCAGGACTCTCGTGGCTGGTGGTGGTCGCCGCGGAAATGGTGGCCGGACGCGATGGGCTCGGTTTTGCGGTCATGGATGCCCGCAACGGATTGCGTACCGACTTGCTGCTGGTGGAGATGATTGTGATCGGCTTGATCGGCGTCGCGATCGACTGGGTGTTGGTGCGTCTAACCACCATCCCCAGTGTGCGGTGGGGATACGAAAGGTAGGGGGATACGCAGCACGAGTCGCTAAATGCAGATGACCCTCATGCGCCGGTTTCGTTGGCGCCGGTTGCTTCGGCAAGCGACCGGCCGTTGCAACTTACGCGAGTGTCTCGCCAGTTTGGCGAGGTGGAAGTGCTGCGCGAGATTTCCATCGAGATCGAACGGAGGGAATTTCTGGCGGTGGTGGGTCCGTCGGGCTGCGGCAAGACCACCCTTCTCAATTTGCTCTCAGGATATGACCAGCCCTCCTCCGGCAGGGTCGAGCGTCATGGAAACGTGCGCATGGTCTATCAGGCGGATGGGCTGTTTCCGTGGAAGACGGTCGTGCAAAACATCGCCTTGGGGCTACGCGATCTCCGTAACGAGAACGAACGCCGACAGCAGATCGACGGCATGGTTCGCCTGGTCGAGATCGCGGGTTGCGAGCACCTTTACCCGCACCAGCTCTCCGGGGGGATGCGCCAACGGGCGGAGCTTGCACGCGCCCTGGCGGGGGATTCGGACATCCTGCTGATGGATGAGCCCTTTTCCTCACTGGATTATCTGGCGCGGCTACGAATGCGGCAGGAGTTGGCGCGCTTTCTGCGCGAACTGCCGCGAACTGTGGTGCTGGTCACGCACGACATCGAGGAGGCGGCGCAGCTTGCCGACCGCGTGATCGTGCTGAGCGGACGACCGGCGCAAATCCGCCGCGAACTCCGTGTTCGGGCGGCGCGTCCGCGCGCCCTCACCCATCCGGAAGTCGTCAGCGCCACCCGGATCATTCTCACCGAACTGGGCATCGAGCATGACACGGACAGCATTGACAGTACCTGATGAAGGTGCAACCGGACTGTGGAATCGAAGAAGGAGTGGTCGGCATGTTTCGCTCATCCGCGGCACGGTGGATCGTAGGAGCTGCTGCGTTTCTGGTTATTCTCACCGCACTGCGTTACAAGCCGTGGCAGCATGACGGCACCGGGAAGGAAGCGAGCGGCGGCCATGCGCCCCGGGAAAGGCTCACGGTGGGCTATCTTCCCGTGACTTGCCACCTGACCTGCCCGGTGACAAGTTTCGCGACGCAAACTAGTTCGACAACCCGCTTCGATTCGCAACTCTTCATGGATTTCCCCACCATGGCGGAATCCATGAAAGCGGGACGTCTGGAAGCGACCTTTATGATCGCTCCCCTGGCCATGAAACTGCGCGAGCAGGGTTTGCCGGTGAAAATTCTTTACCTCGGACATCGAGATGGCTCCACGGTGATCGTGCGCAAGGATCTTCCCGCCTCGAGTCTGCGTGATCTTCGCGGGAAAACATTCGCCATCCCCAGCAAATACAGTAATCAAAACCTCGTGATCCATAAGCTGATGGAGGACCAAGGGGTCAGCCCGGATGAAATCAGATTCGTCGAACTGCCGCCGCCCGACATGCCCAGTGCTCTCGCTGCTAAGCCTACTTCGTCGGTGAGCCCTATGCAGCACGGGCGGAACTCGATGGTAGCGGACGCGTTCTGTATTATGCCAAGGACATCTGGCCGCACTTTATATCCTGTGTGCTGGTGGTGCATGAAAGGCTGATTCAGGAACGCCCTGCCGTGGTGCGCGATCTCGTGCGAGGGATTGCGGAAAGCGGTGAGTGGGCTGAAACTCATCGCCTGGATGCCGCCAAGCTTGCCGCGCCCTATTTCTGGCAGGATGAAGGGCTGCTGCGATTCGTGCTGACTGAGCCGCCCGACCGCGTCAGCTATCGAATGCTGACTCCCACGGATGT
>JBEKQO010000464.1:0-3857 GCA_049519635.1 Terriglobia bacterium | reverse complement strand
GATCCGACCCCGCTCGCTCCAGGCAACGGGCGTGCTCCTTAAGGCCGCGCCAAATCCCTGCCGCGTTCTGGTAGTAAAAGGGGTGAGACTCCGGGAAGTCGTTCTGCGGATCGCCGTTGTCCGCCTCGGGCGAACCCCAAATCAAACCATGGCGAGGGTCGGCGGCGGGGAAAGTTTCCTGCGTATAGCGATAGCGGCGGGCCACAAAGTCGATCAGCCTTCGCAAAACCGGCAGCCGTTTGCGCAATGCCTCGAGGTTCTGCACGTAATCGTAGGCGCGGGCGGAATTCTCCAGGAAAATGCCCGCATTCAGCGGCGCTTCCACCTGGTCCTGCGTGTTGTAAAGGAAGTTTCCGTCGGCGAGGGTGTAATGCTCAAGGTAATGCTGAAAATAGGGTTCAACCTGCTCGCTGAGCCCCCACAACTGTTGCGTCCAAACGAATTCATAGTGCGCCACCGGAAAGAGTGCGTGGCTGCGCACCGGAGTCTTGGTGTAGGCCCCTTCACCCACCTGGTACGTAGGCTCCAGGCCATGGTAACTGCACCGCGAGAGCGCAATGCCGGCGCGCGCGGCATCGCTCAGCCATTCATCCGGAATCTCCACTTGCATCCCGGCAGAGAAGAAGGCGTGCCACCGGTTCCAGATTCCCACCAGAGCGGAAAAGAAATCCTCCGCGGCGCCATTCCAATAGCGCTCCAAAAATCCCGACTCGGGGAAGGCCTCGCCGGCGTTCGAGTCCCCGGCGGGAATGAGTTCGCCGCCGGAGGTTTTCGGAAGCAGAGCGCGAACGCGGCCCAGGGGCCGGGCGTCCGCGCCATCCGGAAGGATCACCATCACTTCGTACCCGACATGGAAGCGCGGGTTCCAAACCCCGATGTCCGCTCCCGGCAGAAAACCTGCCAGCAACGTGCGCTTGCTATAACCGGGAACATGCTCGTAAAGGTACTCGGAGGGCAGGAAGCGGCGAGGATCGAAAAGCCTTCCGGCGAGATCGGGCGCCCAGGCCGATTGCTCGCCCGCTGCCGTTTGGCGGGATTTCCCGTCCGCTTCGAGAAACAGTGAGCGCTCCGGCCCCGCCTCTTCGTTACCGACTAAGGTCCAGCCGACTAGCTCTTGGCCCAGGGCCGCAATATTCTCGTAGCTGGGATCTTCGTCGGAGTTCAGGATGTAATCACCCCACACGTCGGGGCCGGGAACGTATTGCCGCGGCCGCTCGAGCTTGACGTTGTGAGGAGTGCTGGTGGGACGTGGACGGATCTGGGAAAGATCGCCGATGCGCTTGGGTATGCTCGCAATCTCCCCCATCTCGGTCACGTAAACAATGGCTCCCTGGTGGGTCACATGCTTCTCAAAAACGGCAGTGGGTGTGCCATTCAACCGGGGGAGGATGGCAACCAGTTGCCAGCCGCCGAGCGACTCTCCCGGCGCCAGGGTTTTCCGCTCGCTCCCTAAACGCGCCGCTACCTTTCCGCCGGAAAAGGTTAACACGCGCGGCGAATTCTTGAGCTGTTCCCGCTCACCCGGCAGGAGCAGGTTATATTCATTCACAATCCGGCCCGGAGCGTACCGGCCCGTGGGCAAGCTGGCGGCGCTGGTTGCCGCGGCCTTGAGAGTATGGGGAGCCAACGCGGCCAGTGCCGGACCGGCGGCGGCGCGTTGCAAGAAAGCTCTTCGTTTCATCTTTGCACCTGTTGAGGTGGATATTGACCCGCGATTGCGGCTTTAAGGCTTGGAGATTCGACACCGATTGCCAAGGGAGACGACAAGTAATTACTGCGTGCCCTCGCACGCCCACTGCCCGCCCCGACCTTTTGGCCGGTCTGATCGTTCTTAAATGCGTTACCGGTACTCGTAGTATCCGCCGTGCCGTCAATGAGAATGCTGGTGCAGTTTACCTCCAAATGGTTTTGCCGCATATAGCGATGCCTATCCGGGGCAGGGTTCCGTCAAAGTCGCGGGCGTCGCGTACCTCCGTGGGCATGAATGTATCACCCGCGAAGAAATCCCTCACCCCCCGCCTTGCGGTTCCCCCTCTCCCCAAAGGAGAGGGAGAGAAATCAAAATCACAGCCCTCTCCCAGGGGAGAGGGTGCCCGACGGAGGAGGGCAGGTGAGGCGTCCCCTTCAACCCCATTAGACTTTGACGGTGCCCTGCTATCCGGAGTTAGGCAAAGCATCGAAGTGAGGCACTGTGAATTGGATTGCAGCGCATAGAGCAGGGGTCCTCGGCTAATCCGGAGTCAGCTCAAAGCACCACCTCGACAATGGTGCGCTCAATGCCGGGATGCTCGGGATTGAAGCTTGGGTCATCATTGACGCCGATTAGAGCTTGAGGGTCGGAGGTCCACGGAAGTTCCGGCAGTGATTCGAAGTGCCGTCCCCGGTGGGTCAATTTGATGCGGAGGCGGGTTTAAGCTGCCTTTTAGCGAAGCAAACTCGCCGCTGCAGCCATGAATTGACCCACTATCGAACTTTGGTCATGCGACACTCGATCTCCATCTCCGCCAGAATTTGCTGGAGGCGTTTCAAGCAGCGAGCGCGAAGAAAGGGAATCGAGCCGCGTGCCAGACCCAGGGTCTGCGCGATCTCCTTGTATGAGCAGGGCGGTTGGTCGTAAAACAGCATGCGGATCAATTGACGAAAGCGGTCGGGCAAACGGGCGATGGCTTCCCGTAATCGTTGCTCCTCCTCGGCTTCTTCCAGGAGGGTAGGCGGAACGATCAGGCAATCGGGGAGATTGGACTCAATCTGGCTCAGGTCGTCCTCAGCCCTCCGTTGCCGGGCGTGCTTCCACTGCAAGGATTTACGCGAGGTCACCTGAATCAGCCAGGCGCGCAGTGCCGCGGGCTGGCGCAGCTTGGGAAGGTCAGAGAAAAGGTCCAGGGAAACCGTCTGGAAAATATCCGCAGCATCGTCAGGAGAAGCGCCATATTTGACGGGAATGGAATGAATAAGTCTCCGATACTTGTCCAAAAGAATACTCCAAGCTTCCTGATCGCCGCTCAAGCACTGCTCCACAATCCGGGCGTCGCTGCGATTGGAGTTTGACTGCTTGGCTTCGCTCGGACCGACCATTAGATTGCTGCTCATCTTTTCCCCTCTGCTGGAAGCCGGAAATCGATGTAGCGCCAGATCCCCTAGGATCGGCGCGTACCGATTTAAAGCGAGCGCTCCTCGATGCCATCAAGAGTGCCGAGCGCGGATTTCTCGCCACGGGTCCGGAATGGCGGGGCATTACCGGCTGCACAAATACCCGTCGGCACTCACGGTCCCCGTAGGGAATCTATTAAATCGCCGGTGGCCACGCCCCCGGAAAGAGCACGCCCAACCGAGCCGACTCCGGAAGGGTCGAATCTACGTAGTTATCGCACCTAAAATCGCGCCCTGGCCTGGAGTCTTACGACGCCTTCGGGGTCGAGAACCGTGCATCACGCTTTCCGGGGGCGTTGCCCCCGGCTACTAACCTGTTTCCTTGCAGATCACGAAAACTCTATACGTTCTCCGTACCTGTTTAGCCCCTCCGTTGCCAGGCCTTTCTGATCAATTCGGTATCCCGCGACCCGCATACGTTGCGACCGCAAATTGTGCGGGGCGCGGGACGAACGGGGGGAGGGGGCCGCGATTTCGGCGGGGGTGAACAGCTTGCGCAAAAACTCGAAAGCGCTGTCATTCTGAGCATTGACAGCCTTGCGGCTGCCCAGGATGGGCGGAAACTCGGGCCGAGGAAGGGTAGCGCGGACCTGTTTTTTAGGCCCGCGGCTTTTCCTTGTCCATCGGGGACGTGCCGCGGACCTAAAAAACAGGTCCGCGCTACGCCTGCTTGAAAACGCTCAGAGCGAGATCCTTCGCGTAGTTTA
>JBEKQO010000463.1:0-3860 GCA_049519635.1 Terriglobia bacterium | reverse complement strand
TCTGAGCCGGTCCTCCCTGGGACAGAAACTTTTGAGCGTGTCGGCGCTCTCGCCTTTGGAGTTCGTGGAGAGGGAATTTCGCAACGACGCGATACGCGCGGGGCTGCTCTTCTTCAATGGGCTGCGCGAGGTCGACCTGCGGCTCAAGGAATTTGGCTACAGCATTCCCGCGCTGCTTTCCGGACAGCACATGGCGCAAATGTGCCGGGGCGGCGCGGCGAAACTCGCTCAGGCCCTGGCGGCCGACATTCGCGAGCACGGCGGCGAAATCGTGACCCAGGCGGAGCCCAAATCCATTTTGCTTCGCCAAGGGAAAGCCGCGGGCGTGGAGCTCAAGAGCGGCGAGAGGATCACCGCCCGCGCCTTTGTAGCCTCCGGGCTCAATCCGCAGCAGACGTTCCTGCAACTCATGGACGCGGACACGGCGCCGCTCCACCTGCGCAGGCAGGCCGAGGCGTTTCAATTCAACTTACTGGCGCCGCTGTTCGCTCTGAATGTGGCCTTGGAAGAGCCGCCGCGTTACAAAGCTGCCAGGCAGCGGCCGGAGTTGAACCGGGCTTTCATGGTCATCCTCGGCCTCGAAAAGTATACGCAGTTTCCGGAGATCGTGGCGGCGCACGAAGCGGGCCGGATCCCACCCACCGTCATGTGGGGCGCGTGTCCCACCCTGTTTGATTCCACCCAAGCGCCACCTGGCAAACACACGGCCTTCATGTGGGAAAAACTCCCCTACGCGGTACAGGGCTCGGCGGCCAACTGGGACACCATGAAGGAACGTCATGGACAGGTGATGCTGCGTCTCTGGTCAAAATTCGCACCGAACTTGATGGGCAAGACCGTGATCGATTCCTTTACGCGCTCGCCGCTCGACACGGAACGAGCCTTGCCGAACATGCAAGCCGGCGATTTGCTGGTGGGATCATTTGCCAACAATCAAGTCGGTTACAACCGGCCCTTTCCGGGAGCGGGCCAGTATCGCACACCGATCGGCGGCCTTTATTTGTGTGGCGGCTCGACGCACCCGGGCGGCAACATCACGGGACTCTGCGGATATAGCTCTGCCCGCACCGTCGCGACGGACCTGGACTTGCCCCTCTGGTGGAATCCGCCGCAAATCGAAAGCGCCCTCGAGGCCCTCTAACTCGGGCTTCTCACGACCGATTTGGAAGGGCGGGGCTTTACAGGCTGCGGAAAAACTCGTAGGGTATCCGTGCCCTGTAAGGGCACAATTTAATAGCCGGGGGCAACGCCCCCGGAAGGCCTGACGTTCGACTCCCGACCCCGAAGGGGTCGTACAACCCCTGGCCGTGGATGCGCAATTTTGACCTGCTACCGAGTAGATTCGACCCTTTCAGGGTCGGGCTCGGTTTGGGATGCACCTACCGGGGGCTTAGCCCCCGTCTACTTAACAGATCCCCTCTGGGGACCGGGGATGGGACAGTGCCTAGCGCGGATTTCTCATGACGGGTTCGGCAGCACGCAGATTTAGCCCCAACGGTACCACGCCGGGGCATTGATTCTCCGCGAGCCCCAAAGGGGCGTCCTATCTCAGCCCAGGCCAACGGCCTGGGTTTACAGAATGTTTCCCGGCTGAGCCCTGAAAGGGCGATCTACGTTTCCATGGTCCCGCCCCACCGCCGGGGGTGAATCGGTTATCGGAAAAGGCATTGCGCCGAGTATTAGAGCGCCCCTTCAGGGCTTGACGTATCACCTGATCCTTAAAACCCAGGCCGTTGGTCGGGCTGTGATAGGACGCCCCTTTGGGGCTTACAAGCGTCGCAGCCCGGAGAGAAACGTTGAAGCTGGTGAGAAGTCCGGGCTAGGGGTTTTCCGCAGCCTGTAAAGCCCCGCCCTTCCAAACCCCTCGCGAGAAATCCGGGCCAGGATCGCTCACTAATTTGGAAGTCCGTGGAACAGGAGGTCGAAAACCGTGAGATCTACCCAAAAGCCCTCATCGCTCTCGCACCTGAATCGCCGGAGCTTTTTGAAAGCCGGGATGCTTAGCGCCACTGCAGTAGTCCCGCCGCTGGCAGCGCGGTGCGCGGAAGGTGTTCCCAGTGGTACGGCGGCACCGGTGGTGGAGGCCTCCGCCTTCGATGAAGTCACGCTCGCCGCGCTCCAGGAGGGGATGAAGTCCGGCAAGTTCACGGCGCGCTCGATCGCCGAAAAATACCTGGCGCGCATCGACGCCATTGACAAGCACGGGCCCGCGGTAAACTCTGTCATCGAATTAAATCCCGACGCGTTGGGCATCGCGGATGCGCTGGACCGCGAGCGGCAGGCGCGCGGGCCGCGCGGCCCCCTGCACGGCATCCCGGTTTTGATCAAAGACAATATCGCCACGCGCGACCGGATGCAGACCACCGCCGGTTCGCTGGCGCTGGTGGGTTCCGTGCCGCCCCAGGACTCCTTTGTGGCTAAGAGGCTGCGCGCGGCGGGCGCGGTCATTCTAGGCAAAACCAACTTGAGCGAGTGGGCCAATATCCGTTCCTCGCACTCCACCAGTGGTTGGAGCGGGCGCGGCGGCCAGACGCACAACCCCTACGCGCTGGACCGCAATCCTAGTGGGTCGAGCTCCGGTTCCGGCGCCGCCGTGGCCGCGAACCTCTGCGCCATCGCGATTGGCACGGAAACCGACGGATCCATCGTGTCCCCCGCCAATGTCAACGGCATCGTCGGCATCAAGCCTACCCTGGGCCTCGTGAGCCGCGCCGGAATTATTCCCATCGCCCACAGCCAGGACACCGCCGGGCCCATGGCGCGCACCGTCACCGACGCCGCGATTCTGCTCGGCGCGCTGACCGGCGTTGACGGCGACGACGCGGCCACTCTCGCCAGCCGCGGCAAGAGCCTCATGGACTACACCACTTTTCTTGACGCCAAGGGCCTGGCCGGCGCGCGGCTGGGCGTGGTGCGCAAGCTTTTCGGCTTCCATGACGCTGTTGACAAGTTAATGAACGACGCCATCGCTGAATTGAAGCGCCAGGGCGCCACCGTGGTGGATCCCGCGGACATCACCACTTTGGATCAGCTTGGCGGCTCGGAGGATCAGGTGCTCCTGACCGAACTCAAGGCTGACCTCAATAGTTACCTTGCCCGGCTTGGCGACGCCGCGCCGGTGCACACTCTTCAGCACATCATCGAATTCAATGAGCAGCACCCCGAACAGGAAATGCCCTTTTTCGGCCAGGATTTGTTCCTTAAGGCGCAGGGAAAGGGATCGGTGTATGGAGAGGAATACCTGGACGCTCTCGACAAAAGCAAAAGCTTGATGCGCGGCCTAGGGATCGACGCGGTGATGGACCAATTCAAATTGGACGCGCTAGTGGCGCCGACCGGCGGGCCGGCGTGTTTGACCGACCACATTGACGGCGACCACGACCTCGGCGGCAGTTCCACCCCCGCGGCCGTCGCGGGCTACCCCCATATCACCGTCCCAGTGGGTTTTGTTTTTGGCCTGCCGGTGGGGATCTCCTTCTTCAGCCGCGCCTGGAGCGAACCCGCCCTCCTCAAGCTCGCCTATGCTTTCGAGCAGGCCACCCAACGGCGCCGACCCCCACGCTTTCTTGCCACGGCGGAGTTGAGTGGGCAGCGCGGAGCATGAATTCGGATCGTTCCATGGAGAATTCCTCGAAGGGCACCGCGCGGCTCCAATTTTGCGATGACCGGGAATACCAGGCAGGGTTCCGTCAAAGTCCGAGCGTCTGCGAAAAGACCCCTCACCCCCATAGGCGCTAAACTAAGCAATTTCCGGTCCGGCCCCGAAGGGGCCAACCGTGGGTAGCCGCAGGTTTTAACCTGCGGCTCGCAGAACCCCATGGCCCCTTCAACCCCGACGGGGTTGACCGTGGGAAAGGTCG
>JBEKQO010000462.1:0-4208 GCA_049519635.1 Terriglobia bacterium | reverse complement strand
GCCGCATGTCTCATTTACAGTCTGTCAGGGGTTAAAACCCCTTGTATTTAGGGCCTTTTCGGCACGACTGAAGTCGTGCCCTGACACACAGGGGGTTTATGAAACACGCTCTAATCGTTCTATACCGTCCAATCCTCCACAATCAGGCCCTTCACTCTCCCGAACTCCCGCGTATTCGCCGTCACCAGAAGCAAATTCCGCGCGAATGCTTGTCCGGCGATCAGCGTGTCATACTCGCCAATGCGTTGACCCTGCCGTTCCAACTCCGCACAAATCTCTCCGGCGGCTTGCGCGTCTTGTTCGGACGCGTTCGCTTTTTGCCACGCCGTACCAGAGTTCATGCGCAACGACGGAGGAAACGTGAGGAAGGATTTGGCTGGCGGTGGCCTGCGTGTAGCGATGACGGATTCGCGGGGAGGTTCCGTTGATCAATGCGATGCAAACGTTGGTGTCGAGCAGATAGTTCACTTGAAGTACTCACGGATAGGCGCAAGGTTCTGCTTGCGACCTTCTGGGAAGATCGGATCTGCGCCCATCGCATCCATTCGCGCAAACAACTGCTCCGCTGTTTCCTTCCGAATCTTCGGTACTGGCTCAAGCAGAATCCCGGCGCCCATGCGGGATACACGCACCCGGTCGCCCTCGAAGCGGAATGCCTTGGGCAGGCGCACGGCCTGGCTGCGACCACTCCAAAACAACTTGGCATCCGTCGGTTTTTGACTCGTACTCGCGCCTGTGGCCATCCTGCCCTCCATAAAGTATCTATCAAAAGTATATACCAATACTTCGCATTGTTTTGCAGTCCAGCATGGGGCGCTGCCGCACCCAGAAAGAATGAAAATGCGGCTGATTTTTTCATCGCTGAATCGAAAGCACTTAGCCGCGATTTTCACTGCATATAATTACCTCTCTCTGGCGCACAATGTTTTCAATGGGTCGGCCCAGAAGGGACAGCAAATGCGAAACGAGAGCCAAAAATCGTCAAGAGGGTGCGCAACAGTTCAAATTTCCACCCGCTCCGCACCGGAAGGGACCCCCTCCCCCACCCCCCCCATACCCCCCGGGGGTATAAATGCCCCTGAAACTGTGCAGTTTAACTGTAACTTATTTGGAATCAACACATGTGAGAATATTTTTTACCCGGATTCTCCCCAATCATGACAATCGGCCTCCGGGAAACGTCGGTTTTGTCCTTGAAACTACTACGACTTGACCAATCCGCTGTCCCATTCGCCGCGCTCGCGCAACTTGGCGATATCCGCGCGAGCCAACTCCTGGGCGCGCACGTAATCCGGCTTGGCCACGCGGTTCAGCGGCATCTGGCCGGCTTCGAGAATGATCCAGTGGCGCGGCCGCATATAGGAGGCCAGCGTCCGCGCGTGCCGATCCAGTTCCTGTGGGCTCACATCCACGCCGGGCCTTTTCTCCACCACGGCCACAACCGCTTCGGAGACGACGGCATGCGCCACGCCGACCACGACGCAGTTGGCCACCTTTTCCGCCAGAGTGCAGATATGCCGCTCCACATCGCCGGGAAAAATCTGGTATCCGAACGATTTGATCACCCACTTCTCACGACCGGTCAGATGCAGGCCCGCAGCGTCCTTGAAGCCAAGATCGCCGGTATACAAAAATCCGTCGCGCGAGATCGCCTGCGCGGTTGCCGCGGGATCGTAGACATAGCCAAGAAAGGTCTGTGGCCCGCGAAAACAGAGATGGCCAATCTCGCCTGAGGCCAGTTCCTCACCCGCGTTGCCATCGGCGCGCATCGGTTGCCGAATAGTGCAGGGATAGATGGGCATGTCCACACCAAGCCCAGCACCAAGCCCGGCGAGAGTCGTCTCCTTGTCCATTGCATTCGCCTGAATGTAAGTGCAAAAACCGGCGGCTTCGGTGAGCCCAAGTCCTGTGCCGATCACCGGCGCCATGGCGGCCAACTGGTCCAGGAACGGCCGCGAGACCGAATGTCCGCCGTATGCGGCAAATTTCAAACAGGAGAGGTCGTGGCCAGCATAATCCTTCAGCATCCACTCCAGGTTGTACATGGCCGGAATCTGGGCCAGAATCTCCACGCGATGCCGCGCAATGGCGCGCAACGAACGGCTGGCGTCGAAAATCTCCAGCAGAACAGCCGTGCCTCCGCCGAAGAACGTGCTCATCATCGCCTCGGTCTGACCTCCTACGTGGGACGCAGGCAAATTTACCAGTGTGCGTGTGCCGCTGTCTCCGCCAAAAAATGCGCCGCAGATGCACATGTTCTGCACCGTGATGTTGCGATGCGAGAGCAGGGCCGGCTTTGGCGAACCGGTCGAGCCGGTGGTAAAGATAACCAGCGCGCCATCGTCGTCGGTCACGGTGATTTTTGCGAGGACAGAGGAGCCGGCATCGATCGCGGCGCGACCCACAGCCTCGGCAATCGACGCAAAGGATCGCGTGCCCGGAATCTCTTCGTTCGAATCCACCGCGATGAAATGCTCGATCCATTTGCACTTCGTCTGAATGGCACTCCACAACGGACGAAGATCGAGGGGCGCTTTTACTCCCAGGCTGACAAACCCGCGCGGCCGGAGGATTTCCAACGCTCGCATCACCTCGGCGGGGGATAAACGCAGATCCAGAGGGGCGACGATTACGCCGATTTTGAAGCAGCTATATTCCAGCAAAACGTGATCCACTGTGAGCGGCAGCAGGGTGACCAGAAAATCGCCCTTGGCAAAGCCCAGGCGCATTAATTCCAATGCCATCGCAGTGGTGTTGCGGTCGAATTCGCCCCAGTTGACGGCACGATCGCCCTCCGCACTGAGAATGGCGGGAGCTTCCGGCTTGACCTTGGCCCACTTCGCTACCACTCCGTGCAACAGATGGCGATCGGCAAAAACGCTTTCGTAATCGTCGAGGGTAAATTGAGGCACATCCATAGCTTCACCTGGCTCTCTACCTGAACCAGTCGAACATTCGTGGCAGCGCGCGTCAAGGGCCGGGTTGAACGACCTTGGAATTGCCGATTATCAGACAAAGCCGAACCCTGACAGGTACTCTGAAACCAAGCCGAAACCGCTTACACTGGAGTTGCTCTGGATTCTCCGCCCACTCCTTGATGCGGCGGACCTTACTTATCTATCTCGTACTGGCTGCGCTCTCGGTGAGCGCGGCAAACGGCTCGCCGAATCCTTCGGCAAAGTCGCGGAAGAGCACTACATCCGCGAGCGTCTCTCGCAAGTCAGAGAGCGCCTCCCACAAGAAAGCACGGCATCCGGCAAAACATGCGGTGGGGCGCAGGGCAGCGCATCCGACGCTGGCGAGGCAGCCTTCCCACTCCCGTCAGGTCAATAAGTTCCATTCACCCGCATACTCCCATCCGGCTCCGAAGTCCCATGAAGGCACGGACACAACGCAGGCCCACGCAGTGATTGAAGCTGCCTCGTTGCGCAAGCCGCGAACGGAAATGCCGCCGCCGCTGCGCGGGTCGTATGAATCACTGGTTCGGCAAAACGAAAAGTCCGAGGCCGACAATCTGGAACGCATTGAAGACGACGACGATCTGGCGGATCGCATTGCCCGCAAGATGCTGGTGCCGGTTCCGGTCTCGTCTGCGCTCGCGGTGAACAGCGGCCTGCCGGAGAACCACCGTTATTGCCGGCCCTGGACGGCGAGCTTTCTCACTGACCTGGCTCGCGCTCATGCAGCCGCGTTTCATGGGCCGCTGGAGGTCAACTCGGCGGTGCGGACCGTGGCTTACCAAAAGGAACTGATGAAGAGCAACGGCAACGCAACGGCGGCCGAGGGCGACATCGCCAGCCCGCATCTGACCGGCGCCACCATCGACATCGCCAAGCAGGGTATGAGCCGGCAGGAGATCGGCTGGATGCGCGCCTGGCTGCTGCCGCTGGAACAGGCCGGCAAAATCGACGTGGAGGAGGAGTTCCACCAGGCCTGCTTCCATATCACCGTCTACAAGAGCTACGTGATGGTCAAACCGGCACGCAAGAAAGCGTCGCTGGCAACGACGGTGCAGGGCAGGACGGACCGATCAGGATCTTAATCCCGGAATTCAACAAATTTTGATTTTGCCACGCAAGCCCTTCAAGGTTACAATCGCGGCCATAGCCAAATGTGGCTGAGCGAGGGGGAATATGAGCGAGACAGCAGTTGAGTCCGGAGCCCAGGCAACCGGCCTTTCCCAGTGGCAGCGTGTTGCGAATACCTTT
>JBEKQO010000461.1:0-3927 GCA_049519635.1 Terriglobia bacterium | reverse complement strand
CAGTTGAGGAGGGGGTAGGGGGTGGTGCTGATTACGACCTAATGTTTTCGGCTTCAGGAGATAACCACCCCGGCGCTCGGCGCGCCACCCCTCCTGAATCAGGAGGGGAGTCATTTTCATCATTCGTGGCGAGCAAACGCTCATGCGCGTCTGGGTGGTTGGACAGGTGGATGAATGAAGTAAGTCGTTCCCGAAGTGAACGACACTCATTGTAGCGGGAGGGAAGGACGGGGCTTCACAGGCTGCGGAAAAACTCGTCGGCACTGTCATTCTGAGCATTGAGAGCCGGCCGGCTGCCCATGATAGGCGGAAACTCGGGCCGAGGAAGGGTAGCGCGGACCAGTTTTTTAGGTCCGCGGCTTTTCCTTGTCCATCGGGGACGTGCCGCGGACCTAAAAAACAGGTCCGCGCTACGCCTGCTCAGAATGACAGCGCTTTCGAGTTTTTCCACAGGCTCTGAAGCGTCGCCGTCGCAAGGTGGAGAGTTGAATGGGCCTTTAGGCCCTGAAGCCAGCTCGCTTCAGGGGCTAAAGCCCCTAAACCCCTCCCGAGTTCTAAGGCGGGGCTGAAGCCCCGCCCTTCCGGCAACCCCGTCCAAGCGTGACGAGAAGGGTGCTAGAGCCAAGCGGCCGATGTAAGCGGCACTATTCTTAGCAGGAGGGGAATGGGCCAACGAACTCCCCTCCTCAGATGAGGAGGGGTGGCGCCGAGCGCCGGGGTGGTGCTGAGCAGGAGAATAAGAGGAGGAGGCTCGCATCCGCCTGGACAAGCCCCTTGCTAGGTTTCGTAGTAGCCATGCTTTTCGATCTCGTCCCACATGGCGAGGACATTTTCGAGTTTGGCGGCGGGATGTATCTCCGTCGAGGAACCAATCCAAAGGCGTCCCGTGGTCCCCGCGTCGTCGATGGTCTTCCGCACCGCCTCGCGCACCTCTGCTTCGCTTCCCAAGGGCAGCAGTTGGGAGACGTCTATTCCGCCCATCAGAATCCAATCGGGATATGCCTTATGAATGTCGCCGGCGTACATAGTGGAGAGGGGTTCGAGAGGATTGATCCCGTCGATTCCGGATTTTTGAAAATCCTCCAGCACCGCCCACAGGTTGCCGTCAGAATGAAAGATCACTTTAATGCCATGCTCATGCCAGGCGGCCACCAGCTTTACCAGGCGCGGGAAGAACTCCTTACGCAGGAATTTCGGAGAGAACATTAACTGGTCGGTGCCGGCGATATCGGAATAGACCAGCGCCACCGGAGAAAGGGCGGGATCGGCCGTCTCATGAACGCGCTGAATCTCCGCGCCGTTCAAGGCTTCCAACCATTCTGATACCAGTTCGGGGTTCTCCGCGTAGGCATACGATAGCAAATCCAGCCCCGCCCGCACGTGCGCGGTGTCCAAGCCCACGGGACTTTCATTGGGAAAGAGCACCGTGTTCTCGCCCACCTTTTCCTGCAACTCCATAAACTGGTCGCGCGGGGACTTGGAGGAAGCCCCCCAAACATTGCTTTTCCCCGCGAAGGTGAACATGTCGCCAAACTTGCGATTGTGAATCTCCTCGATGTTTCTGGGAATGTAGTCGAGCAATCCCTCCACGTCGTTAAACGGGCGCTCAATCAGCCACGTCGTCCACCATTCCTGCTTCCAAACAAACCCGTCGTCGTGGCGCACGATCTTCTCTTCCACGGGCGGCGAAATCCCGCGGGTGATGTCCAGCCGCTCCCCAATCGTCCGGCAGAGCAGGTCCAAGCCGTTCTGGAGGGTCACCTTTTCCCCCGTGACATATTCAATCAGGGGAATATGGTGCATCAAATCAAACACGGGAACGCGGTCCGGCAATTCACCCCGCAAACTGCACTCGATGCGTTGCCGCGCCGTCATTCGATCTCGGGGAAGTTTACGCATGGATTTTTCCTTTGGTCATGATTATAGGCCCAGGGGCGAGGGAAGACTAACACAGGCTGCTCCCGCCGCAGGCCTTGAACCGTCATTTGGAAAGCGTCACCACGGCGACCGCGAGTCCTTGCAAGGCTAGGTTTTCCCCACTCAAGTGCGCGATGGCGGGCGGCTGGAAGCCCGTCGTCTCGTCGATGTACGCGACCTCCGCACCATCTCCTCCCGGAATCGTGGAATCAAAACTCCTGTCCCGCTTGTTGATCAGCAACAGCCGATGCTTGCCGTCGGGGGTCACAAAGCCTTGGGCGAAGACGTAGGGGCTGGAAGAAGCGGTGTCCACAAGCTTATCACCGGGGCCAAAGTTATCGTGAAGCAGTTTTAGGACCCAGTAGCGGGTGTTACCCCCTCCCGTGTTCCAGTCCACCAGGGAGACGCTGGGGAACTGCGTCGGGTAACCCACCAATTGGGACTCTCCCGCAACGTCGATGCCTTGCTGGGCAAGTCCGGCATACACGTATGCGTAGGTCGCAGCGCTCAAATTCCAGTAGGACTGGGGCAGATCCTTGTAAACATACCCAGGCTTACCCTGGCCAAAGTCACTCGAGTCGATGGAGCCGATTTCATCGACGGTAGTCCGCGTGCCGGGAGACAGGCGCTGGCGAATCACCTCGACATAGCGAACCGTGTCCAGGAAGTCTTCCGCCTGCACGAAAAACGTGTAAGGCTCCATTGGGGTGGCCTCATCGGGCGACGGGTGGGCGTAGAAGTGATAGGAAATCATATCGAGAGGAATTCCCGGTTGATGGTTCTTGGGGTTGAGGAAGTATTCGAAAAACTTCGGGCCTTCAGAGGGAAAGGACAAAGCGAGTCCCACGAACTTCATCTGCGGTTGGACCTTGCGGATGGCCGCCACCACCGCGTCGTAGAGGTGCGTGTAGGTTTCCGGCGTCAAGTCGTGTTCGAGGTCGATTTCGTTCAAGACCTCCCAATAGTCGATCTTATAGTGATGGCCGGATTCGTGGCGCTTGCCGTATTCATCCGTGAAACCGCCTTGCGTGTACCAACTCACCAGGCGGGCATAGTAGTCCGCCACTTCCTTCAGGCTCGGATCGCGGAATTCCTTCCCTTGTTCGTAGTCCCAGGTTGGCTGGTCCGGATCAGCCGGATAGGGTACCGGCTTTTCTGTCTTGAACATCCATTGGGGTATGGTGCTGAAGTTAAGAATCACCGAGTGGCCGGCCGTGGCATTGATAAAGTCTTCCGTCATCGGATCAATCAGGGAAAAGTCCCAGGAGGTACTCCCGTCTTTGGGAGGCTCCAACTCGGCGACGCCCAACTTGGGATAGGGCAGCCACGGTACGTAACGCACGTAGTCGCACCCGAGATCTTTTACCGCCTGATACGCGCGATCAACAATCTTTGAACCCGGTCGCAAAGGTGGGTTGACCACCACTTGCAGCGTCGCCGAGGTCTTGGAGACGGTTACAACTTTGTCCCAGTCAACTTCGACGGTGGCCGTTTCCGGCGGGGGAGCGGTGGAGACTGTCTTCCGGGGTGAACAAGATGTAAGGGTTATAGCCACTCCTATCCACCCGAGAGTGAAAAATTGCAAAATCTTGTTGAGTTTCATGGCACATCCTCCAAACTGTAGCGTCAATCCCGATCCTATCGAATAAATTCCGAGTCATTTAGATTTCCCATCGCTCGCACGGTCATTCTGAGCCCGTATTTGGGGCGAGGAACCCCTGTAGTTATTCTTTTCGTTAACACCCGCGAATTACCGCACTCCTTCGCGCAGATAATCCTGAGCGGGCAGAGCGAGATCCTTCGCTGCGCTCAGGAAGACAGCGAAGAACTCAGAATGACAGCACACTCGTTCTCCTTGCCGCGTCCCCTCCCGATCATCCCGTCCGGCCCTCTAGTGTGGTGTCCCACGTAAGAATTGACAATAGGCGAGACCCCCTCACCCGGCCCGCCCCGGCTGGCGATTACGCCGGATGCGCGCCACCCTCTCCCCCAAAGGGGCGAGGGCAATAA
>JBEKQO010000460.1:0-3939 GCA_049519635.1 Terriglobia bacterium | reverse complement strand
CGGAAGCTATCATGTAACTCTGTGCACGGAAGGCAAACAGCATTTATTCGGCCAAATCGTCGAAGGGGAAATGCATCTTAACGAACGGGGAGAGTGCGTTGCCCGCTGCTGGAAATGGTTGGCTCAGCGATATCCGTACATCGACCTGGACGAATGGATCGTCATGCCGAATCACTTGCACGGGATTATCGCCATAACCAATCGCTCGGGCGGTTCGCGAACCGCCCCTACGGATTCTCGGGCGATTGGTGACGGGGGCGGTTCGCGACCCGACCCTACGAAGCGCAAAACGTTGGGCCGATTGGTTGGTGCATTCAAAACTGTTTCGACCAATGATGTTAACCAACTAAGGGGCGTGCAAGGCGAGCTGCTTTGGCAACGCGGTTTTTACGATCACATTATCCGCAATGAAGATGAATTGGATAAAATTCGGGAATACATTCGGACGAACACTGTGCAATGGGCATCCGACCCCGATTTCACGTAGGGGCGCTTCGCGAAGCGCCCCTACAAATCGACCACCCATCATTCGCAAATGGGGCGGTTCGCGAACCGCCTCTACTTCTCAAATCGGATCAGGCCAAACGACCACGGAGCGTGAAACGAGTTGGTGTCGTTGTGCACCGGGCTCCAGGAAAGAAAGCGCCTTTGCGTATCGTCGCCCGGGCCGTCGGCGCGAAAAAAGTTGAGCCGCCACTCGGTCTTGGCCTCCAGCGGCTGGGTTCCATTCACGGCGGCAACCGGAATGCGCATCTCGCAGGTCCAAACGTGGTTCTTGGCGTCCATGCTCGTGGCGTGCTCGAATCCGGAATCCCATTGGGCATTGCCGAAGGGCTTCTTATCGAGGTCGATTTCGAGATCGATCCAAAGATTATTGGGCGCCACTTCAAACTCGTAATAGTGCCTCATATGATCAGGCTGAGGATTCAGGAAAACCTCCACCACGTCGCGGTCCCAGAGTGTATCGAAATCCTTGCTGGGGTCCTTGCCCTCAAACAAATTCAAGGTGGTATATTTGCACCGGTAAGCGAAGTAAACGTATGCCGGCGTCCAGAGGGAAGCGATTTCGGTGGCGGCTTGCGGCAATTTGACGCGGTTAAAGGCGTCACGTTCAACCTCGACCCAGGACGCGACGCGCCATGCGGCCTTGGCGAGATTGCCGTCCGGGACAAAATCCTGGGTGGTAAACCTGGAGATGAACCGAGAGTTGCTGACATAGGTTTGGGGTTGCGAACCCGGTTTTGCCGCCGCTTCCACCATCAGATCTCCTCCCGACGCAATGATAAGGGCCATGGCAAGGCCCAACTGTATTTTGCCGAACATTCGCGACCTCCTCGAAGTGCCTCATGAGTTTCCCACGAGCGGCCCATTATTGTCCACGGCCGGCAATTTAACAACAGATCAGGTAAGAATGGTTCTGGCTGACCCGCAACTTATTCTGGCCAATCACCTGCCTGTGGATTTATTCTTCAGCCTCTAGTCTTTTTTGGCATCGGCGTGGCGAGCAAGCATCGGACGTGACGCTTGCCCTTCGCGCCAAACCTCGCGCCCCGGTAAGGAGGATTGGATATGAAAGGCAAAGGATGGTTCCTTCTCGCATTTTGGGTGTTCGTTCTGGCCGCGCCGCTGCGCGCGCAAACCGCCAACAAACTCGATTTCCTTTCCGACCTTCCCGACTATGCCCATCTACGAACGATGCTGCCGGAATATCTGAATCGGCGAGCGATCACCCGGCTGGAAGAGCGCCGCCAGCAAATCGCACACATCTCAACCCCCGATGAAGTCGCCAAGCGCCGGGCGTATTTGCGCGAACAAATGACCCGCGACCTGGGCGGATTTCCGGTCAGGACGCCACTAAACGCGCGGGTGGTGGGCACTCTGGATCGCGACGGATACAAAATCGAAAAGGTCATCTTCGAAAGCCAGCCGCACTTTTACGTCACGGGCAATCTCTACCTGCCCAAGATGGGCAATCCGCCCTACCCTGGCGTGCTCTTCCCGCTGGGGCACGAAGAGGGCGGGAAGTCCAACGGGGACTGGCAGCAGACCCTCGCAGACTTTGCGCGCAGAGGTTACGTTTGCTTCACCTGGGATACGATTGGCCAGGGGGAGCGGGTGCAGCTCTATGATCCTGATCTGGAAGCGGGGAAGATCTCCGCGTCGACGGACGAGCACACCGTCATGGGACTCCAGTGCCTGCTGATAGGTGACAACCTTGCGCGCTACACGATTTGGGACGGCATGCGCGCTCTCGATTACTTGCTCTCGCGCCCGGAGGTGGACCCGGCGCGCGTCGCCTGCACGGGAAATTCCGGGGGTGGAACCCACACCGCCTATCTCTCGGCGCTTGACGATCGCATCAAGTTGGCCATGCCTTCGTGCTACATCACTTCCTGGCGGCGCTTGCTGGAATCCATCGGGCCGCAGGACGCCGAGCAGTGCCTTCCTCCCTGGATCGGTCAAGGCCTGGACCACGGAGATTTTGTGCTGGCCTTCTCTCCCAAACCTTTCCTGATCCTCTCGGGGATTCGTGATTTCTTTTCCATCAACGGCGCGCGCGAGACTTACCAGGAGGCGCAGCATGTTTATGCCGTCATGGGTGCGCCTGATAAAGTGAGCCAATTCGAGGCCGACACCGGGCACGGATATTTGCAGCCGCGCCGGGAGGCGGCTTATCGGTGGCTCGGCCGGTGGTTCAAGGGGCAAGAGGACAACACGCCGGAAGAACCGGTGGCGCCCGCATCCGAAGAAGAGTTGCGCTGCACCGACTCCGGCCAGGTAACCGTCTCGCTAGGGGGAGAGACGGTATTCTCCTTGAACCAGAGAAGGTATGAGGAAGTGAAGCCTCGGCGGCCCTCACTTACGGACCCGCAGGCCGTCGCCGCCTTCCAAAAAGAAATCCGTAGCAAGTTTCAGCAAATGACCGGGGACCAGCACGTCGCGGCGCCGCTCAGCGTAAAGCCCTTTGGGGCGATTCAAAAGGACGGGTATCGCATTGAGAAACTGACTTACGAAAGCGAGCCGGGGATCACTATCCCCAGCTTGCTTTTGGTTCCTGAAAATGGCGAAGGCCGCAAGCCTGGCATGCTTTACGTCAACTCCCAGGGCAAGGCCAATTCCGGGGGAGAGATTGAGGCGCTGGTCAAAAGCGGTGTGGTGGTGCTTGCCATCGACGCGCGCGGCTGGGGCGAGACCAGCCACACAGCAACAGGGGAAGAGGATAGTTGGAACGCGCTCTTCCCGAACTATAACCCTGCGATGACCGCCATGCTGCTGGGTACGTCCTTGGTGGCGATGCGGGCCGAGGATATTGCGCGCGGCCTTGACTTGCTCGCAGGTCGCCCGGAGGTTGACGCGGAAAAACTCTATGGTATGGGAGTGGGCGCCGCCACCGTTCCCCTTTTGCACGCGGCTTTTCGCGACGCGCGGCTGAAAAAAGTGATTTTGGAGGGAGGATTGGTTTCCTACGATTCGGTTGAGACCTCCAAAATTCAGCGCGGCATCGTCGAGAGCGTCATCCCCGGCGTCCTGAAGGCTTACGATCTGCCCGACCTGGTGGCCGCGCTCGCTCCGCGCCCCACTTGGATTGTCGATGCGCGCGATGGGATGGGATATCGAGTCAACATCGCCAAGGTTCGTCAGGAATATGCCGGCGCAGCGGAGGCATTCAAATCATCGGGCGCGGAGGGCGGTCTGCACATTAAGGTCACTGAGCCCAAGGATGAATTTGGCGCGACCTACCGAGGTTTGAAGTGAAACGCCGCGGGGCTAATTAATCCGATCACCCGATTTCCCGATCCTTAGACCTGTTCCAGGATGGCGAAGTCGCCGGGATCCCAGGCCAGCGCGAAGATGTAAAGCTTGCCCCCGATTTTCCGTATCGCGGCATTGTGGATGTGGATGAAGTTCGGCAGCCCCAGGTCCTCCTTGATCATGATG
>JBEKQO010000459.1:0-3947 GCA_049519635.1 Terriglobia bacterium | reverse complement strand
CTCGGTCGCCACGGCCACCGAGGGGAGGATGGATTTTATTGCCCTCCCCCCTTTGGGGGAGAGGGTGGCGCGCATCCGGCGTAATCGCCAGCCGGGGCGGGCCGGGTGAGGGGGTCTCGCCTTTTGTCAATTCTTACGTGGGACACTACACTAACGGGTTCGTCCGCAGCTTGTTCAGCCCCACCCTTCCGCCAGCTCCTCACGGGCATCCTGGCATGGGCGATCTTTCCCGGGAACAAACCGTGGTAATCTGCTCGCAGGGTATCTTCAATAACGTTTTCGCGCGTGACCGGCCGCGCCGGAATCCTGAGAAATCACAGGGGGCCTATGGCAGACCCAACCACGATTCACTGTCCTCTTACCGATACTTGGCAAATCAATAACCGCGTCAACTTGCGGTTGCTCGATGCTCTGACCGACGAGCAACTGGCGGCGACAATCCTCCCGCGCGGTAAGGCGGTAAAGAGCTATTTTGTGCACATTCACATGGCGCGGTTCTATTGGCTTGAGCGCCGCGCTCCGGCTTTGGCCAAGACCCTTAAGAAAATCCCCGCCGGATCGGCTCCCCGGGCGACGCTGCGGCAGGCGCTGATCGATTCTGGGAAGGCCATGGGGGAGTTGTTTACCGCAGCCGAACGTACTGGGTCTATCAAAGGCACAAAGATAGGTCCCGTGGGGTTTCTTGGTTACGCGCTCGCCCACGAGAGCCACCATCGAGGCCAGATCATCCTGCATCTTAAGATTGCGAAAATGCCACTGGACCGTGCCACCAGCTACAGCCTTTGGGACTGGAACAAGATTTGAAGGGCAGTGGCGAGCATTGATCTCTCACCACGAGTCTGGAAGGGCAGGGCTTTACAGGCTGCGGAAAAACTCGAAAGCGCTGTCATTCTGAGGAGCAGCGACGACGAAGAATCTCGCATTGCCTTGAAAATAAACAGAGCAAGATCCTTCGCTGCGCTCAGGACGACAGCATCGTAGGGTTTTTCCGCGGCCTGTTTAGCCCCGCCGTTACAAGGTGGACCTGATTATTTCCGAGTCCCGCGCCACGCGCAGCTTGCAGCCGCAAGCTGCGCGGGATGCGAGACGACTAGAGGGTGGGAGCCGCGATTTCGGCAGCGTCAAACTGTGGTGAGAAGTCCGGGCAAGTGACACCACCACTTCACGCTGTCCGGGGCCAAGACGATGCAATGGCCTATTTTTTATCTAGATGGTTGATATTGAACCACATATAGGGATACAGCAAATTTGTCCCTTTTTGCATCCAACGGAGTGTGCCGGTCAAGAGGAAATTGAAGGCCGGCGTTGGAAGGAGGGCGGCAGATATGAAACAGATTCTCAAGTTCTCAGCCATTGCCCTGTTGGCGTTAGTGACATTTGCACCCGCAGCGTCCGCTCGCGGATTTTATGGTGGCCGAGGCTTCTACGGAGGGGGCTTCTATGGCGGGGTTGGCATGGGGTTTTACCCGGGGTATTACGGTGGGTACGGCCCTTGGTACGGACCGGGATACTACGCCCCCAATGCAGGTGAAGTCGAGATTCAGACGAAGCATAAAGGTGATCAGATTTTCGTCGATGGCGGATTTGCGGGCCGCACAGGCGAACTGAAAAAGTTCCCGTTGCGAGCCGGCAGCCACACCATCGAGTTGCGCAATGCCAGCGGACAAACGTTTTACCAGGAGAAGATCAACGTGATCGCAGGTAAAAAGCTCAAGATCCAATCCGATTACATCGGTTGACCTTCGCAAGTCTCATCCCAAGCGACGCCACGGCAATAAATTGTGCCGTGGCGTCCCACCCACGATAGAGCCGGGCTATACTGCATACCGCTTGAGCAATAGTGCGGCGTTGGTGCCGCCGAAGCCGAAGGAGTTGGAGAGCGCGTATTCGATTTCAGTCTTGCGTGCGTGGTTGGGCACGTAGTCGAGATCGCAATCGGGGTCGGGGTTTTCCAGATTGATGGTGGGCGGAACGATCTGATCCTGCAAGGCGAGGACGGTGATGCCGGCCTCGACTCCGCCCGCGCCGCCTAGCAGGTGGCCAGTCATGGACTTGGTGGAACTCACGGGCATCTTGTAAGCGTGGTCGCCAAAAACCTTCTTGATGGCCATTGTTTCCAGGCGATCGTTATACGGCGTTGAGGTGCCGTGGGCATTGATATAGCTGACTTGTTCGGGAAGAATCTCAGCGTCGGCCAAGGTCGCCCGCATTGCCCGCACCGCGCCATCGGCAGTCTCATCCGGTGCGGTGATGTGGAAGGCGTCGCCCGACATGCCGTAGCCGACAATTTCGGCCAGGATCGGGGCGCCGCGCTGGAGCGCGAAATCCAATCCTTCCAGGATCAGCATGCCCGCGCCTTCGCCAATCACGAAACCGTCACGCTCCTTATCGAATGGGCGGCTGGCCTTTTCCGGATCGTCATTGCGCGTGGAAAGGGCGCGCATGGCCGCAAACCCACCCACGCCCATGGGAGTGATGGCGGCTTCCGTTCCGCCGCAAATCATCGCGTCGGCGGCGCAGCGCTGGATCAGTTTGAAGGAATCGCCCACGGCATGGGCGCTGGAGGAGCAGGCCGTGCAGGTGGCGGAGTTCGGCCCCTTGGCGCCATGGCGAATGGAGACATGGCCGGAAGCCAAGTTTACGATGGAAGCGGGGATAAAAAAGGGTGAGATTCGCCGTGGTCCGCCCTGGAGCAGCGCGGTGTGCTCGCGCTCGATCACATCGAATCCGCCGATGCCCGAACCGATATAGACGCCCACGCGCGCGGCGATGTCAGGGGTGATCTGGAGCTGCGACTGCTTCACGGCTTCCTGCGCAGCGGCCAGGGCAAACACGATGAACATCCCCATCTTTTTCAGTTCTTTCTTCTCAATGAACTGAAGCGGGTCGAACCCCTTGACTTCCGCCGCGATGGTGGCGGCGAAACCGGTGGTATCAAAATGGGTGATGGGCGCTACGCCGCTCTTGCCGGCCAGGAGATTCCGCCACGATTCCGCCGCATCCAGGCCGACGGCAGTGAGCAATCCCACCCCGGTAACAACAACTCTCCGGTTCAAGCTATAATCCTCCTGAGGAAGCCTGCCCTGGGCTGGTCAATTCTTCTTTGTGTGGCCTTGTATATAGTCAACCGCATCTTTGACGGTGGTAATCTTTTCCGCGTCTTCATCGGGAATCTCGATCTCGAAGGCCTCTTCAAAAGCCATCACCAATTCCACGATGTCCAGGGAATCAGCGCCGAGGTCGTCAACGAAGTGCGCGGTGGGAGTCACTTCCGCCTCATCCACTCCAAGCTGCTCCACTATAATTTGTTTTACTTTCTCATCGGGCGAAGCCATCAGTCTATCCTCCTAAAAGTTACGTGGGGGCGGTCATTCTAGCATTGACGATTGACGATTGTCGATTGTCGATTGAAAACCGCGGAAGCAACTCATAGAACCGTAAATCTTCAATCGACAATCATCAATCGGCAATGCCTCAAGCCATGTACATACCACCATTGATATTCAAAACGTGACCGGTAATATAACTTGTTTCCGGCGAGGCCAGGAAAAGCACACCGTGTGCCACTTCGGCATCCGTTCCCATACGCCCCATCGGGATCACGCTGAGCATCTTCTCCTTAACATCCGGAGGAAGGACCTCGGTCATGGGAGTGGCGATAAACCCCGGGGCAATGGCGTTCACCGTGATGTTCCGCCGGGCTACCTCCGCGGCAACGGCCTTGGTGAGGCCGATAATGCCTGCCTTGGAAGCGATATAGTTCGCTTGGCCTACATTGCCGGTTTGCGCCACCACCGAAGCGATGTTGACGATGCGTCCCCAGCGCTGCCGGACCATGGTAGGCAGCACCGCCCGGGTACAATAGAAAGTGCCATCCAGGTTGGTTTTGAGCACCGCCTCCCAATCGGCAGTCTTCATGCGCATCACCAGGTTGTCTTTGGTAATGC